>DAOUTG010000004.1 GCA_030626845.1 Methylococcaceae bacterium
CTTCGAGCGATATTATTCGTACTCAGATTACGCCTGATAATTTAAAGCAGGTATTTGATAAGTGGGTGATGATGATTGGGCGTGAGGTGATTGGGGTTGATGAGGATAATTATGCGCTGTTATTTTTTGCCGATATTATGCACGATGGGACGGTTTCGACTCATACTAATTTGCCTGCGGAGTTATTGCATAAGAATAACGCGCCTGTGTTTAGTTTGGATGGCAAGTTGTATGAATTGGGGAATAAGGAAGGTTATCGTCAGTTTTGGGCGATTTATCATAAGCCACCTGAGGCGCAATATCGTAATTATTTATTGGAGCGGCGTGATAGTTTAATTCCTTTGGATGAGCGCAGTTTTAAGGGCGCGTATTATACGCCGTTGGCGGTGGTCGATAAGGCTTATGATAAGTTGACGCAGACCTTGGGCAAGAATTGGCAAAAGAATTATGTGGTTTGGGATATGTGTTGTGGTGTGGGGAATTTGGAGGTTAAGCACAGTAATCCGCGTAATATTTATATGAGTACCTTAGATCAAGCCGATGTGGATGTGATGAAAGCGACTAAGACTTGTGTGGCGGCGCAGCGTTTTCAGTATGATTATTTGAATGATGATATTGCAGATGATGGTTCGATTGATTATAGTTTGACGGATAAACTTCCTGCTGGTTTACGCAAGGCGATTGCAGAAAAGAAAAAGATTTTAGTGTTGATCAATCCGCCGTATGCTGAGGCGGCTAATTCCGCAGGAAAAGAAGGAAAAACAGCAGTAGCGGCTACCAAAATTGGTTCATTAATGAATAGTGAGGATTATGGTTACGCAGCGCGTGAATTATTCGTACAGTTCATGGCTAGAATTGCTAAAGAGATTCCGACTGCTACATTAGCTATGTTTAGCACTTTAAAATATGTTAATGCGCCTAATTTTGAAAAATTTAGACTCATTTGGAATGCAAAATATGAGGCAGGTTTTGTTATTCACAGCAAAGCGTTTGATGGGCTAAAAGGAAATTTCCCCATAGGCTTTTTGTGTTGGAAAACGAATCAAAACACCAAGAAAAAAACACCTATTTTACAAATTACTACAGAGATTTTAGATAAAAAATCACAGGCAATGGGTGAAAAAAAATTTCACAATACACAAAAAAATATACACTTAAATGCTTGGTTGCCAAGATTAAAAACCGATAGTAACAATATTCCTCTAAAAAATGCCATTCATCCTCAAACAGCTAAAGTAAAAGTATCTTCTTGGGTTGATAGTGCTATTGCTTATATGTATTGCAACAGTAATGATATACAGCATTCATGTCAACAAACCGCTCTATACTCATCAGTCTATAATGGAGGCAATGGCTTTTATGTTACATCCGCTAATTTATGGAAAATTGCGATTGTATTTTCAGTTCGCCAATTGGAAAAACATACTTGGATTAATCATAACGACCAGTTTTTACAACCCACAAAAGTAATTTCTAATACCTTTAAAAATGATTGTCTAATCTGGATGTTATTTCATGGAAAAAACATTACCGCCAGTGCTGACAACCTAGAATGGAATGATAAAACATGGTCAATCGTTAATCACTTTATCCCTTTTACCGAAGACGAAGTAAACGCCCCAGACCGTTTTGAATCCGACTTTATGGTGCAATATCTCGAAAAAAAGAAACTCTCAAAAGAAGCTAAAGCCGTTTTAAATGCAGGGCGAGAATTATGGAAAGCTTATTTTTCTGAAACTGATGTTTACAACACCCGCGAAGAACTCAAACTCAACCGCCCCGATGTTGGCTGGTATCAAATCCGCAACGCCCTCAAAAAACGTAATACAGACAGTGATGCTATGCCTACCGATTTTACCCCCTTTGAAACCGCTTACAAAACCCTCACCGAAAAACTTAAACCGCAAGTGTTTGAGTTGGGTTTTTTGAAAGCGTAATTAAACTAAAGTAAAATTCAAGGGGGCAGAAAAGTCAAGCAAATTCGAGGGATCAGAGTCAATACCAGTAACTTAGTGTAGTCAATTTATGTCCAAACACTTAATATGTACGACTAGTAGGACTTTCTTAAAATTATCTATAATATTATTTAAGAATAGTGATACTAGTTTTTATTTGTGCGACATTTGGCTTCACCACATTTAGATTCACCGCCCTTTGTTTTTATTTCCTTTATCCATTTTAGGCATCGGTTTATTTCCCGCACAACTCCCCTCTACAGTTTTTTCTTCACCACCTTTCATCATATCACCGCCACATTTACCTTCGCCGCAAGCGCCTGTTTTCATTTTTTCAGAACCTTTATTTTCCTTTTTAGTTGCATTTTTATCGTCCGTATCCGCCTTAGCCAACTGCATATATCCATCAGATAGTTCAGTTATAACAAAAGGATTAGAGCTTTCAGCTTGTACAGTGGTTATTGAAAGTCCTGAGACTAATGTTGTTCCTATAGCCAATAATAAAGGTGATTGCTTAGTTTTTTTCATAGTATTTCCTATTATAAATGCAGCGACTATTTTTAGGCTTAAAAGCTGCTAGTTAGTGGAGTTTATTTTGTATAAAAGATTCAAACAAATCTATTTTTATTGGCACTAAAAATTTATAGCATCATTGCCACATTCTTCCAAAATAATTAGCAGCCATTTAAAACGAGACTGGTATTACACTACGGCTTTAATCTTAATCAACGCATTTTCTAAGTTTTCCATGCTGGTTGCAATTGAAATTCGCATATAACCTGGGCAACCAAAGGCTGAACCGGGAACAATAGCAACCCCTGCTTTTTCAATTAAATATTCAGCAAAGTCCAAATCATTATTAATACCGTCTAGTTTTTCTATCACTTTTTCTATGTTAGGAAAAACATAAAAAGTACCATCGGTTGGAAGACAATCAATGCCTTCAATGTTATTCAATTCTGCGACCACAAAATCATGACGCTTTTTAAATTCAATCATCATGGTATCAATGCAGGATTGATCGCCTTTAATCGCCTCCTCTGCTGCAACTTGTGAAATTGAGGTAGGATTAGAGGTACTTTGTGATTGAATTTTGCTCATGGCTTTAATCACTGCTACAGGCCCTGCGGCATAACCAATACGCCAGCCTGTCATTGCATAGGCTTTTGAAACCCCATTTAAAACCATAGTCCGCTCATAAAGCGCAGGGCAAGCATTAAGAATATTTACGAAACTGCCTTTTTCCCACAAAATATGCTCGTACATATCATCGGTAGCAATAATAACATGAGGGAAATCTAGTAATACATCACCCAAGGCTTTAAGCTCTTCTTCAGAATAAGCAACCCCTGTTGGATTTGATGGACTATTTAATACAAATAAACGGGTCTTAGCCGTCATTGCCCCTCGTAGTTGTGCTGGGGTAATTTTAAAATTTTGCGCTTGTGTGGTTTTAATCATCACAGGAACGCCATTAGCCAATAACACCATATCAGGATAAGATACCCAATAAGGCGATGGAATAATCACTTCATCTTCTGGATTTAACAAAGCTTGAGCTAGGTTAAAAAAACTTTGCTTACCCCCACAGGAAACTAGAATTTGATTAAGCTGATAATCAAAGCCATTATCCTTTTTAAATTTATTAATAATCGCTTGTTTTAAACTGGAAATACCATCAACGGCTGTATATCGAGTAAATCCTGATTCAATCGCATGAATTCCTGCGGCTTTAATAGGCTCAGGGGTATCAAAATCAGGCTCACCTGCACCGAGTCCAATAATGTCTTTTCCCTCAGCCCGCATTTGTGCAGCCCTTGCTATAATGGCTAATGTCGGTGAAGGTTTAACTGCGTTGACCCGATTAGAAAGTTGAATGTTCATAATGTCCTTTGACTAAAATCAAGATTGAAAATAATTCAGTTATTATACGCCATGTATTCAGTGAATAACCCCTTGAAATAACTTATTTTGTGAAAAAATTATTTAAACTTCAAAGTTCTTACCAACCCGCAGGAGATCAGCCACAAGCGATTATGAAATTGCTAGAAGGCTTGAATGATGGCGAGGTTCATCAAACACTTTTAGGAGTGACAGGCTCTGGGAAAACTTTTACCATTGCTAATCTTATTGAGCAATGTCAACGTCCTGCAATGATATTAGCCCCTAATAAGACTTTAGCAGCACAATTATATGGAGAAATGAAAGAATTTTTCCCCAATAATAGTGTTGAATACTTTGTTTCCTACTATGATTATTATCAACCTGAGGCTTATGTTCCAGCCTCCGATACCTTTATTGATAAAGATGCTTCTTTAAATGAACATATTGAACAAATGCGACTTTCAGCGACCAAAGCTTTAATTGAACGTCAAGATACGATTGTAGTCGCTACTGTCTCTGCTATTTATGGTTTAGGTGAACCTGAATCGTATTTCAAAATGGTATTACACCTCGTTCGTGGCGATATTATTAAGCAACGAGATATTTTACGCCGTTTAGCAGCAATACAATATACTCGTAATGATGTCGAACTACGGCGAGCAACTTATCGGGTGCGCGGTGAAGTGATTGATGTTTTTCCTGCAGAATCTAATAAAGAAGCGTTAAGGATTGAATTATTTGATGATGAAATTGAACGCTTATCTTTATTTGATCCTTTAACAGGGGAGATTTTACAAAGATTAGCACGCTATACTATTTATCCTAAAAACCATTATGTGACCCCAAGAGAACAACTTTTAAAAGCGGTAGAAGCGATTAAAACTGAACTAACCGAACGATTGAAATTATTACGTGAAACTAATAAATTAGTTGAAGCACAACGCTTAAAACAACGAACCTTATTTGATATTGAAATGATTCTGGAAGTGGGTTATTGCTCTGGTATTGAAAATTACTCACGTTATTTATCAGGTAGAAATCCAGGTGAATCACCGCCAACGATGTTTGACTATTTACCCGAAGGCTCAATTGTTGTGATTGATGAAAGTCATGTCACTATTCCTCAACTAGGCGCAATGTATAAAGGGGATCGTTCACGTAAAGAAACCTTGGTTGAATATGGTTTTCGTCTGCCATCGGCCTTAGATAATCGCCCTTTACGTTTTGATGAATTTGAAAATCGTGTAGGGCAAAGAATTTATGTTTCTGCCACCCCAAGTGTTTATGAAAAACAACATTCAGGGGCAGTCGTTGAGCAAGTCGTTAGACCAACAGGTTTATTAGATCCTCAAATTGAAGTCCGTCCTGCACTAAGTCAAGTTGATGATTTATTATCAGAAATTAATAAACGGGTTAAAGAGAAAGAAAGAGTTTTAGTCACCACCTTGACCAAAAAAATGTCAGAAGATTTAACCGATTATTTAATGGAACATGACGTTAAAGTGCGTTATTTACATTCCGATATAGACACTGTAGAACGTGTGGAAATTATCCGTGATTTACGTTTAGGTTTATTTGATGTTTTAGTCGGAATCAACTTATTACGTGAAGGGTTGGATATTCCCGAAGTCTCGCTTGTTGCTATTTTAGATGCAGATAAAGAAGGTTTCTTACGTTCAACCGTTTCATTAGTTCAAACTATTGGGCGAGCTGCGCGTCATGTTAAAGGGGCTGCCATTTTATATGCCGATAAAATAACCAAGTCTATGCAGCAGGCAATTGATGAAACCATACGCCGACGTGAAAAACAGCTAATATTTAATCGGCAACATAAAATTATTCCTAAAACTATTTATAAATCAGTGACCGATATTTTAGAGATTAGTATTCCAGGCACTGCAAACCAGGGAAATCTTATTGCCAATGCAAAGGTTGCAGAGCAGGCTGCAAACTATCAAGCCATGAGCTTAAAAGAAAAATCTAAACATATCAAACAACTTGAAGAACAAATGTATAATCATGCGAAGAACTTGGCGTTTGAAATGGCTGCTAAAATACGTGACCAGTTAAAAGAATTGGAATCTTTTTTGTAAACAGCAAAATTTACATTATCATTTAATCAATGAAGTTTATTATTTAAAATAAGCTTTTATTTAAAATCTTTAACCCACTGTTAAAAAAATCGTTTAAACGATTTATGGAGACTGAAAAAAATGAAAACTTTAAATCGTGGACTGCTGATTATTCTAACCAGCTTGTCATTAATGCAAACCGCGTGTACTAATAAAGATCCACTTGATATTGAGACGGGATTTCCGCTTGTTAGTAATACCCAATGGCATTATATGGATACCGACTGGGAATATGATATGGAATTTCTTTCAAACGGTACTCTGCGAACTAAACACCCCAATGATAAAACGCCAAATAATGATACATGGAAGCAAAATGGTGAAAAAGTTTATTTTTATTTTAATGATAAATATTCAACTTACGAAGGGTCTTTTTCAGGAAATAATATTATTTCAGGAACAGCGGAAAGTAAAACAGGTGCGATTTGGAATTGGAAAGCCGTTCGTGTTCAGCCAAATTATAATAAATAATTAATTTTTAAGCATTGGAGAACTGACATTTTGTCGGCTCTCCATTTGAGCATTGAAAATATTAGATGTTCCCGACTAAGCTATTAGTTTAAGATATTTTTGATACAAAGAGTCTTTGTCTTCAACATTTGCTGAATCTTTTTCAATACAATCAACAGGACAAACCTCAATACATTGTGGCTCACCATGATGACCTACACACTCAGTACATAAAGTGGGATCTATAATATAAATATCCTCACCTTGACTGATTGCCTCATTAGGGCATTCAGGTTCACAAACATCACAATTAATACATTCTTCGTCAATAAGAAGTGCCATTTTACACCTTGTTAAATTTTTTAATTAAAGATTGTTCTACAATCGTGGGGACAAAACTTGAAATATCACCTTTAAGTTTTGCTATTTCTCGGGTCATTGTTGATGAAATAAACTCATCATGTTCAGCTGGCATTAAAAATACCGTCTCTAATTTTGATGATAAACGCCTGTTTACTCTTGCCAGTTGAAATTCATATTCAAAATCAGAAACCGTACGCAAACCTCTCAAAATAACCTTTGCCTGATGTTCTTTAGCAAAATCCACTAATAAATTGTTAAAACCAATGACTTTAGTGTTAGGGTAGTCAACAACAACCGCTTTAAGTAACGCAATACGTTCTTTTAAAGTAAATAAAGGCGTTTTGTTAATATTTACAGCCACTCCTACAATAAGATGATCATAAAGTTTAGCACCTCTTACAATTAGATCTAAATGACCATTGGTAACAGGATCAAACGTTCCTGGGTAAATTGCAGTTATTTGCATTTTTTAATAAAAAAGGAGAGAATTTTATACTAAAATGTATAGCTCATGTTAAATATCCTTTTTTTAAAGCTGTTATCCTATCTACGAAAGGTTAGAACTATTGGAAAGGTATCCCTTTAAATTATAATTATTTATGAAAAATAACAAAACACAGATTGTATTTTTTGCAGCTAATCCTAGTGATACCGACAGACTAGCAATAGATAAAGAATTTAATGAAATAAAAAAATTGCTGATGCTCTCAAAGCAACGTGATGATTTTATTTTAAACTATAGTCCTGCGACAGATGATAATGATTTACAGCAACAATTATTGAGCTTTATACCTGATATAGTTCATTTTAGTGGCCATGGTGAATTAAATGGCTTGTATTTTCAAGATGATGACAATCAATGCCTTTTTATTCATCAAGATGCTTTAGCTGATTTTTTTAAGCTTTTTGAAGGCAGGGTTCGTTGTTTATTGCTGAATGCTTGTAATAGTGAGCTTCAAGCGAGGGCGATTGCAGAACATATTGATTATGTTATTGGTATGAATGCGCCCATTGGCGATCAGGCAGCGATTGCATTTGCAAAAGGTTTTTATCGTGCCTTATTTAGTGGTGAGTCAATTGAAAGTGCTTATCAATTTGCCTGTAGTGCCATTGATTTGGCGGGAATTAATGAGTATCTAACCCCCGTTTTAGTCAAAAAAGAAAATACTTGCCTAAGTATTAATATCTCAGAGACAGAAGAACCCGAAGGGCAAGTTCCTTTGTGTTCAAATTTTTACATAGAACGCCCTCCCATAGAAAGAGATTGTTATGCCTCAATTGAAAACTCTTATGCGTTAATTAGAATAAAATCCCCACGACAAATGGGAAAAACCTCATTATTGTCTAGAGTTTTAGATCATGCCGAAACCATAGGACAACGAACCGCAGTATTATCCTTTCAAGAAGCTGATAGTGAAATTTTTTTAAGCCTTGAGTCATTATTGCAATGGTTTTGTGCAGCCACAGCAGATCAGTTAGGTTTAGATGAAAATCTTGATCTTTATTGGAAAGGGGTTTTAGGCGCAAAAAGTAAAGCAGGTAATTATTTTCAAAAATATTTACTAAAAGAGGGGGCATTAACATTAGGTTTAGATGAGGTTGACGAAGTTTTTAAGCATCCAACCATTGCCGCTGATTTTTTTAGCTTGTTACGTGCTTGGCATGAAAAAAGCAAAAATAACGTGATTTGGAAAAATTTACGGTTAGTGATTACGCATTCTAAGGAAGTTTATATTCCTCTGCATCTTAACCAGTCACCTTTCAATGTAGGATTACCAATAGAGTTGCCTGAATTTAATCGTGCACAAACGGTTAAACTAATGCAGCTTCATGGTTTAACATTATCAGAACAACAGCTAAATAAATTTATCCAAATGGTTGATGGTCATCCTTATCTAGTCCGTCTTGGTCTTTATCAAATTGCAAGGAAACGTTTAACTTTGGAGGATTTTTTGGAATTAGCACCGACAGAAGAGGGTTTATATCGCAATCATTTACGCCGGCATTTATTAAATATTCAAGAAGCAGGCTTAGAAGCTGTCACCTCAGAAGTAATGCAAACTCAAACACCTTTATTAATTGATAGTAGCGAAGCATTTAAGTTGAAAAGCCTAGGCATTGTACGTCATCGAGGTAATAAAATTGAAGCATTGTGTGATTTATACCGACTTTATTTTCAAAATCGCTTATAGCTAAAATAAGGCAATTATTTTTAACTCTAAAAATCGACATTATTTCTAATGTCGATTCACACACAAGATAACGTTAGCTGAATTACTCAGTTGTTTCAGTTTCTTGTGAAGTTTCTTCGGCTGCATCTTTCACAGCTTCTACCGCAGCATCTTTAGCTTCAGTTGCTGTTTCTGATACCGCTACTGCTGTTTCAGCGACAGCCGTTGTTGCAGCGTCAGCCGCATCTGTTACCGCTGTTGTTGCTGAGTCAGATGTCTTTGCCGCTGTTGTTGATGCAGAATCAACCGCTTCTGCAATAGCCGCTTCTGATGTTTTAACTGCATCAGTTACCGCAGCCGCTGCTGCATCCACTGCATTTTTAGTTTCAGGTGCAGCAGTTGCGGCTTTTGAGCTACTTGTATCAGCAGGTTTGCTTGCATCGTCACAGCCTGATAATAAAGCTAAAGTTACTAAGCTTGTTGCAATAATTGCTCTTGTTGTCATATAACTACCCTTGTTATTTAGATGTTAAGTTTGATAAAAAAATGAAGAAAGATTTTACAAAAATTTATGATCATTTAATTTGAATAAATGATCATAAATTTGAAACCTAGTTTCATAATTTATATCATAACTTATTTTTAATGATTAAGTAAATTTAATCATAGCCCAATAAAATTACAAGAACAAAAAATTAAGTTTTGTAAAGTCATAGCGTTAGCTGTTACAACGACAAAAATACTCGGTACGCTAACAAACAAAATATATAACGATTTAATTATATTTGAAGTCCTTTACCCAACGCATAATTCGTAATAACATTTTTTGAAATTCATCTGAATTAATAGGTTTGGTTAAATAGGTTGTACAGCCTGAAACAATCCCTTTAACTTCATCAAGTGGCGATGTTTTTGAGGTCAGCATAATAATAGGCAGTTTGGCCATTTTTTCTATTTTACGAATTTTGTGGCAGGTTTCAAAACCGTCGATACCTGGCATAATCACATCAAGAAAAATAAAATCATAATCTTTATCACTCAGTTTTTCTAATGCCTCCTCACCACTGAAGACATAATCTGCCTGTAAGGAAATCCCTGATTTATCTAATTCAATTTTCAAAGCTTGGTGCATTAGCTCACTGTCATCAACAACAAGGACATTATAGCTTGTAGCGCCTTCTGTGTGATCACTCTCATCAGGAATAATCATGTTATCAGCATCTGCAAAAGATTTTAAGATCCTAAGAACAATATGAGAATACTCAACCGCTTCTGCTTTAGTCGTTGGCATCACAACCGAAGAGCGATTATTTGCCTTTAAACTTTTATCAATCGCGTCAAAATTAGCAGTCTCTGCATCAACAAACAAAAAATCATAATATTTATCATTAATTTTTTCAATGGCAAATGCATCATTCAAGGCAAAATCAATATTTAATGGAATATCAGATTTAAGTAACTCATCACGTAATAATTGACGGTTTTCCTCATCCTCATTAACAACTAAAATATCATATTGCCCCCCCACATTAACGCTATCACTATCAAAAGATTGCTGTTTTTGTTGAGGTTCTGCATTATTGTTGTCAGTTAGCTGAACTAAATCCAAAACTTTTAAAACACGGCTAAGTAATAGAACCCCTTGTATATGGTGCTCATAACTTTCAACAGATTCCCTTCCCGCTGTTACTACAGGTAAAGATCCGTATTGTTGCTGATAGCTTTCCAGTTTTTTTAAAGCAGATTCTGCGGCTGTTTTTACAATTAAAAGATCAATATTTTCATCTACTGTAAGATCTTTTAAGTGGTAGGTGCGATCTCGCTCTAATCCCGCGCCAAATATCCACTTAATTTTTTCTTGTTCATGAAGAGAAAATCCAATAATTCCAACATTAATATTTATAGACATAATTTATGTTTTGGTCGATAACCGCTGCTTGCAATAGTGCTAATAATAACACAGCATGAGATTAAAAAGGGGTGCGTAAAATTATAATTTTTGGCATTTTTTGCCTTGAGTTTGATTAGAGTTTAAACCAAAAAGAATTAAAGTGTAAACTAAGCGATTAAAGAGACTGAAAAAAATTCTGTTTTCAGGTTTTTGTTAGTAAAATTTAACCCCTTTTTTTCTCGTCTTAGGTTAGAATAAAGTGCTTGGTTTAACTTTGCACCCACATGAAAATCGGTTCACACATACTTAAAAATAAACTAATCCTTGCGCCTATGGCAGGAATTACTGATCGTCCCTTTAGAAATTTATGCCGTGATTATGGGGCAGGACTTGCGGTATCAGAAATGGTTTCCTCTAACCCTGCCTTACGCAAACACAAAAAAACCCTTCTAAAAGCAGATCATCAAGGTGAAAATGGTTTGCGTTCAGTACAAATACTAGGAACAAACCCCTCATTAATGGCAGAAGCTGCGCGTTTTAATCAGCAGCGTGGCGCAGATATTATTGATATAAATATGGGTTGCCCTGCTAAAAAAGTTTGTGCCGTAGCCGCAGGTTCTGCATTATTAAAAAATGAATCATTAGTCGCATCTATATTAGAGACGGTGGTAAATGCAGTTGATATTCCCGTTACCCTTAAAATTCGGACAGGTTGGGATTTAGAAAATCGTAATGCCTTAAAAATTGCTCAACTGGCTGAAAATAGTGGTATTGCTGCGCTAACGATTCATGGGCGAACGCGTGCTTGTAAATTTAATGGTAACGCTGAATATGAGACCATTAAAAAGGTAAAACAAGCAGTTAATATCCCTATTATTGCCAATGGTGATATTAACAGCCCAGAAAAAGCCGCTTTTGTTTTAAATTACACTGGGGTTGATGCCATTATGATAGGACGTAGCGCACAAGGACAACCGTGGATTTTTGAACAATTACAACAAGCTTTAGCAGGTAAAGATTATTTACCTTTAAGTTTCACTCAAATTAAACAGACAATATTCAACCACCTTGAACAGTTATATCATTTTTATGGCGAAACGAGTGGTGTTAGAATAGCGCGTAAACATATTGGCTGGTATTTTAAGCATTTGGGTATAGCGCATGAACAAACGCATAAGCTGTATCAGGCAACAACGGTTAAACAACAAACAATCCTACTTAAATTTTCATTTGATTCCTTTTTAAACGACCCCCCTTAGATAATGGATAATGTTAACAACAATACCCAGCCTCCGCCTATTCCCTTGTCCGTTCATGTAGAACAAGCCGTGGAATATTATTTTACCCAGCTAAAAGGTCATGATACCGCAAACCTCTATAATTTAGTGATTAGTGAGGTTGAAAAACCATTGTTAGCCACTGTACTTAAACACTCAGGTTACAATCAGACCAAAGCCGCCCAAGTTTTGGGATTAAGTCGCAGTACTTTACGAAAAAAAATAGAAAGCTACCAGCTTTCTTAAATTTAAGAGGTTTATTATGAATAAAAAAATTTCTCGCGCTCTGTTGAGTGTTTCTGATAAAACTGGCATCATTAAATTGGCATCAGGTTTACAGCAATTAGGAATCGAAATTTTATCAACAGGAGGGACAGCTAAACTATTAGCGGAGAATAATATCCCTGTAATTGAAGTTTCAGATTACACAGGTTTTCCTGAAATGATGGATGGAAGGGTTAAAACTTTGCATCCTAAAGTACATGGCGGAATTTTAGCGCGTAGAGGAACAGATGATGCGGTAATGGATGCTAATGGTATTAAAGCGATTGATATGGTTGTCGTTAACTTATATCCCTTTCAAAAAACTGTGGCAGATCCCGATTGCAATCTAGCGACGGCGATTGAAAATATTGATATAGGTGGGCCTACCATGATACGGGCGGCTGCAAAAAATAATCATGATGTTGCGGTGGTTGTTAATAGTGATGATTACTCGAAAATATTAGGTGAATTAAATAATAACGACGGCGCGTTAAGTCAAAGTACCCGTTTTAATTTAGCACTAAAAAGTTTTGAGCATACCGCTTGTTACGATACCGCGATAGCCACTTATTTAGGTAATATTAATGGCGAGCAATTCCCCCCTATTTTAAATCTACAATTTGAACATTTACAATCGTTACGTTATGGTGAAAACCCACATCAAAATGCCGCATTTTATAAAGAGAATAACCCTGCAATAGGGAGTATTAGTGCAGCAAAACAATTGCAAGGTAAAGCATTATCCTATAACAATATTGCCGATGCCGATGCCGCTTTAGAATGTGTCAAATCATTTACAGAAAAACCAACTTGTGTGATTGTTAAACATGCAAACCCTTGTGGTGTTGCACAAGCTAAAACTATTTTTGAAGCTTATGAATTAGCTTATGCCACTGATCCAACTTCTGCCTTTGGTGGAATTATTGCTTTCAATGAAGCCTTAGATGATATAACTGCCAGCGAAATTATTAAACGCCAATTTGTTGAAGTAATGATAGCACCCGCCATTAGTGATGCGGCACAAGCCGTTTTAGCAACTAAGGAAAATATACGTGTTTTAGTGACAGGCACTTGGAAAGAAAAACAATCATTATCCTTTGATTATAAACGCATTGCAGGTGGATTATTAGTTCAAGATAAAGATTTAGGTGAAATAACGGTCGATGATTTAACAATCGTTACTAAACGCGTTCCATCAAAAAGTGAATTAGCTGATTTATTATTTGCTTGGAAAGTCGGTAAATTTGTAAAATCTAATGCGATTGTTTATTGTAAAAACAGTCAGACAATTGGTGTCGGTGCAGGACAAATGAGCCGCGTTTATTCAGCTAAAATTGCAGGAATCAAAGCGGCGGATGAAAATTTAAAAGTTAAAGGGTCGGTGATGGCATCAGATGCTTTTTTCCCATTTAGAGATGGAATTGACTCAGCGGCAAATGCGGGAATCACAGCGGTTATTCAACCAGGGGGATCAATTCGTGATGATGAAGTGATTGCCGCTGCTGATGAACAGGGTATAGCCATGGTATTTACAGGGATGCGTCATTTTAGGCATTAAGCCATCAATCTATATTCTTTAGATGTTTATGCCATTATTATCCCTGTACATGACAAAAATGTAAAATGGAGTCTAAAAATATGTTTTTGGACTCCAGCATTTCATTGATTTATAAGCCATTTATTTCTCATCATATTTTTTGTCATGTACAGCGCATTATTATACAAATCAAGGCAGTATGAAACTCTCTATTTTTATTAAAAGGTTAAAACATCCTCGTGTTAGGAAACGGTTAAAAATAGCACTTTCAGTTTATGCTGCTGTCATTATATTGGGTATAAGCTTTAAGACTATTTATAACATAGGTTATTTTAATGCAAAAGCACTTGATAATGAAAAAAGAGCTAAACGAAATCCGACTCCCTTCGTGCAAAGAGTCATGACGAGAGAATTGGCTCAACGTATTGTCTCTAGCGCATTAAAAGAAGATCCTCTTAACCCACAAACCCTTGTCGAAAGAATTAGTAGTAATAATCGCAAACTTTCATCCCTTGTTATAAAGAATAATGGATTAAAAAAAGTCGCTTGGATTATTGATATGCGTTTATTTTTTATGGGAGATATACTTGATGAGGGAGGTTATAGTTTAACCAAAGCAGTTGAACGGAAACATAATATTACCCCTTCTTATTAGTTTGCAAGATAGGACAGCGTTAATTTTTATAAAAAGAAACCTTCTACTCATACATGAATTTCAAATAATAGTTAATTACATAAGCGTTTCCATAAACAACGTATATCGTTAATCACCAAATAAAGAGAGGGGATCAATATCAAGGTAATTAAAGTGGCAAATAAAATGCCAAAACCGATTGAAATTGCCATAGGGATTAATATTTTAGCTTGTCGTGAAGTTTCTAATATCATCGGTGCTAACCCTAAAAAAGTCGTCATGGTGGTTAAAATAATCGGTCTAAATCGCTGAATACCTGCCGTTTTTATAATTTGAAAGGGCGTTTTATCACTTTCCATTTGTAGCCGATTAGCATATTCAATTAATACGAGTGAATCATTAACCACAATCCCCGATAAGGCAACAACCCCTAATAAGCTTAAAATACTTAAGTCATAACCCATAATTAAGTGTCCAAAAATTGCACCAATAATACCAAAAGGAATACTGACAATCACAATAATCGGTAATACATAGCTTTGAAAGGGAATTGCAAGCATTGCATAAATAACAATAATCGCCACGATAAAACTCAATTTCAGACTACCCAAACTATCTGCCATTTCTGCTTGTTCACCTTGAAAACTATAACTTAAGCCTGGAAACTGTTCGACTAATTTAGGTAAATCATTTAGTTTAAGACTATTAATGACTTCGCCTGTTTTTGTTTTAGGTGACACGCCTGCTTTTACTTGTACATTACGTTGCCCATTACGACGGTTAATTTCTGTATAAGCCCGTCCTCGTTTTATATTTACCACTTCAGTTAATGGAATTTCCTTTCCATTCTCTGTCCATAATAATAAGTCTGTGATATTTTGTTCTAAAATACGTTCCTCTTTAGGCAATCTCACCATAATTTTGATTTCATTACGCCCCCGTTGTTGACGTAAAACTTCACTACCATAAAAAGCATTACGAATTTGTCGTGCTACATTTTGCGCGCTAAAACCTAAACTTAAACCTTCGGGTAATAATTTAAAATCTAACTGGGGTTTGCCTAAACTAAACCCATCATCTATATCTTTAGCACGCGGATAAGCACGAATAGCATCTGCTAACTGTTTACTAGCCTGCTCTAATACTTTCATGTCTTGATGATTTAATTCAATGGTCAATGCAGCCCCTGCCCCAGGGCCACCTGCATCGGATTCAAATAATAATGAGTCTACACCGACAAGCGATCCTGTAATTTTTCGTAGACGTTGGCTAAAGACTTCAGTACTCATAATTTTTTCACGAATTTCAGGGTCTGCTAAATACACCATCATTGAGGCGGTATGCGTTCCATCTTTACCTATTTGAGAAAAAACCCCCTTGATAAGTTGTTCACCATTAGGGTGTTCTGCAGCCACTTTTCTGGCATTTTTAGTGACTATTTTAACAACGGCTTCGGTTTTTTCTATCGGTGAGCCATAAGGTAAAGTAATAGATATTTTTGCAAAATCAGATTCTGTTTTTGGAAACATACTCATGCCCATGCGACCACTAATGGCATAAGATAAAACTAAAACAAGTAACGAGAAAGAGATCGTAACCGTTAAATAACGATGATTTAATACGCCTTCTAAAAAATTACCATAGCGATGTAAGACCCATTGTCTAAACGCATGACTAAATTTTTGTTGTTTTTCAAAGAGCCACCGTTGAAACCCCTGTTTTCTAAGGGGTTTTAAGTGTCCTAGATGATTCGGTAAAACAAAGAGGCTTTCTGCTAAAGATAATAAAAAAACGGTAATCACCACCATAGGGATCATTACAAATATTTTACCAATGAGTCCTGGAATAAAAAATAAAGGCATGAAGGTTGCAATATTAGTCAAAATACTAAATGTCACAGGTTTTGCCATATCTAACGCCCCTTTAATTGCTGATTCTAGGGGGTCTAATCCTTCCTGTCGATAATGATAAATGTTTTCGCCAATCACAATCGCATCATCAACTACAATACCTAGTGCGATAATAAAAGCGAATAAAGAAATCATATTTAAACTGACCCCTAAGAAAGGCAAGAATAAAAATGAGCCTAAAAAAGCAATCGGAATGCCCATCATCACCCAGAAGGCAAGGCGAAGCTCTAAAAATAAGGCGAGGGCAATAAAAACTAATACCAACCCCATACCACTATTACGCAATAATAAATCAACCCGTTGTGCATAAATTTTTGACATATCAAAACGAATTTCTGCATGAATCCCTGCGGGTAATAAATGCTTGGATTCTTCAATTTTCGCCTTAACGGCATTAGACACACCGACAGGCGTTTGATCGCCCACACTAAACGCCAACACCATAATAGCGGGTTGTCCATTATAAATGGCTGAATAATCAGTTTCTTGATAGCCATCTTTAATGGTTGCAATGTCATCTAACAAAACCTCACTCCCATTAGCACTGGTTATAATGGGTATTTGTGCAAATTGTTGCTGATAATCTTTGCGTTCTTTCATACGAATTAAAATTTCACCTGATTCTGTTTTAACACTGCCTCCAGGTAAATCTAAACTGGCTTCTTTAATACGCTGAGAAATTTGTGCTAAAGAAATTTTGTAACGCCGCAGGTTCTCTTGACTCACTTCAATACTAATTTCTAAAGGTTTAACCCCTGATAATTCGACTTGAGTAATATCTTTAGATTGTAATAAGTGTAATCTAAATTCTTCACCTAATTGGTGTAATACTTTTTCTTCCGCATCGCCATAAAGTACCATCGTAACTACTTGCTGTTTATCGGCAATAATAGTAATCTGTGGTACTTCGGCATCTTCTGGGAAAGTGGTAATTCGATCCACTTCTTTTTCTATTTCTTGTACTAGACGGTCTATATCCGCATTACTTAAAGCATCAACAATAACTTGCCCTAACCCTTCTGTTGCCGTTGAGCGAACTTCATCAATGCCCTCTAAACCACTAATCGCATCTTCGACGGCTAATAAAATCCCACTTTCAATTTCCTCAGGACTCGCCCCTGGATAAACCACGTTAATACTGACTTTATCAAGCTCAAAATTGGGAAAAACTTCTTGCTTAATGGTTTTCATAAAGAGTAAGCCACCAATAATACAAGCAAACATAATCAAATTAGCAGCAACAGAATGTCCTGCCATCCAACTAACAGCTCCGGTCGGTTGTAATCTTTGACTTACTTTCATTGGTTTTGATCCTTAGCTATACGTAAATCCATTCCTTGTACAGGGGTTGATAAATCGCTACTAATAACTCGGGCATTTGTAGGTAAAGAATCAACTGAGAAATAAACCATGCCTTGTTCCTTCCAAACAGGGGTTGTTTGATGAATAAGTAATTTATCATCCCCTGTCATTAACCATAACTTTTTACCATCATGGAGTAGTGTTTCAGGTAATGCGGCAACATTATTTAATACTTTACCTTGTATTTTTAAACGTACAAATGTACCTAGCATTAAAGGCGGCGCATTTTTATTTTTAGGTTTTTGGCTTAAAGGGTCATCCACTTCAACAATCAATTTTGCCATCCGTCCTTCACTTTCAACTGCAGCTTTCAGGCGTTTAATGATACCTTGACGATAAATTCCTTTTCCCCACCCTGTTTCATAAGCCACTCTAACTTTTGCCCCCTGATTACTATTAATAGCAGGAATATTTATCCAGCGTAATTTATCAACTGATAGTGATACATCAATCCAAAACTGTTTAATTCCAACTAATTCAACTAAGGGCGTACCCGTTGAAAAGGTGGATATCCAAGAACCAATATTTGCATTACGACTAATAACAATCGCATCAAAAGGAGATTTAGGATGCGTTCGCTCTAAATTTAATTGTGCCTGTTTTAAACCCGCTTTTGCCGCATTTAATGCCGCTTTTGCCGCTTCTAAATGCGGTTTACGTAACACTAATTCTTTTTCTTCAGGTTTTAGTTTTGTCCCTAATAATTCAAATTCACGTAAAGCAATGGCTTGTTGCCCTTGTTCTAATTTTAAATTAAAACGTGCTTTCTCCACTTCACTTTGTCGTTGAGAAATAACCAGTTTGTAATCTGTTGGATCTAAACTAACAATTTTCTCACCTTTTTTTAAGATACCGCCTTCAATAAAATTAGGGTTAGTCGCAATCACCATCCCACTAATTCGTGAGGTTAGCTTAACTTCTTGTGCAGCAACCACTGTTCCCATTGCATAAACACTTAACATATGGTCTTTAAATTCAGGATTGATTAATTTGACTAAGGGAATATTTTTTTTAATAGGTTGACGATTAGCTTGAGGTTTTGATGTGATCCAATAATAAGAAACACCGCCTGCAACTAAAATAATCAAGAGAGAAGGTAACCATTTGAAGAGGAATTTAATCATTAATTGTATTTTCAGAGAGATTTATAAATAATTTATTTTTCACACTATTTTTTATCATTGACAGATAGTCAATGATAAAAGAATATCGAAAATTAGCTAATTTACCTTGTAATTTTCTTTTATGCGACAATATGTGTCTATTTATTTGCTTTAATTTACAAAAAATTCATGTCAAAACGAAAAATTCTTGTTACCAGCGCGCTCCCTTATGCAAATGGCCCCATTCATTTAGGACATTTAGTTGAATATATTCAAACGGATATTTGGACACGTTTTCAAAAGCAACGGGGGCATCAGTGTTATTATATTTGTGCTGATGATACCCATGGAACACCGATTATGTTAAAAGCTGATCGTGAAGGGTTAACACCAGAAGAATTAATTGCAAATATTGAACAACAACATCGTGCTGACTTTGCAGAATTTAATGTAAGCTTTGACAATTATCATAGTACCCATTCAAAAGAAAATAAAGAATTTTCAACATTAATTTATCAGCGATTACAACAAGCAGGACATATTAGTTCTCGAACAATTACTCAAGCCTATGACCCTGATAAAAAAATGTTTTTATCGGATCGTTTTATTAAAGGCGAGTGTCCTAAATGTGGAGCGCAAGATCAATATGGCGATGGTTGCGAGGTTTGTAGTGCAACTTATGCGCCAACCGATTTAAAAAACGCCGTATCCGCTATTTCTGGCGCAAAACCCATTGAAAAAGAATCACTACATTACTTTTTTGATTTAGCAAATTTTAGTGAAATGTTAAATGAGTGGACAAAGGATGGACACTTACAATCAGAGGTCGCTAATAAATTAGCTGAATGGCTAGATGGGGGCTTGAAACAATGGGATATTTCACGTGACGCGCCTTATTTTGGTTTTGAGATTCCTGATGCCCCTGGAAAATATTTTTATGTGTGGCTTGATGCGCCCATTGGTTATATGGCAAGTTTTAAAAATTTCTGTGAGAAACAAGCTTTAAACTTTGATGATTTTTGGCAACCAGAGACTGATACCGAACTTTATCATTTTATTGGTAAAGATATTATTTATTTCCATGCCTTATTTTGGCCCGCAATGTTAACAGGTGCAAACTTTAGAACGCCCAGCGCAATTTTTGCCCACGGTTTTTTAACCGTTAATGGCGAAAAAATGTCTAAATCACGGGGTACATTTATTACTGCCCGAACTTATTTAGACCATCTGAACCCTGAATATTTGCGCTATTATTTTGCTGCAAAATTAAGTAATGGCTTAGATGATATAGATTTAAACTTTGAAGATTTTAGCCAACGCGTCAATTCTGATTTAGTGGGAAAAGTGGTTAATATTGCCAGTCGTTGTAGTGGTTTTATAAAAAAACGCTTTGATGGTCTATTATCAACAAGCTGTAGTGAGCCTGAATTATTTCAAATTTTTATTGATGCCAACGACTCTATTGCTAAACTTTATGAAAATCGTGAATTTAGTAAAGCGATGCGTGAAATTATGGCATTAGCAGATAAAGCTAACCAATATATTGATGATAAAAAACCGTGGCTTATTGCTAAAGAGGAAGGGAAAGAACAAGAATTACATGATGTTTGTTCAATGGGAATTAATTTATTTCGCCTATTATGCGTCTATTTAAAACCTGTTGTTCCTCATTTAGTCGCAGAAGCCGAAATCTTTTTAAATATTGAGTCTCAAGGCTGGGCGGTAGGAATAAAACCACTGGTTAATCATCCTATCAATAAATTTAAACCCTTAATGACGCGGGTAGAGCCTGATAAAATTGCAGCGATTATAGAAGCTTCTAAGGAAAATTTAGAAAAAGTTTCAGAACCCAAACTCAAACAATTTGAACCGATTACCGATGAAATAGAATTTGATGATTTTGCAAAAATTGATTTACGGATTGCTAAAATTATCAAAGCCGAACACGTTAAAGGCGCAGATAAGTTATTACAACTAACGGTTGATATTGGCGATGAAACACGCAATGTTTTTGCAGGGATAAAATCAGCTTACGCACCTGAAGAATTAGAGGGTAGATACACAGTGGTGGTTGCTAACTTAAAACCGCGTAAAATGCGTTTTGGATTATCAGAAGGGATGGTACTCGCCGCAGGAGCAGGGGGTAAAGATTTATGGATATTAAGTCCTGATGAAGGTGCAGTTGCTGGAATGCGAGTTAAATAAATTAATAATAGGAGTTAAATGATGATTAAAGTTGCCTCTTTACGCTATGGTGTTATTTTTAAAAAAGCTTTTTCTAAACCCCATATTTTTACAGCTTTCGTTAAGGATATACTAGGATTAGAGATTGAAATAGAACAAGTTGAAAGTGAAAAATCATTTTCACCGATTATTGGTCATGTTGATAGCCGTTTTGATTTATTTGCAGAAGATAAGAAAAATCATCTTATTATTGATATTCAGCATAGACGTTATCAAGACCATTATGATCGCTTTCTTCATTATCATTGTGTTGCTTTATTAGAGCAGATTACAAGTTCTGGAAATTATAAACCGCCAATGAATGTCTACACTATCGTCGTTTTAACCTCGGGAGATAAACATAAAACGGATGTAATAATTAATGATTTTAGACCCAGAAAGTTAGATGATAGCTATATACCAGAAACACAACACAAAATCATTTATCTTTGCCCTAAATATGTTACCGACAAAACCCCAGAACCCTATCGAGAATGGTTAACAGCAATTAATGATAGTTTAGACCAACAAATTGAAGAAACTGATTATTATAACGAGACTATTCAAGAAGTTTTTTCTTTAATAAAAGAAGATAGGGTAAGTCCTCAAGAAGCATTTCGAATGAAAGATGAATATTCTGATGAAGAATATTTGCGAGATGAAAGAAAAAAAATGCGAAAAGAAGGCATTGAAAAAGGCATTGAAAAAGGCATTGAAAAAGGTGTGGAAAAAGGCGTGGAAAAAAGTGCTAAAGCAATGATAAAAGAAGGACTTGATTTTGCATTAATTTCAAAAATCACAGGTCTTTGTGAACAAGAATTACAGCGATTAAAATGATTAAGATTGTTTCTTTAAATCCTTGAATTAATTGCATCTTAAGCTGAAATAAACACACTAAAGCTTAAGATGCAAAAACACCTAAATTTTAAAGGGTTTAATTCAACTAATTTTTGGAGAATAAATGACCATTAGAACAACTCAGCTCAAAGTAACAGGAATGCAATGTGCAGGCTGTGAACAAATCATTGAAGATAGCCTTTCAAAATTAATGGGGATTATGATGGCAAACCGAGGGCTAAAAATGACCCAATCAGGTTATGATTTTAATTTGTTACGCGGACATATTCAACCAGAGTTTAACCGTGTTAATGATCTAAAATAAGGGAAACCTTATAAGACAACCGCTATTAACAACCCAGTTTCTACTAATTCAACACTCGCCCCGTAAACGTCACCTGTCACCCCCCCTAAACGTTGTTTTGATAAAAATCGAATGGAAAAAATAATTAATCCACCAAAAATAAGTGACCCGTAACCCATCACGTAAAAACCTATTATCATAGAAACTAATAAAATAGCGATTGCAGCCGCTTTGGGTAAATGAGCATTTAATTTTTCGCCTAACCCACGACGACTGACATAATGAGTTGATAACATTAATCCTAAAATAGCACATCGCCCTAAAACAGGAATTATAATTAAGTAACTTAAACAGTTCTGTTGTCGGAGTAACTCAGATAAAGTAACCCATTTAAGTAACAGGACTAAAATTAACGTTACCAATGCAATCGCCCCAGAATGAGGATCTTTCATGATTTCCAAACTACGTTGTGGATTATCTAAACTCCCAGCCCAACCGTCAGCACAATCTGCAAGTCCATCTAAGTGCAATCCCCCTGTAATTAATACCCAAAAAGTTAAGACAATTGCTGCTTGTAAATTCACACTATTTTCTGGTAATAAAATAACGATTAATGCTAACAGATAGCCAATAATCAAACCGACTAAGGGGTAAAATAGTACCGTTTTTCCCCATTGTTCATGGGTAACAACACGATTTATGGGAACAGGAATACGGGTTAAAAATTGTAAGGCTAAAAGAAAAGTGGTTATCATTGGATTTGTAAGTTATGAGATAATAATCGTTTTATAAAAATTCTATCAGATAATGTTGATATATCTTAAGGCATTAGGTTGCCGTCTTAATGAAGCCGAACTTGAAACATGGGCGCAGTCGTTTCAAAAACAAGGTCACCAAATTAGTCCACAATTAAATCAAGCAAATATTATCATCATTAATTCTTGTGCGGTCACTCAGGAGGCAGCACGTAAGTCACGACAACTTATTCGCAGACTTCATCATCAAAACCCAACCGCTAAATTAGTTGTTAGTGGTTGTTATGCCACCTTAAATGAATCTGAAGTCGCTCAATTAATCGGTGTAGATTTAGTGGTCAGTAATCAAGATAAATCGCAGTTAGTTGAAAAAACATTATCTGAATTAGATTTTCAAACCATGCCTGTTATGTCAACAGAGGCAGGTGAACACTCTTTATTTACACGGGGTCGGCAACGGGCGTTTATCAAAGTTCAAGATGGTTGTCGTTATCGTTGTACCTTTTGTATTGTCACGGTTGCTAGAGGTGAAGAAATCAGTCGCCCGATAACCGCTATCATTGATGAAATTAATCATCTGCATCAGCAAGGGATTAATGAGGTCATTTTAACAGGGGTACATTTAGGCGGTTATGGAACAGAAATAAACCTTGATTTATCCACTTTAATTCGACATATTTTACAACAAACCACGATTCCACGCATAAGATTAGGCTCTTTAGAGCCGTGGGATTTACCTACTGATTTTTTTAGTTTATTTGAAAATCCACGTTTAATGCCGCATTTACATTTACCGCTACAAAGTGGCTGTGATAGTGTTTTAAAGCGAATGGCAAGGCGCTGTAAAACACAAGAGTTTGCAGCGATTGTAGAAAAAGCGCGCCAACAAATTGCAGATTTTAATATCACGACCGATATTATTGTCGGTTTTCCAGGGGAAACAGAAGATGAGTGGCAGCAAAGTTTTGATTTTATAAAAAAAATAGGCTTTGGTGATTTACATATTTTTAGTTATTCACATCGGGCAGGGACAAAAGCTGCAACCTTGAGCGACCCTATTCGTAAACAAGTAAAAAAACAACGGAGTAAACAATTACATGAACTCGCCTTATCTATGAAGCAAAAATTCATTGAAACTCAATTGAATAAGGAATCTTTAGTACTTTGGGAAACACCACAAGAAGATTTAGAGACAGGTAAGCGATTAAGCTTTGGTTATACGCCCAACTATTTAAGAGTGGCTGGTGAGTCACATTTGGAAAATAGCCTTTCTTTGGTAACACTTGCAACCCGAACTAAAAATTATATTTTAACAGGGGAAGCTTAATCAGGTGTTTAGTTTTACGCGTGAAAGTTATACAGTGTTTTAGAAATAAAGGCATAATAATCACGTTTATGTTCACCCTTAACTTTTATCTCAATTGCGTCATTATCATAATGCACCTCAAGCAATGCAGAACAATTAAATTTTAGGCTCTTTAAAAATAAGCAGTAACAACTACTTTTATCAAAATCTATATCAGAATATAGATTAAGGAAAAGATATAAAATTAATGCTTCATCCAAAAAATTATATTGAATTTGAAACTTCAAAGCATAATTCTCTTTAAATTCAATCTCAGGTTTTTCTTGGTTCAGTGCTTGAGGGATTAATATTTTATCTTCATCAATCACGTTACAGAGATAAAACCGCTTCATCAACGCTATTAAATAAAGTGGCTGTTTTTTTGAGTAATTATCTTCAGTTTCAAGATTTAAAATGGCAGGTAAATCTTCTAAAAAAAGTACGCCTTGGTTATTTGAAATTAACGCTGCATTGATAATTTTATACAAACTATTAACAAGCCATTGAGGTTCAAAAATAAAATGATCGTTGTTTTCTAGTCCATTAAAATAAACACTATGACCTAAATCATGTAATAGATGCAACAAACTTTGTTGTTGTTTTGAGTCTTTCAGTCCTTTTTTTTCGCAGATATTAACATAGGTTTTATAAGGGATGCAATGCTGCTGTTGTTTTTCCAAAGCCTCTTTTATATGAAAATCGCTGAGAGACAAGAGATACTTAAAAGAGGGAATGTGTTGGTAAGCCGTTATTAAACCGCGTTGAAAAACATCAATACCAACGCCCTGTGAAGCGGAAACGGGAAAGATGCCCCGTAAATTTTTATAACGATGTAATAAATAATCACGTTCTACATCGTAACTACAGGCTTCATCAAACTTATTTAACACAATTAAAATAGACGCATCTTCGGCAAAACTTTCAATACGTTTTAACCAGCGTTCTTCATTTCGTAGCTTACGGTTATCAAGAACTAAGATATAAAGGCTTCGCTTAGAAAAAAATAATCTGTGGGCGGGTAATAAATTTTCTTTACCGCTAAAATCCCATAGGTTGACACAAACATCCTCTTGTTCCCAACTATTTATATTGATACCTAATGTTTGCTTTTGTGTACTTTCAACGGGTAGTCCCCGTAAAGCACTAGCTAGTGATGTTTTTCCAACACCACTGTCACCTACTAATAAAACCTTAACTTTATTCAAACTCTGTTTTTGTTGGCTCTCAAAAAAATTTTTGATGGCGGCATTACCTTGACGAATAATGTTAGGCGGTGGGGTTTCTATCGGGTTTGCAATAACACTAATCCCTTGTCCGCCATTATTCCATTTAATGGCTAAATTTAGACTCAGTATCCACTTGGGCAAAGCCTTAATTTGGTTGTCACTTAGGTAAAGATGGGTTAAAAATTTAAGGGGTTTCAAAGCATCAATCGTGCTAATTTGATTGTGCCTTAAATTAAGTTGTGTTAATTTTATAAGATTTTTAAGTATTGATATATCATTAATTTCATTAGCTTCTAGGTGTAAATGTGTCAATGCAGTTAATTTTTCTAACGCTATTACATTATCAATTCTATTAGATCTTAAATCTAATAATCGTAGTAACTTAAGGTTTTTAATCACACTAATATCTTTTATTTTATTTGAGTTCAAATAAAGTTCGGTCAGTGAGATAAGTTTAGCTAGAGGATAAATATCTGTAATTTGATTAGAACTTAAAAAGAGTTTAGCTAACTTTTTATGGGAAGTAAGCTCTGTGAGATCACTAATATTATTGAACCTTAAATCTAGCTCAATCAATTGTGTCATCATTTTTAAGACTAATAATGAACTAATCTGGTTATCACTTAAATCAAGATGAGTTAAGTCGTTTAATTGCGTTAAAGAATCAAAATCAGTTACCGTATTTGAGCTTAAATTAAGTTGGTTTAAATTTTTTAAATAGCTAAGTGATTTAATCTTATTAATTTTATTGGCTTGCAAATTTAATTTTTTTAGACTCTTAAGTTTTTCTAGGATGCTAATATCAACAATTTCATTTTTTTGTAAATTTAACTCATCCAGTTGATTAAGTTTTTTTAGCGGGGATAGATCAGTGATATTATTAAGGGCTAAATTAAGTTTGTTCAGCTGAGTTAGGTTTTTTATAAAAGAAAAATGAGACAATTTATAATTTTGTAAATTTAGACCAACAATATTTTGTTGTTCATTCAAAGCATAGCATCCACGTGTATTAGCATTCATTATTTCCACAAATAGACAAGACTTTAATTTTTCGCCTATTTGTTTTTCTATAGTTTTAATAATATCTAAATCGGACATAATTGTTTAAAATCTCAGTTTAAGTCTATTGCATATATTTTAACGCATTTCCATCAACCGCTCATATTCAAATAAACTTATGTCGATAAAAAATAATTTAACCAGTTCATTACAATATATTTTACCCCATCACCTGTTATCACAAATGATGCGTTTCTTTACTCATTGTCAAAATAAAACTTGGAAAAATTTAATGATTAGCAACATCATTAAATTTTATAAAGTTAATATGGAGGAGGCTTATGAGCAAGATATTAACGCTTATCCCAGTTTTAATCACTTTTTTACCCGTCAACTTAAAAACGGGGCAAGAGTCGTTACTAAATTGAAAGAAGGCATTGCATCTCCTGCTGATGGGGTTATTAGTCAAGCAGGTTTTATTAATCAAGGTGATATTTTTCAAGCAAAAGGGAAAAGCTTTACCGCAACAGATTTATTAGGGGGGGATAGTCTACTTGCTGATATTTTCAACGATGGACTTTTTAGCACGCTTTATTTATCGCCGAAAGATTATCATCGCCTGCATATGCCATTGACAGGCACATTAAAAGAAATGATTCATGTACCAGGACGTTTATTTAGTGTAAATGCGGCAACAGCCAACACTGTGCCGCGTTTATTTGCACGTAATGAGCGTGTTGTTTGTATTTTTGATACCGAAGTTGGGGAGATGGCATTGGTTTTAGTCGGGGCTATTTTTGTTTCTAGTGTCGAAACGGTTTGGCATGGTGTGGTAACCCCCCCAACGGGTTCACAAATTCGTCGCTGGCAGTATGATGATAATGCACCTGTATTAAAAAAAGGGGAAGAAATGGGGCGTTTTAACATGGGATCTACCATTATAGTTTTATTTGGCAAAAACAAAGTTACTTGGGAAGATAATTTTAGCGCAGGTAAAGCGGTAAAATTAGGTGAGTTGATGGGAAAAATTATTTAAGATAATTAATGGCGAGCCGTCTTCTGGAGTGAAAAAACTTATTTTTTCACTCCGCTGGGTAACATCAATTATTTAAAAAGGAATATCATCATCAAAATCATCTTTTACAAGGGGTGAGGCTAATTTTTCAGCAGAAGTTGATTGAATAGGTGCACCATTATTAAATGCTGTTTTTTGTTCTACTTGCACAGGCGGTGGCTGTAACGGAGGTTGCTGTACTGGAGATGGAGTCACCGCTTGGTTAAATGGCTGTGTTTGAGAGGCGGCTTGAAAATTTTGTTGTGCTGCAGGTGCGGGTTGATTAAATTGCTGAGGTTGCTGAAAATTTTGCGGTTGCGATGGTTGTAATGGTTGTTGAGAAAATTGTTGTGCTTGTTGGGGCTGCTGAAAATTTTGTGGTTGCGATGGTTGTTGACTAAATTGCTGAGGCTGTTGCTGAGGCTGTTGTTGAGTATTTTGGTTTTGATTTGTTTGTGGCGCAATATAACCGCCTTGTTGCCCAAAATCACTTGTTCCGCCTGCACGTGAATCTAGCATTTGCATTTGATCTGCAATAATATCTCTTGAATACTGATCTTGCCCATTTTTTTGATATTTAGACGTTTTAAGTCGTCCCTCAACATAAACTTTACTTCCTTTTTTTAAATATTCTCCAGCAATCTCTGCTAATTTAAAATTACCACTATTAAAAAAAGTGACTCTATGCCATTCTGTTTCTTCACGCTGTTCACCTGTTTGTCTATCTTTCCAACGGCGACTTGTTGCCAAACTAATTGTTGTAACTGTATCACCACTAGGCAGATAACGCACTTCTGGGTCAGCCCCTAAATTACCAATCAACATAACTTTGTTGAGCATTGTTTTCTCCGTAAAAATAAACTTAAATAATCTCTCTTAGTGTATTATTTTCGCATTTTTTAAGTTTTTTAGCTACGAAGGAATCATTAAAATTTATGCTATAGTGATGCTATCTTAAATTAGTATTAAAAAACTAAAATGTATCTAGCCCCCTTAAACTACGATCGTTTTTTCAAAAAGGTCTTTAGCGATAAAGCCATCGCCCAACAATTTTTAGAAGATTTTTTAGAAACTAAAATTGAAGAAATAGAAATTCTCAAGGAAAAACATCGGGTAACCGATGATGCCTCAATTGTTGAGTTCGACTTTCGTTGTAAAATTGATGGCAGCTACATCATTATTGATATGCAGCAATGGTATAAAATGGATGTAGTTAAACGTTTTTATCTCTATCATTCATTAAATGCCTCACTGCAACTAGAAATTTTACCTGCAAAACAACTTGTTTTGGACAGAACGAGTAAAAAAATTAGAAAAACTAAAGATTATCGTTATGTCGAACCTGTTTTAACTCTTATTTGGATGGTTGATGATAGCCTGGGTTTTAATGAAAATTATATTAGCTATGCACTGAGTCCTGAAGTCAGTTTACAGTTTATTGAAAATGAAAAGTTATGGGCAAACCCTGAGTTAACAGAGATCATCAAAGAGCAACAAAAAGTTTTAGCCATCTTAAAAAATGATACCAAGGGACTGCATTTTCTACGTAAAAATAAATTAATTTTTTTATTTCAAAAAAATATTGTTAAAAATAATCTGATAGAAAAATATGTTAGATGGTTTAAATTTGCAGAAAAAACTAAAAATAAAAATAACCAAATAAAAGATTTTGAGGAATATCAACAAGATGAAATATTCTCGAAAATTATTAATCGTATTACTAAACAAAGCTTTAATGATGAGGAAAATCAATATGTTCAAGAGCAAACTGATTTTTGGGAAAATTATAGTGATTTGACTGAACGCCTATATGACCAAGGATTGAATGATGGCAAGAAAAAAGGGTTGGAAGAAGGCAGAGAAGAAGGCAGAGAAGAAGGCAGAGAAGAAGGTAGAGAAGAAGGTAGAGAAGAAGGCAGAGAAGAAGGCAGAGAAGAAGGTAGAGAAGAAGGTAGAGAAGAAGGTGTCGAGAAAGGTAAAGAAATAGAAAAAACACAAATTGCCATCGCTTTATTAGATATTTTAGATATAGAAACTATCGTTCAAAAAACAGGCTTAAGTATAGAAACAGTACAAGCACTTAAAAATAAAGAAATTAGGGATTAGTCATCTTTTTTGTTGTTATGAAACGATTCCTAATTTACAGTGCTTATACTTTAAAAACCTCAAAACGCTATACCCGTAGTAAACGTTTTTGCTATAACCTTTTGGAAAACCCACGAAATCAGATGAAATCACGTTTCGATGTGTTTATGATTTGTCTGGTTATGCTAAGTGTTTTTTTACTCATTTATGAGGTTGATGGTGAACTTGGTCAATTAGGGAAAGTTTTTGAACATTTTGTGGTTTCTATTTTTGTTATTGAATACTTAATCCGTGGTTGGTTGTATAGTGATAGCCATAAAATTATTATTGAATATTATGAAAAATCTGATTATTTAAACACTCCTTTTCGATCATCAGAGGTTTTTAAAAAAATTCTTCTAAAAAAGCTACACTACATTTTTTCACCTGTCGCTATTATTGATTTATTAGCCATTCTTCCAAGCTATCGTCCGCTTCGTTTTTTACGCATTTTTTTAATTTTCCGCTTATTTAAGTTATTTCGCTATTCTAATAGCATTAAATTATTTGCAGACGTTTTAAATAGTAAACGTTTTGAGTTAATCACTTTATTAGTGTTTATTGGTTTTTTAGTTTTTATTGCTAGTATTGGGCTTTATTTATTTGAAAATGAAGCTAAAGAAGGCGAAATACTGCCTTTATATGATGCCTTTTATTGGGCAATTGTGACACTTTCTACGGTAGGTTATGGTGATATTGCACCAAAGACAGTTGAAGGGCGTTTAGTGGCAATGGCTTTAATTATTAGTGGCTTAGGGGCATTATCTTTTTTTACTTCAATTATTGTTGCAGCTTTTAGTGAAAAAATGTATATCCTTCGTGAAAATAGAACTTATGCAGAATTAGATCATTATGATGAATTTGTTATTATTTGTGGTTTCGGTCGAGTGGGTCAAGAAATTGCTAAACAACTAAAAAATGACAAAATGCAGTTTATTGTGATTGATAAAAATGAAAATAATATCAAACACGCCCGCCATCAAAATATTTTAGCGATTCATGATGATGCCAGCCAAAATGAGGTGTTATTAAAAGCGGGGATTAATCAGGGTGCTATTGCTATTTTATCCACAACAGGTAATGATGTTTCAAATGTTTATATTACCTTAACAAGTCGTGTTCTTAATATAAAAATTAAGATTATTTCACGCGTAAATTGTGATGAAAATATAAAAAAATTACAACAGGCAGGTGCGGATCATGTTATTCAACCGTTTGAAATTGCAGGATTGTTAGCAGTTGAATATTTGGGTCAACCTGTTGCCTTTGAAGCTGTTTTAGGCATTTTACAAGGACATAAACATGTTCTAATGGATACCTTAGTCGTTTATCAAAACTCTATGCTAGAAGGACTTAGAATTGATGAAATAAATTTTCAACAGCGTAAGTTACGGTTAGTAGGGGTTATTAGTTCAGAAACTAAACACCGGAAACATCGAAATCGTTATCAAGTAAAGCATCAACATTTTTTCTTTAACCCTGAAAAATATTTTGTTTGTAAGAAAAATGATATTTTAGTCGTCCTAGGTCGTGACCTCAGTATTGAGCATTTTCGAGATCAAATTGAAAAAAGTCGGTTAAAATGAAAAAAATTGTTATTTTTGGTTATAACCGACTGTCATTTGAAGCTATGTCACGTTTAGATTTATCTATTTATGAGATATTAATTGTTGAGACGGATAAAAAACAATTTGAACTAGCTAAAGCGCATGATTTTAACGTTATCTATATTGATTTTCATAGCGATGATGATTTACGTGCTATTGGTATAGAGAAAGATATAACCGTGATTTTTTGTTTTTTTCCCAATGATGCTGATAATGTTTTTTTAATACTTTCTGTCCGTGCATTAAACAAAAAGATACCTATTATTACTACCGTTGAAACGCAAGGAGCCGCTGAAAAATTATTAGCGGCTGGGGCTAATAAAATCATTGACCCTTATGAAATTTGTGGTCGAAAAATTTATGAACTCATAAAAAAACCTGATATGACCCATATTTTGGATCATACCGTTTTCGGTCGCCATGATTTAAATATGGCAGAAGTTGAAATTCCAGCAGGTTGTTATTTAGAGGGTAAATTGGTTAATGATTTAAATCTTGATGAAACTGCTAATTTAATTTTAATTGGCATTGTTGATAAGAAACTTGGAGAAAACTTACATTTTTCTTTGGGTGAAAAGCAGCATAAAATTGATGCAGGGGATATTTTGGTGGTGATGGGACCTTCAAGGGATATTAGACTATTTAAAAAAGAGGTAAGCAATGTTTGAAATGATAAAATTTAATGCCAGAATTTGGTTTTTGTTGGGATTTATGAGTTGTGTATTAATGTTAGCAACAGGGGCATTCTTTCAGATTATAATGGACTTACAACCTTGTCCTTTATGTATTTCACAGCGTATTGCTATTTTTGTGCTAGGCATTGTTTTTTTGATTGCGGCAATTCATAATCCTTTAGAAATTGGCCGCAAAATTTATGCAATTTTAGGAATGATTGTCGCTTTAATGGGTGCATCAGTATCAGTACGCCATGTTTGGATACAAAATATGCCTAAAGATGAAGTCCCTGAGTGCGGCCCTGGATTAGACTATATTTTTGAAAACTTCCCTTTCATTGAAACGGTTAAATTAATGTTAAATGGAACAGGGGAATGTGCAGAAGTGTTGTGGACATTTTTAGGATTGAGTATTCCCGCTTGGACATTGGTGGCTTTTATCGTCTTGGCAATAACCAGTTTATTACAAGCTTGGAATCAAGTGTCAAGTTTTGAACGTTTTTAGTGTGTAAGGTGGGTAATACCCACCCTACTTTTCACTTTATTTAGCTTTAATCTTAATGGTATCCAACTTCCAAATATCGTGATTATAGTCACTAATAGTTCGGTCAGTCGAAAATTTTCCACTACTAGCACAGTTTAAGATACTCATTTTTGTCCAACGTTTTTTGTCATTATAAGCAAGCTCAACTTGTTTTTGCGCGTTAATATAACTCCGAAAATCTGCAATAGTCATCCACGGATCATGCGGACTTTTAAGTGAATTGATAATATCATCAAAAATACCAGGTTCAAACTGGTTAAAATGTCCACACTCCAATAAATTCATCACTTTGTTTAAATCTTCATCTTCATTAATCATCCCTTGAGGATTATAATGATGGCGTAGCTCTTCAACTTCGGTTTCAGTTAAACCAAATAAGAAAAAATTCTCTTCGCCGACTTCTTCGCGTATTTCAATATTCGCACCGTCCAATGTGCCAATGGTTAATGCACCATTCATCATGAATTTCATGTTTCCTGTGCCTGAAGCTTCTTTACCTGCGGTGGAAATTTGTTCAGATAAATCAGCCCCCGGACAAATTTTTTCCATCGCTGAAACGCGATAATTTGACATAAAAACAAGCTTTAATTTATTACCAACATCAGGATCATTATTGATTACATTGGCCACATTATTAATTAATTTAATAATATTTTTTGCCATTACATAACCAGGGGCTGCCTTACCCCCAATTAAAACGGTACGGTTTGTCCAGTTTCCAATATCACCTTTTTTGATACGCTCATAGAGGTGAATAACATGAAGCACATTCAACAGTTGACGTTTATATTCATGAATCCGTTTAACTTGTATATCAAATAAAGAATTAACGTCTAATTCAATATTCATTTCTTGCTTATTATAATCAATCAAGCGTTGTTTACTGCTTTGTTGAATTTTATACCAAGCATCGCCAAATTTTTTATTAGTCGCATAAGGTTTTAGTTTTTCTAATTGGGATAAGTCTGTCACCCAACTATCACCAATGGTTTTTGTAATCAACTCAGCAAGATCAGGATTACAAGCGGCTAACCAACGTCTAGGGGTGACACCATTAGTTTTATTATTAAATTTATTTGGACAAAAATCATAAAAATCTTTGAACAAACCTTGTTGTAATAATTGCGAGTGTAGTTCTGCAACCCCATTAACAGAAAAACTACCGACAATCGCAAGGTATGCCATTCTCACTTGTTTTTCATGCCCTTCTTCGATAATTGACATGGCTGCCATTTTACCGCTATCCCCTGGCCAATGCGCTGAAACTTCTGCCATAAAATGGGCATTAATTTCAAAAATTATTTCCATTAATCGGGGTAATAAATGCTGCATTAAACCGACTGACCATCTTTCTAACGCTTCTGGTAATAGAGTATGATTAGTATAAGCCATGGTGTGCGTGGTAATGTCCCATGCCTTAGTCCAACCTAGACCATGATGATCCATCAATAGTCGCATTAACTCTGCAACAGCAATACTTGGATGGGTATCGTTAAGTTGGAAACAGTTTTTCTCAGCAAAATGGGTGAAATCAGAGCCATTATGAGCCACCCAGTTAGCCACCACATCTTGTAAACTGGCAGAGGCTAATAAATATTGTTGCTGTAAACGAAGTGCTTTACCATTTTCATTCGCATCATTGGGATACAATACCATGGTAATGTTTTCAGCATTATTTTTAGAGGCAACCGATTCTGCATAATCGCCTGCATTGAATTCTTGCAAGTCAAAAACTTCAGTAGCAGTTGCTTTCCATAAACGCAACGTATTGACCGTACCATTTTGATAACCTGGAATAGGCGTATCATAAGGAACAGCAACAATATCATGGGTATCAACCCAACAACGTCTTTCTTGACCGTGTTCATCAATGTAGATATCAGTGCGTCCACCAAACTTTATCATTTGACTAAATTCAGGACGTTCTATTTCCCAAACATTACCATTTTTTAACCAATGATCGGGGTTTTCAATTTGTTCTCCATTAGAGATAGATTGGCTAAACATGCCATATTCATAACGAAGTCCATAACCTGTGACAGGTAATTGTAGCGTGGCACAACTATCAATAAAACAAGCGGCTAATCGACCTAAGCCACCGTTTCCAAGACCTGCATCAACTTCAATTTCTTCCAATTCTTCTAGGTCTAATCCTAAATCGTACATTGCTTTTGAGACTATATCTGAAACACCTAAATTTAACATGGCATTACTTAAGCTACGTCCCATCAAAAATTCCATTGACAGATAATAAGCACGCTTACAGTTACTCTCTTGATACGCATTGAATGTATTTTTCCAACGCTCAATCATGCGATCACTAATCGCCATAGATAAGGCTTCGTAAGCATAATGTGGTGAACGACAGTTTTCATCTCGTCCTAAACGATGACCATAGTAGCGTTTAAAATCATCAATAAAGTTTTGCCTGTTCATTCCCAAATGCGGTAATCTACAAATGATCGCTTTAGGTTTGCTTTTTTGAAAGACTCTATGAGGCATAGGTGTACCTTTAAAATTTTATAAATTAAGGGGGTTGCGTAGGGTGAGCTAAGCCCCACCCTACGCAATCATAAATGAATGATTTTTTTGAGATAAGTTTAAGTTAATTTACCGTGGCATTGTTTATATTTTTTTCCGCTTCCACAAGGACAAGGATCATTGCGACCTGTTTTAGCATTATCACGTGTGAAGGGTTGAGCGACTTCTCCTGTATTAGCGTCATCAAGAATAGCATGTTGTTCAGATGAATCATTGTCTAAAATAGATTCAGCTGATGCATGTTCAAAGTGCATTTCTTGCTGGGCTTGCACTTGACGTTGTTCTTCAATCTCTTCTACATCTTCTTCACTAGCGACTTCAACCTTAGATAAGATGCCGATAATTTCATATTTAACATGATCTAAAAGACTGGTAAACATTTCAAACGATTCACGCTTATATTCTTGTTTAGGATCTTTTTGGGCATAACCTCTAAAATGAATACCTTGGCGTAAATAATCCATGGCCGCTAAATGCTCTTTCCAATTATTATCTAGCACCTGTAACATCACCGATTTTTCAAAATTACGGAGCACATCGGTGGTAATTTTTTCCTCTTTTTCAAGATACAAATCATTTAATGATTTATTCAATAAAGTACGCAAGCTTTGTTCTTGTAAACTTTTATCTTCGGCTAATAGTTTAGTAATCGATAGCTCTAATAAAAATTCATCTTTTAAATGGGTTTCTAGTCCTTCAATATTCCATTGCTCTTCCATTGTTTTAGGTGGAATATATTGGGTAATCACACTATTAAGCACATCTTCACGAATGGCAGTAATGATTTCTGAAATATCCTCAGAGGCCATTAATTCATTACGTTGTTCATAAATTACTTTACGTTGATCGTTAGCCACATCATCATAAGATAAAACTTCTTTACGCTGATCGAAATTACGCCCTTCAACCTTACGTTGTGCATTTTCAATAGAACGTGTTACCCATGGATGCTCAATAGCTTCATCCTCATCCATGCCTAATTTTTTCATTAATCCTGCGACTTTTTCAGAAGCAAAAATACGCATTAAATCATCTTCTAAGGATAAATAAAAACGGGTAGAACCAGGATCGCCTTGACGACCTGAACGTCCTCTTAATTGATTATCAATTCGGCGTGACTCATGACGTTCAGAACCAATAACATGAAGCCCTCCACTTTCAATCACCTGATTATGTCTTTCCAACCATACACTACGGGTTTTATCTTTTTCTACCTTAGTTGCCTCATCGCCTAAAGTAGCTAACTCAGCATCTAGGTTGCCTCCTAAAACAATATCCGTTCCCCGTCCTGCCATATTGGTTGCAATCGTTATTGCCCCTGGCATTCCTGCTTGTTCAATAATATGGGCTTCACGCTCATGTTGTTTTGCATTTAAAACTTCATGTTTAACTTTTTGTTGCGTTAATAACGATGAAATTAATTCAGAGGTTTCAATTGAGGTTGTTCCGACAAGCGCTGGTTGTCCCCGTTCAACACAATCTTTAATATCCAGTGAAATAGCCCGATATTTTTCCATAGCAGATAAATAAATTAAATCACCTTTATCGGCACGAATCATGGGTCGATGCGTTGGAATGACAACCACTTCAAGTCCATAAATTTTATTTAACTCAAAAGCTTCTGTATCGGCTGTTCCTGTCATACCTGATAATTTTTCGTATAAACGAAAATAGTTTTGGAAAGTAATTGAAGCAAGCGTTTGATTTTCATCCTTAATAGCTACGCCTTCTTTTGCCTCTATTGCTTGGTGCAAACCTTCGGACCAGCGTCGCCCCTGCATCACTCGACCGGTAAATTCATCAACAATCATCACCTCTTCATTAGTGACAATATAATCAACATCCCGCTTAAATAATCCATGCGCTCTTAATGAAGCATTTAAATAGTGCATTAAACGAATATTACTAGGATCATAAAGGCTCTCACCTTCACTCATCAACCCATGTTCAACCATTAAATTTTCAATATGCTCATGACCTGCTTCAGTTAAATGAACCTGCCGGGTTTTTTCATCAATTGAATAATCACCCTCACCCTCTTCTTCTTGTTGTTGCGTTAATAAAGGGACGAGTTTATTGGCTTGGATATAGGGTTCAGTACCATCATCCGTTGCCCCTGAAATAATCAAAGGGGTTCTTGCTTCATCAATTAAAATAGAGTCAACTTCATCGACAATCGCAAAGTATAAATCACGCTGAACTTTTTGTGACAAACTAAAGGCCATGTTATCGCGTAGATAGTCAAAGCCAAATTCATTATTAGTTCCATAAGTAATATCGGCAGCATAGGCTTCTCGACGTTCGGTAGAATCCATCTCACTTAGGATAACACCTGTAGTTAATCCTAAAAAACTATAAAGCTTAGACATCCATTGAGAATCACGTTCTGCTAAATAATCATTAACCGTAACAATATGGACACCGCGTTCAGGGAGTGCATTTAAATAGGCTGCCAACGTTGCCATCAGGGTTTTTCCTTCCCCTGTTTTCATTTCAGCAATTTTTGAATCATCTAATACCATGCCGCCGATAAATTGTACATCAAAATGACGCATATCAAAAACACGGTTAGAAGCTTCTCTAACTGCTGCAAACGCTTCTGGAATCAAATCTTCAAGTGTTTCGCCTTTGGCTAAACGTGTTTTGAATATTTGAGTTTTAGCCTGCAAATCTTCATCAGATAATTTTTCGTATTCAGAAGTGTAGGTGTTAACTTTTTTAACAACCTTCATTTTCTTTTTAATTAGTCTGTCATTACGACTGCCTACTACTACTTTAACCAGCTTACCGAGCATACTTAATTCCGATGAAATGAAAAGATTGAAAAAAACAGGATATTATATACCGTAAGTTGGTGTTATTTCCAAATTAATGGATTTCTAGAATAAATTGTGGATGAGGAAAAACTATTCGACTAAGCATTACTTTTGTTATTTAAGTTCTCTATATATGATAAAAATGTAAAATCCTGATTTTGACATGAATCAAACGTCTACAGCATTAATGGGTACAAATGACCGAGTTATTTTATGCACCTTCCTTGATAGGTTCTGCTTCTGAATCAACTAACATTTGCTTTCCTTTTTCATATAACTCTTTAAAACGTATTTTCTGTTTTTCAACATCAAAATCTAAGAATGCCCCCCCCGATTCAAAATGTTCTATAAAAATTTCACCCACTGCATAGGTCATTGTACCTGCTAAGATAGAAAGACTCACTATCCCTGATGCTTGCCCTATACCAGGAATTACTTTTATAAAACTTGAAAACACAACCGCACCTGTCAAGGATAATGTACTACTAAGTAATGGAAAAACAAGTGATTTAACTTTGTTTTCAGAAAAATCAATCTCGTATTTTTCAGCAAGTCCATCTAACATTATAATTTGAACACCTAATAAAGTTGCCAAATCAATAAAGGGAATAGGAATAATGGCAACACTAATGGCACTAAAGGTATAATTTCTAACTAAAGCATGGGCTTCTAATTCAGTTTGTTCATTATGGGCAATAAATAATTTATCGCAATAATCAGTTTTTTCTTCTTCAACTAATTTATTTTCGATTTGTAAACCCAAATTTTTCTTTTCCATGTCATGAATTTTTTCTAACGCTTCTTTTTCATTAACATTCAGGATACTAATTTGACCATCCATTGACTCATATTGTTGTGTCGATTCTTGTAAACTTTGTTGAAGTTGATCTTGTTGTATTGCAGAGGTAGTTGCTTGATCTTCCATGAAATCAATCGTTTTCAGCGTATTTTGATAATTTTTAGATAATGTTTCAATCTGTGAGTTAAGAAAAGACTCTTTTTCCGCTGCTAATTGTAAATTAACGGTTAACTGTTTATTTTGTGTAGATTCTATTGCTAACTGTTTTACTATTTTCTCCTTATTATCAATAGCTTCCATTATTTTTACTTGCTTATCTTCAAGGGTTTTATTTAATTGGGTTATGTCCCCCTCTAAGGCAGTTTTTGTTAAGGTTAATTCATCAACTGAGGTTATTATCTGTTGATTTCGATCTTCTAATAGTTCAATTTTATAAGCTTGCTGCTGTTTAAATTCTTCTTCAGTTGTTAATTTAGTTTCTAACTGAATAAGATCTTCTAAATATTGCTTCTTTTTATCTTCAAGATTTTTATTTAAAGAAGCTTTTATTGAAATCAGATTATTTTGTTTATCTTCAAGATTTTTATTTAGTGTGGTAATCTCTATATTTAAAGTGGTTTTTATTGAAGTTAACTCATTCATTGATCCAGTTAATTGTTGCTCCCCGTCTTGTAATAGCTCAATTCTATGGGTTTGTTGTTGTTTAAATTCTTCCTCAACCGTTAATTTAGTTTTTAATTGCGTAATTTTTGCTAAATACTCATGCCGACGATTTTGAACCCACATTTTAGCAATTAAAAACCCCAATAAAAATGCAAGTAACAAAGCAACAGTAATTTGGAGATAAAGATCAAACATAGTTACATTCCTTTAATAGTAAATTCAATACGTCGGTTTTTTGCCCTTCCTTCTTTAGTTTCATTATCGGCAATTGGCTTTAATTCACCATAACCAATAGTTGAAACTTGGTGAACATTAATCCCTTTTTTTATCAGATGATTAGAAACAGACTTTGCTCTATTCAAACTTAAAACTTGATTCTTTTCTTCATCCCCCTTTGAATCCGTATAGCCAGAAATGATAACGCCAAAGTCTTTACATTCATTCATAATTAATTTTAAGCGTTCCAATAAAGAATAGCTACTTGAATCAATATTAAAACCCCCTTTTGTAAAAAGAATTTGTTCTTGCTGTAAAAGTTTCTCAAATTTTTCTTGACAACTAATTGCAGGAATTATCACTTTAATGTCTGTTTGAATAACATAGCCCTGATGAGTATAAGCTAATAATTTTTTGTCTATTTCTTCTTTTAAATCAGGAGATGCGGCAGTACCTAATAGATTGACGGTTTGGTTTTTGAAAACCACTTTGCCATAGTTGAGTATTTTAAGTGTAGAAATAATACCTGAGGTGACCATTGCCCATGCAGAGGGTTGTCCCTCTCTAAATTGCCATTGACTAATCACCTTATTTTTTCCATAGAGACCCATTACACTATCATTAATATGTGAACGTGTTTTTTCATCTAACGCATATCCCTCTAAGGATAATTTATCACCATCATAATCAACAGTTAAAGTATAATTTTCTAAAGCATTAGTTATAGTTATTTGACTATTAATTTTTTCTACACCAGAAATATTTAAAGCCTGTTTTTTTGCTTGTAAATGTAACTCATGAGTCGGTGCTTGACCTTTTAAGGTAATATGCCTGCCTTCCGCCGAAACATTAACCCAATTTAAATTATTTTCAATCATTGCTGCGATAACATTATTTTTTAAGCGTAACTCAATCTGTGGAGTTAAAAAGGAAAGCGTTATGAAAGTTAGTAATGAAAAAGTAACTAAAGCAAATAAGGAGATATACAAAGATTTCATTTTTAAGTTATTAAGTAAAAATTAAGATTAGCCTTTATCACTGCAGCAGTTGAATAAATTTCTTTGCCTTTTATGGCTATTTTTGTTGTTGATAAAAAATAATGAGTGCATTAATCACTCTTTGATTATTAGGCGTAAGCGTGTAAGCTTTCAAAATTGCTGTTTCAGACTCGGCTATTTTATTAAGTTTTTGCAATAAAATTCCATAATTATAATAAACAACGACCTGATTCGGCATTAATTATAGTCGCTTTTTCTAAATGTTCTACGATTGATTATTATCAATTACCCTTCCAAATCGAATTCACAATCGTGATGCCAAGCAATATTGGGGGCTTGAAGATTTTATGCGCATTAAAGAAACTCAAGTGAACAACGTGACAACAATTCATTGTTTATAGTGACATTTTCGCCGCTATTATTACCTCAAATAAAGCGCTTAGAACCAAAAAGTATGTCGGATTTAAAAACCGTCTACAGAGCGTGTAAAATCACACGTCGAATTATTAATTCACTCGGCATAAAGCAGAAGGATTTTTTAATTGATGATAAAATTTCCCAAGCCGCAGAACTTGGTAGAACTCATGCTAAAATAGCGTAATTTTTGGCGGAGGTATTGTTGATGAAATTCAAAAACAGCTTGTCTAATAAAAAAATGTAGGCTAAAACTTAGGATTATTCTGAAATTAAAAAAATAGTAAATCCAAGTAGCAACTGATTTAACCGGAGAACCCCCATGTTAAAAAAATTATTTCTTATCATGTTTACTAGCTTGTCTCTGCTTGCTTGTAGCACCTATGGAGACCGTGTTTCTCCTGTCCCTTTACCCTCATTACAAGATGAGCATACTAATATTGGCGGAGTTCTATTAGTTGCACGTGCTTATGTTGATGATGATCGTGCAGAAACTGCCTTTGGTTTTGATGTTCGAGGTTCTGGGTTATTACCTGTTAAAGTGGTTGTCGATAATCAAAGTGGTGAAAGTATACGTTTACTTGGGTCGCAAACTTTTTTATTAGATAAAAAAGGACAAGCTTGGCCATTACTCTCTGCAAGGCAGGCAAATGAACGTATTAACGATCGAGTTCAAATAGTTGAAACGGTGAAAGGCACAGGAACATCAACCGTATTAATGGGGGCTGCTGGAGCGATTGCAGGTTTAGCTATTGGCGTGTTGACAGGTGAAAATCTTGGAACAGCAGCAATGAAGGGGGCGGTTTTAGGGGGTGCTACAGGGGCGATTTTTGGCGCAGCATCACGTCATGGTGAAATAGAGGACGATATTGCTTATGATCTTGCTGACAAGTCTTTACAAAATCAACAAATTGCAGCGGGGGCATTAGCGCACGGTTATTTATTTTTTCCAGGGAAAGATGAAGCCGAATCTGCTCAAATGTTGCGACTATCTTTGGTTATTAAAGGACAACCGCGAGTGGTTAATGTTAGCTTATCGACAGCCTATTAATTTTTAAATTTATGAAAATATCCTTAGTTGTTGCGATGGCAACAAACCGTGTCATTGGCATTAATAAACAAATGCCGTGGCATTTATCCGCCGATTTAAAAAAATTCAAACAGATTACCTTAGGGAATCCCATTTTAATGGGTCGTAAAACGCATGAATCAATAGGGAGGGCTTTACCTGGACGTAGAAACCTTGTTATTAGCCGCAACGGTGATTATCAACCTAAAGGATGTGAAGTCTTTAATGATATTCAGCAAGCAATAACGAGTTGTGAAAACGCGCAAGAATTATTTGTTATTGGTGGTGCTAGTTTTTATGAATCAATGCTACCTCATGCTGATTTTATTTATTTAACCGAAATTCATCAAACTTTTACGGGTGACACTTCTTTTCCTGAAATTAATCCAGACCAATGGCAAGAAATAGCACGTGAAGATATAAACGATGATACCCAAGTAGACTTTAGTTATAGTTTTGTAAAATTACAGCGTTTGGTTAATGAGTCTAAATAAACAGCAGCAACGTTTACAGGCGTATAAAGCAAGAAACAATCAAATAAATAAAGAGGGCTTAAGTTTAATTATTTGTCAAAAATTAATACAACACCCCTCTTACCAGAGGGCATCAACGGTGATGATTTATTTGCATTGCCACTCAGAAGTCAGGACACAAGCATTCGTAAAAACTTTATTAAAAACTGATAAGCGGTTAGTTATTCCTTATTGCACCCAAGATGAGCTAGGTAATAATAAATTAGGCTTATGGCATTTAGAAAACTTAAATGAACTTGTCAGCGGAACATGGGATATTTTAGAACCCCCTAAAACAAAATGGGGTGATTTATCTAAACAACTTCATCCTCAGCAACTTGATTTGGTTATCGTTCCTGGTGTCGCCTTTAGTCCTCAGGGCGCGCGTTTAGGTCATGGCGCGGGTTATTATGACCGCTTACTTAATCAGGTTAGACGTGACTGTCTATTAATTGGCATTGCTTATGAGTCACAATTATTTGAGAAAATTCAGATGGACAGCTATGATGTTTACATGGATTTTATCTTGACGGAAAAACAACTTTATTCAAGATTATAAATTATGGTTTACCATTAACCCAATAAAAATACAGATATTTACAACAGAGGTTAACCAAAAAATCATTCGAAAAGGCTGTTTTTTAGATTTATGTCGAAAAAAAATTTGAGCGATTAAAGCCCCAGGCCAGCCGCCTATTAATGAGAGAAAATGAAGGTTATTTTCAGGTGTTCGCCAATGATTTTTTTTAGCTGCGGATTTATCCCACCCGTAAATTAAAAAAGTAACTAAACTGATGATAATATAAGCATATAAAATTAGAAATGAAGCTTGCTTGATGAAAATAATGCCGCCGACGATTATTAGAAAAACTATCGCAGTAATAATTGCAACAGAATTATTTTTTACGCTTTGTTTTTTTATTTTTCTATCACTTGATCGTGCTATCTTTACCGCACATTTACGCCCTTGTTTATCTACAGAGAGTTCATAAGTAATCTTTTGATTAATCTCAGGTCTTACTTTACGATCATTAAATGCTGAGATATGGATAAATATTTGCGCTTCGTCTTTTAAAGATTTCACAAAACCAAAGCCTTTTTCATCATTCCATGTGGTAATTTTACCTTTATTAGACATTATATTTAAGTTCCTCAGGACTCAGGGTTTAATAAAAATAAAACACGCTTAAACCGCAATATCAACATTTCTACAACAGTTTACAGCGCGTAAATTCTTACGTCGACTATTTTTTATCATCCATAATAAGATTGATACATAAATAACCAAACCCAGTTTTTATGATTTATTGATTCGTTTTCATAGAAAAAACAAGCTATTTCATGAGTAATTTTTTAGTTGCTTTAGTATGATAAAATACCCTTTGATTCGCATAACGCAAGCGTAATGTTTCACGTGAAACATTTAAAAAACTTCAACCCAATGTTTCACGTGAAACATTCATAACGGAATAACTGGAAACACCATGGCAGAAAACAATAACGAATACGATAGCTCTAATATCACCGTTCTTAAAGGCTTGGATGCAGTGAGAAAACGTCCAGGGATGTATATTGGAGATACCGATGATGGCTCAGGTTTACATCACATGGTATTTGAAGTCGTTGATAATTCCATTGATGAAGCCTTAGCAGGGTTTTGTAAAGGTGTCGAGGTCACTATCCATAATGATGGCTCGGTTAGTGTTTCTGACGATGGTCGGGGGATTCCTGTTGATATTCATCACGAAGAAGGTCGTTCTGCTGCTGAAGTGATTATGACCGTGCTTCATGCGGGGGGAAAGTTTGATGATAATGCCTATAAAATTTCAGGCGGACTTCATGGGGTAGGGGTTTCAGTGGTCAATGCCTTATCTGAAATCATGACGTTAGAAATTCGTAAAAATGGACAACTATATCACCAAGTTTATAAAATGGGTGAACCTCAAGCCCCTTTAAAAATGATGGGTGAAACCACAGGTTCTGGAACTAAAATTAATTTCAAACCCAGTACAGAAACCTTTTCAAATGTTGAATTCCATTATGATATTTTGGCAAAACGTTTACGTGAATTATCCTTCTTAAATTCAGGCGTACGTATTGCCTTAAAGGATGAACGGACAGAAAAAGAAGATGTATTTGAATTTGAAGGAGGAATTAGTGCCTTTGTTCAACATTTGAATAAAAATAAAACCCCCTTATTTCCCGATGTATTTCATTTTACTGCCGACAAAGAAGATGTCACCGTTGAAGTAGCGATGCAATGGAATGATTCTTATCAAGAAAACATTTTTTGCTATACCAACAATATTCCTCAACGCGACGGCGGTTCACATTTAGCAGGTTTTCGAGGGGCATTAACGCGAACCATTAACCAATATATTGAAAACGGGGGCTTGGCTAAAAAAGAAAAAGTATCGACGACCGGGGATGATGCTCGGGAAGGACTCACGGCGGTATTATCGGTTAAAGTGCCTGATCCTAAATTTTCCTCACAAACCAAAGATAAGTTGGTGTCATCGGAAGTGAGACCGTTAGTTGAATCAACGATGAACGAAAAGCTACAAGAATTTTTGCTCGAACAGCCGCAAATTGCAAAAACGATTGTCAATAAAATTATTGATGCCGCACGTGCAAGAGATGCCGCCCGAAAAGCAAGGGAAATGACGCGTCGTAAAACCACCTTAGATATTGCAGGCTTACCTGGAAAATTAGCCGATTGCCAAGAAAAAGATCCCGCGCTTTCTGAAATATTTATTGTGGAAGGGGATTCTGCGGGCGGTTCTGCAAAACAAGGACGTGACCGACGTACCCAAGCGATTTTACCGTTGAAAGGAAAAATTTTAAATGTTGAACGGGCGCGTTTTGATCGGATGATTTCCTCCGAAGAGGTTGGCACCTTAATTACTGCTTTAGGTTGTGGGATTGGTAAAGATGAATATAATCCCGATAAATTACGTTATCACCGTATTATTATTATGACCGATGCTGATGTCGATGGCTCACATATTCGCACCTTATTATTAACTTTTTTTTATCGACAAATGCGTGAACTTATTGAGCGTGGTTATATTTATATAGCGCAACCGCCTTTATATAAAGTTAAAAAAGGTAAACAGGAGCATTATGTTAAAGATGATAATGAGTTAAATCAATATTTATTACAAATGGCTTTAGATAAAGCCCAGTTACAAACAGATATTGATGTTCCTATTATTCAAGGTGCGGGGTTAGAAAAATTAGCACAAAAGTTTGCTAGTGTTAATACAATTATTAAACATTTAACCCCACGCTATGATGGCTTGTTTTTAGATTATTTAACCTATATGGCAGTGGTTGATGAAACTTTATTAAATAATCAAACTGAATTTTCAACATGGTGTCAAATATTAGAAGAAAAATTAAATAGTGATGAAACGACTCCTTCTGTCTTTAAAATTCAATTAACATATCAAACTGCCGATGATTATGATTTAACCGTTAATAAACGTTTACATGGGATTGATAAAACCTTAGTCATTAAACCCAGTTTTTTTAATAGTCATGATTACAAAAAAATTGCCCAATATGCTGAAGATACTGCGGGGTTATTTGCTGAAAATTCATTAATGCGCATGGGTGAACGTGAATCCTTTGTCAGCAACTTTAAGCAAGCCTATGAATGGATGATGAAAGAAGTTAAGAAGGGACAACATATACAACGTTATAAAGGATTAGGCGAAATGAATCCTGAGCAATTATGGGAAACGACCTTAGATGCAAATAGTCGCCGTTTATTACAGGTTACCATTGAAGATGGGGTTGCTGCGGATGAAATTTTCACCACTTTAATGGGCGATGAAGTCGAACCTCGCCGTGATTTCATTGTCAAAAATGCCTTAGATGTGAGTAATTTGGACGTATAATTATGTTGACTTATCCTAATATTGACCCTGTTGCCTTAGAGCTAGGTGTGATTAAAGTTCATTGGTATGGACTCATGTATTTGTTGGGTTTTGCTGGCGTTTATTTTTTAGGACAGTATCGAGCTAAACAATCTTACTCCGTGATTAAACCCGAAGCTATTGAAGATCTTGTTTATTTTGGCGCGTTAGGGGTAATTATTGGGGGGCGTTTTGGCTATATATTGTTTTATAACTTTAGTCTATTTTTAAATGACCCTTTGATATTATTTAAAATTTGGCAAGGTGGCATGTCTTTTCATGGCGGCATGTTAGGGGTTTTTGTCGCAATGTGGTTTTTTGCTAAAAAGCAGAATTGTACGATGTTGCAATTAACCGATTTATTATCCCCTTTAGTTCCGATTGGGTTGGGATTGGGACGGCTCGGCAATTTTATTAATGCCGAATTATGGGGACGAGTTACGGATGCATCATGGGGAATGGTTTTTCCGAATGGGGGTGATTTACCACGACATCCGTCACAACTTTATGAAGCGTTTTTAGAGGGCTTGGTGTTGTTTGTTATTCTTTGGTTTTATACTAATAAACAACGCCCAACCATGGCAGCAACGGGGCTGGTTTTATTTCTTTACGGAGTTTTCCGATTTTTTGTTGAATTTTTTCGCTTACCCGATGCCCATTTGGGTTATTTAGCCTTGGATTGGGTCACGATGGGACAAATATTATCAGTACCAATGATTGTTATTGGCGCGGGATTATTTTATTGGGCGCATAGAAAAAAATAAATTAATAATGTAGCAAAGGTTTATTGAATCTTTGCGTATAAAAAGATAACCCCTTGAGCAAACAATAATGCTAAGAGCAGTTTCTTGCATCGCTTTTCTGGTTTACACTAAAATAGGCTGTTCATCTTCTTTGGGTGAGCTTTGCCAGATTTGAAATAAATAAGCGATTTTTTAATTAACCCCCTTTTACTTTCCACCCACAAATTCAATTTGCTTCCATGCTTCAAATAAAACAATCGCGACAGTATTTGATAAGTTCAAACTCCGACTAGTTTCCTGCATCGGTAAATATAATTTTTTATCTTTAGCTAATGAATCTAAAATTTCAGCAGGTAAACCCCGCGTTTCTGCACCAAAAATTAAAAAATCATTGTCTAAAAAATGTATTTCACTGTAAATAGTTTGCCCTTTGGTTGTTAAAGCAAATAATCGTTGAGGTTGTTGTCGCTCAAGAAAATTAGCCCAGTTTTGATAACGCTGTACTTTTGCCCATTCATGGTAATCTAACCCCGCTCGCCGTAATTTTTTATCCTCTAATTCAAACCCTAAAGGTTCAATTAGATGGAGTGCCGCGCCTGTATTAGCACATAAGCGAATAATATTACCTGTATTCGCTGGAATTTCAGGTTCATGTAAAACAATGTGCAACATTTAAAAAATACCTTCTAGTTTCTCTAAACACCCTCTTAATAAAATATCATCATCAATAATATCAAGATCTTTAAATACTTTTGCTAACCGTGGGTAAAGTGGCTTATTTAATTGACAATGGTACTCATGCGTTAAAATTTCTTGATAATGAGAAATATAATTATCAAAATTAAAATATTCTTGCGCGTAATTTCTAATTGCCTGGGTTTTTATTTGTAAATAATCAGCCTCTAAATATTTTAGCAATAAAGCTTGCAAACCTTGTTTTAACTGAACCGCTGAAACTTTATCTACAACCGCTGGTAATTCATGATACCAACCAACATTATTAACAATGACAGGGATTCCTAATTGTAAACCTTGCATAACAACGGCTGATGTTTCACCCATTGTCGGAATTCTCAAGGCAACAATAACATCAGTTTGGTTTAATAATTCATTATAGTTTATTTCATCAACACGCCCATGAATAAAAACCTTATCTTCTAGCCCTAATTCTGTTGGCAATGAAAAAACTGATTCACAATTTTCATTAACAGCACCTACCACATCCAATCTAAAATCCATCGGTTGATTTAAGGCTTTAATACTTGCGAGTACTTCTATAACCACGTCTACTTTTTTCTGTAAATCAACCCCACCAAAAACACCTATTCGTAAACAATTAGATTTTTTATTTTTTTTAACTAGCGGTTGTAAATCATAAAGTTGGTCAATAAGATAAAGCTTAAGCTGAGGAAAAACAGCCTTAACTCTATTTAGGGCATAATTTGAATGAACAATACAACCATCTGCATATTGGACAAATTCTTCAAATAAAGGAAAATCAACAACTTCTTTTGATTCCCATACCGCAATACCCTCAGTTAATTTATTTTCAATATAGGTTTTATTAGCTTTACCATAATGACTTTCGATAATATCAAAATAGCCCTTAATCATCAGCTCTTCATCAGCATTATAATTCATGCCTGCAATCATATGATGCAAGACCAAATCATGTAAATGAACAATGCCCCCATATTGTTTTAATAATGCCAACATGTATTGATGGTAATGAATATTATTACCTAATTGGTAAACAATGAGATCATAATCATTCAACTGACTCTCAACAAGGCTATCAATATTAATAACCTTACAATTCAGCAGATTATCAATATGACCATTAGAAAAAAGTGTGATATTAATATATTCATTTTTAGTAAACCCCTTTAGCAAATGAAAGACATAATCAGCAATCCCACTTTGTTGAGGCGGAAGTGGGCTTAATAAGGCAATATCCATTAAATATTTTCCAAAACAAGCTTTTCTAAAACCTTATCCCAACTAATAGATTTAGCAAACTCATGACCATTGTTTGCCATTTTATTTAATTGAGAAGGTGATAAGTTATATAACTTTTTAATCACATTAGCAATGGCTTTTGGCTCATTATCAACCACAAAACCACTTTGCGTATTATTAACGATGGTCGCTACTTCGCCTGAATCATGACAGGTTATGACAGGTTTTTTAGCTAAAAAAGCTTCAATCGTAGCATAACCATAATCTTCATCATAAGGCGCGTAAAAAACGGCTTTACAATTGGCTAAATAATAGGCGAGATCTTCTTCACTCACATAACCTAGCATTTTACATCGATCAGCCAATTTATTATTCTTAATAAGGCTTTCAAGATTATCACTCTCAGACCCTGTTCCAATAAAATAAGCTTTGGTTTTTTTAGAACTCATGAGCATTGCTTTGACTAAAAGGTCTGCCCGTTTCATTTTTTCTATACGCCCGATAAATAACACATAATCCCCATAATCCCCTGTGATTATTTTATCGGCAAAGGGCGCGGGAGGGTATAAAGTTTCAGCACTAATGCCGTTAAAGTTTTGTAAGCGCGAGGTGACATTATCTGCAATTGTATAACGTTTCTTTGATTCTAAAATAAAATCAACATCTATTTTCCTGATTTTATCACGTACTATTTTTGAATTAGATGCGCGTTTTACATCTTCAGGATAATCAAATTCTGTATTTTCAAGATCATATAAAACTCGGTGCTGATGAACTAACCATAAAACTTTATTACTATGTTGTGCCGCATAAGTTGGAAATTTAGTAGGGATCACCAGATCAATTTTTTTTCCACAGCTTTCTGACAAATCTAACAATCGCCATGCAGCAATATCATTCAGCATTTGTTCTTCAGGGTACCATTTAAAAGGTAATTGAATTAACTCCGCTTGAATCCCCTCCAGTTTATTAATTTCTTTGACTAAACTCTCGTTTAATAACTCAGCACCCCCTCTTACAAAAGGGACTTGAGCACCTAATACCGCAACCCGTTTCATACTTTGTATCCAATAATTGCATAATCCATTTCATTATAAAAATGGGCTTTTATAAATTCATCATCTGAGGTCGTCTCATAAAAATCAGAATATTTATGTAATCGTTTAATTTCTGTTTTCTCAAATCCTCGTTGCTCAATCGTAAAACGCATGGTTTCAGGAACAAGCGGATTATGGTGTGAAGGATCAGTGTAAAAATTACACCCGCCAACCAGTAAATTTTCAGGATTAGGGGTTTCAAAAATAATCCCCCCCCCTGGTTTAAGCACCCTTAAACATTCATCAAACAAAGCAATTAAGACTTTAAAAGGTAGATGCTCAATAATATGAAACCCTGTGACCGCACTAACACTAGAATTTTTAAGGGAGCGTAAATAATCCAAAATATCAGCTTCTGTTGCTTTTAACCCTCGTTCATCACACTCTTTTATCATAATGCAGTTTAAATCAACACCTTTTGCACTAATATTATGTTCTTGTAATAATTCTAACCATTCACCTCGACCACAACCCATATCTAAAACTAAAGCCTGATCTGTTTCTTTTAGTGTATCCTCAATGATCGGTAAATAAACTTCTTGACGTTGTTGTATATCTTTACGTGTCCCTCTAAATTTATCTTCAAAAGCAACATACATTGCATCAAAAATATGATCTTCTTCTTTAATTATGGTTTTAATTTGCTCAACTGAAAAAGGCTCAGGTAAGCGTTTTCTTGCTTCTTCAAGTAATAAGTTCAAACGCCGCTGATTATCAAGCAGATTAATTTTATGATCATTAAACATAGCTTTATGTTTATCAAGACATTTTTTATTATCAGTTATTTTATCTAAGACTTTAACCATGTCTGTTTGAGTCGCTTTTGTCGCTAAAGTAAGCGCCAATGAATCATAATCAACTCTCAAAGCCAATTCTCGATGAAAAGAGGCAACATCAACTCTTAATTCTAATTTTTTATCTAAACCCTCATGACTAACCTTCCCCTCTAATAATGAGGTTAAAGAAATATAATCTACTTTTTCTTCTAACTGAGCATAAGTTACTTTACTGGCTAATTCGGAGCGTTCAGCTTTTCTCTCTAACTCTAAATTTAAACGCTCGGTTTTAATCTCCAATTCGGAGCGTTCAGCTTTTGTTGCTAATTCTGATCTTTCCGCTTTTTGTGAAATAGCAACTTGTAAGCCATTTAATTTTTCTTCTAAATTAGTTTGTAAACTATTTTCTAATATCTCTTTTAACTTAATCTCTAAAATTTCTGCCAATTGTTCTGCTTTTAATTCAGGAATTTGACTATGGGCTTCTAATTGACGAACTTGGTTAATAAGTAAAGGCAATCGTATTATAGCTATCATTATTTTGAAAATAAAACCAATCAGGGGTATTTTTCCAATAAGCATCATTATATGAGGTATTTTTAAACCTTTTACAATAATCCCTCTTTTTCGACCCTCTTTTGAAAACCGTATTTTAGCGACAATTTCTTTTTTAGATAGCTGTCCTTGTCTTGCCAATAAAAGATAATGATTCATTTCTTCGGCATCAGGTAATCGTTTTAAGAGTCCTTTAAAAATATTTTTTATAAATAATTCATCATGATGGATACAAAAATCATTAATATGATAACTATTGTTATTTGGAAAAACTGATTCTACTTTTTTTAGTTTTTCTAATTCGGCTAATAAAGATAGATTGATATTTAAATTCAGGCTTAAATTTAACGCTGATTCATGCTCTATAGCTACCTGAGAAACTTCTGAATGTTTATTTTCATCTCTTAATTTTTGCATCACTGTATCAATACTTATTTTTGGAATAGAAGATTCACTCATAATTTAATTTCCATAATTTTTATAGGTAAAATAAGCCAAAAGATTTAAGTTACATTATAAATTTTATTTAATAACCTAATAATGTTTTAACCTGCGCCACTATCCAACGCAAAGGTTGAGTAATGCGCCAAGAATGACTTAAATAAATACGATTAACAGCTATTTGAATCTTTGCATCAATTTTTTGATCATAAAGATTTGCCAATTTTTTTAATTCTTGACCATATTTAGCCTCAAAAGCTGCTTGAGTCGCATTCATGAATACTTCTTTTCCTAATTTTTGAGCGACTACTGCATAATCAAGACTCACTTTGCTCAAAACATCTAATAGCGTTATATCATCACATTGCTCAATTGCAAAAGAAGGTTCTTGTAATCTCAATATTTTTACTTTTTCAAAATCATAATATTCGGGTAAAAAAGATAATAATAAGGGAGGAAGTGGGTTTTTATGCGTTGGATCAAGGTAAAAAGTGGATGTTCCTACCATGATATTTTCAGGATTAGGGGTTTCAAGAATAAGTAAGCCCCCAGGTTGTAAAACACGTAAGGCTTCTTGGACTAACTGTTGTAAGTCTGAAAAGGGAATATGTTCTGCTATATGAAACCCTGAGACAATTAACTGGCTGGCATCAGGTAATGCATTTAAAAAAGTCAATGCATTTTGGTTTTGAACCTTGAAGCCTTTTTTTCGTGCAAGATCAAGCATTCCTTCATCAATATCAACCCCTTGTGCATCAATTCCCCATTCAGTTAATAATCCTAACCATTCTCCACGACCACAACCCAAATCTATCGCCTTAGCATTAGGTGACAATTTAATCAACTGTTCAATAAAAGGGAAATAGACGCGTAATCGCGTTTGAATTAACTCAGGTGAGCCCCGATATTTTTCTTCAAACGCTTGATAAAAATCAGTCTTCATAAACAATCTCCGTTTTTGGAGGCAACCAATTCATCCCCACAAAAGATGACTTATTAAGATTAACCACATTAAAAACTAAAGCCAAATTTCGCCACTCATAATTTTTTTGCAGATGGTTTGCAGAAGAATGCAGTGCAACCGCAACAGAATAAGAGCCTTTACCTAAATTTGCATCAAAATTAAATTGATAGCTTATCAACTGTCCTTTCTTTACATTTTGATGATGCTTTTTTAAATGATGGGTATTCGTTCCATAAATAGATTGCCCTAACCTATCTTTAATCATGTAACCTAGCACTAATTCAGGAATATCTTCTTTGACTTCCACCTCAATGGATAAACAAACCTTTTCACCGACATCAACGACATCAATGATTTTATTCTTTTTATTACGTAATTTTATGTCTTTAATAACCGCTTCCCCAGTCCCTGAGGTCGTTTGAATTCGTGCATCATCTATTTCTTTTTGCTGCACATTTTTATTTTCTCGATCAGCTAATAAAGCATTATAAAAATCCATAATTTCTTCAGGATCACCTTCTTTAGCAATAGTGCCTGAATCCAGTAAAATAGCACGATCACACATCGTTTGAATCGCTAATTTATCATGGGAGACAATCAATAATGTTGTGCCTTGTTTTCTATATTCTCTAATTCGATCAATGCTTTTATGTTGAAAATAAGCATCACCAACAGACAAAGCCTCATCAACAATTAATATATCAGGGCGAATAGCGGTGGCAACACTAAAGGCAAGTCGCATTTGCATTCCGCTAGAATACACCCGAACGGGTTGGTCAATATACTCAGCAATTTCAGAAAACGCTTCAATTTCAGGCATAAGTCGAGTTAAATCATTAACGGTATAACCCAAAAGTTGTCCTGACATAAAAACGTTTTGTCGTCCTGTAAAATCAGGATGAAATCCCATGCCCAATTCTAATAACGCTGCGACGCGTTCACCTATAATATGAACATTACCCGTTGTTGGTTGGGTTGTTCCTGTAATCATTTTTAATAAAGTACTTTTTCCTGCCCCATTAATGCCAATAATTCCAATGGCTTCACCAGGACTCACGGTAAAACTTATATTTTGTAATACCCATTTTAATTGGTGTTTAGGTTGGCTAAACGGAATAATCCATTCAAAAAGACGTGACCAACGGGTTGGATATTGTTTGTAGGCTTTGCCTAAATTTGTAACTGTAATTGCACCCATTACAACTCATCCACCATATCCCCTGAGTGTTTACGAAATAATGATAATCCGATTAAACAGAGGAGGAGTGAAATTGCTAAAACCATCCATAAACTTTGCCACTGAGGATATTCACCTCTGACAAGAATAGTTTGATAGGCTGAAATGATATTGACCATAGGATTTAATTCGACATAAACACGTAGTTGTTCAGGGATAATACTAATGGGATAAATAATCGGCGTTAGCCAAAACCAAAATTGTAAAATGATAGTGAAAAGTTGTCCTATATCGCGAAAGAAAACATTAAGCACGCCAACGCTTATCCCTAAACCAATTGCAAATAGAATGTTAATAAAAAGAACCGGGAAAATAGCAAAATAAACCCAACCAGGAAAGTTATCACTAACGACTAAAAACAGGGTAAATAAACTAAAGATAATTGAAAAATTAAGTAATGCGTTTACGACCACAATAATGGGTAAACATAAACGAGGAAAACTGACTTTTTTTAATAAATTAGCATTATCAATAAATACACTTTGCGCTTTTCCAAGAATTTCAGAAAACAACCCCCAAGTTAAAATCCCTGCACAAAGATAAATACTATAAGCAAAAGTAGAATCTATTCCTGGTAATTTAGCACGCATCACTTGCGAAAAAATTACCGTATAAACTACAATCATCGCTAAAGGATTAATAACAGTCCATGCAGCACCCAACATTGAATTTCGATATTTAGATTGAAACTCTCGTTTAACACTCCCTAAGACAAAACCGCGATAATGCCAAAGTGCAAAGAGTAAATTTTTCAAAATAATCCCTTATCGTCCGTAAACATCATCAAAACGCTCTATATCATCTTCGGCAACATAATCACCGACTTGAACCTCAATTAACTGAACGTCTATTTTACCTCGATTCTCTAAGCGGTGGGTTTCGCCTACAGGAATATAAGTTGACTGGTTTTTAGTGACAATAATCGTTTCATCATTGCGAGTAACGGTTGCTGTACCAGAAATAACTACCCAATGTTCAGAACGGTGCTGATGACTTTGCAGAGATAACGCTGCACCTGGTTTTACTAAAATACGTTTAATTTTAAAGCCAGGTTGTTCTTCCAATACGGTATAAGTTCCCCAAGGACGACGGACAGTTAAATGCAATAAGTGTTCTTGCGCGTTACGTTTTTTTAATTCTTCAACCACCTCTTTAACGCGCTGCGTATCGCCGCGTTTTGCTAATAATATTGCATCAGCCGTTTCGATAAGACAAACATCATCCATTCCTACTGCAGCGACTAGACGATGGTTACTTTGAAGTAATGAGTTGTTACAATCTAAGGCAAAGGCATTACCTTGAGTTACGTTACCGTGTTCATCTTGCGGTGATATTTCGTGGACGGCATCCCAACTACCGACATCGTTCCATTGAATATCACAAGGCAGCACTAATAATTTATTTTCTTTAGCAACTACTTTTTCTAACACCCCATAATCAATGGAAATGTTCGGCATTTTTTCAAATACCTTATCGACAGATTCTTGGAGCGACACGCCTTGTTGATGTGTTTCTAAAATGGTTTTTAAAACCTCATCAACATCAGGTAAATATTTTTTAATGGCTTCAAGTAATACGGAAGCTTTCCAGACAAACATGCCTGAGTTCCAAAAATAACCGCCTTCCTTTAAATAATTTTCTGCGGTTTCACGATTAGGTTTTTCAGTAAAACCTTCAACCATTAAAGTATTAGTAGGCAATGATTCAGGATAATCCGTTTTAGCCTTAATATAACCAAACCCTGTATCAGCATGAGTGGGTAAAATACCAAAGGAAACTAAATAATTTTCAGATGCTGCATTAATCGCTTGTTCTAACGCTTGATGAAAAGCTTCAATATTTTGAATAACATGGTCTGCTGGAAGTACCAACATTACAGGGTCTTCATCCGTGTTTTGAAGTTGTAAATAAGCGGCGGCCAAAGCAATCGCAGGCGCGGTATTTCTTCCAACAGGCTCAGAAATGACTTGATACGGCTGTAAGGCGTGATAAGCTTCACCTGTCACATGTTCTTGACTCGACACAACGACTATATTTTCAGCCGCACAAAAAGGGACGACTCTATCAGTCGTTGCTTTTAACATGGTTTCTTTACCATCAAGACAAAGAAACTGTTTAGGAATTTGTTTTCTGGATAATGGCCATAAACGCGAACCTGTACCCCCTGCTAAAATAACTGCTCTTACTGTTTTTTTCATATAGATTTTCCAATGTATATTTAATTTTTCTGATAACGTTATTCTTTTTCAGGTAATTCAAACCCTTCCGTATCCGCAATAATATAACGCGGTCGCCCTTTTAATTGTTCATATATTTTTGCGATATAAAGCCCCATGATGCCATTGATGACCATCGTAATCCCGCTAAAAAACGAAATAGCAATAATAATACTCGGTACGCCATCACCTGATACGCCTAATACCTTAATGATTAATGCGTAAATAATTAAACAGACCGACACAACGCAAGTTAATAGTCCTAAATAAAACGATAAATACAGCGGTGATGACGAATAAGAAACAATTCCACGAATAAATTCTTTGGTAGGTCCTTTACTAAAAATTGAAAAATGAGTTTCACCCGCAAAACGCGCCTCACGCTCATAATAAACATGGGTTTGTTTGAAACCTATCCAAACAGGCAAACCACGCATAAAGGGGTCTTGTTCATCTAATTTTAAAATTTGATTAACGACTTTTCGAGATAATAATTTAAAATCGCCCGTATTTTCTTTAATATTAATTTCAGACATAAAATTAATAATTTTATAAGCCCATCGCGTTGCCAGCATTTTTAAAGGATGTTCACCATGCCGTTTAGTACGCGTCGTATGAACCACATCAAAACCTTCTTGCCATTGCTCAACCATTTTTTCGATTAACTCTGGCGGGTCTTGTAAATCACTATCCATATAAATGACTGCATCCCCCGTACTATATTTCATGCCTGCTAAAACACACGGTGAAACGCCAAAACAACGGGACATACTAATAATTTTGATATTCTCATCAGCCTCCCTTTCCTGTTGTAATAAGGCTAATGAGCCATCAGTCGAATCATCATTCACAAAAATAAATTCATAATCAACTTTTATCTTAAAAAAAACATCACGAACGCGATTAATTAATTCTTTGATATTACTTTCTTCATCACGAAACGAAAAAACAACAGATACTAACATTAAAATAACTCGTATTTGGAAAAATCATGTTCGGTAATTAAGCGATAGAACAAGTCCATGTCACCATTCGCTAAATGACCTAAATAAGATATTAAAAAGGAAAAAGGAGTAAAACCAATCATCGCGGTGGCAAAAAACTTAAAGCGTCCAATCTTGCTACCTGCCAATACGGTATTTACTAAAAAAGTAGGTAAGAAAATATTTAATCGTAAAAAAATAATGGTTTGATAATTAAAATCATGGTCGGCTAATTTAGCATATAAAGAATCTTCTTCAAATGTATGAACCCGTTTATTTTTAAAATAACGGACTAAAATATAGGTAAAATAAGAACCTATGACCGCACCCACAATAACAATCCCTCCCCCGACTAACGTTCCATAGAGTAATCCTGCAAGTACATTTAAAGGTAGGGTGGGGAAAGATACAACACTTGAAATAATAAAAAAAACTAAAAAAATTATTTCCGAATCAGGATTGGTTTTAACAAACTCAACCGCCGTATTATATTCGTTTTCAAAAATAATGCGTAGTGAAATAATACCCACCATCACAATAGTTAAAATAATAATCAATTTGATAAATTGAAAGGTGTCTTTTTTAGAAAACTCCATGTTTAATCGTTTAAAATCGCTCTTTTTAATCGCGTGCTAGTCGTTTCCATCATGTGTTCTTTAACGACTACACCAAATGTTTTCTCTAGCATTGAAAGGTAACTTTCGCTCTCATTGTATTCATGAAAGGCATTATCTCTAAAAGCGACAATTTCTTTAGCAGTTAAGTGTTTTGACGGTAAAGGTTGAATATTATAAGAATGCTGAGAGTATCCCGTCCACTCATCAGGTAATTTTAAATTTTCTTTTAGAGCAATATTATACAATTGAGAACCAGGGTACGCCATTGCACAATAAAAATTCGCAAATTCACAATTAAGGGCTTTTGCCATCTCTAAGGTTTCAGTCATTGACTCAAGCGTGTCATCTTGTAAACCAAAGATAAAGTTACCAATCACTCGAATCCCTGCCGCTTGAATTTCACTGACAATTTCAGCAATATCACGCGGTTTCATTTTTTTAGAGGCCCCGTCTCGAACATCAGCATTCGCAGATTCAATCCCTAATGCCAGCCAATTAATACCAGCTTGTTTTAATTTTTTAAGGGTTTTTTCTTTAACGGTATCTACACGCGCATACGCCCAGATATTCAAATCAAGGTTTTGTTCAATCAATAAATCAACGATTTTCATGTAATGGTTTTCATTTAACACGAACATTTCGTCAATGATTTTTAAATTTTTAATCCCATATTTTTCACTTAATAAGGTAATTTCTTCAACAACTAATTCAGGGCTACGACAACGCAGGCTTGAGCCACCAAAGGGCGCATTAATACAACAAAAAGTACAGCTATAAGGACAGCCTAAACTGGTATAAATTGCCCCATAAGGCTGACGGTTTTCTATATCATCAAAACAATGCCAATTGTGAGCGCGATAAATTTCCATCGGCAATAAATCCCAAGCGGCAATCGGTAAATATTCGTCTAAATCTTTAATTAAAAGCGGTTTAGGATTATGCTTGGTTTCGTTGTTTTCTTTATACCAAATCCCACTCACTTCTGATAATTTTTTATCACCTTGCAAATGCTCAAGTAATTCTTTTAAAGGAATTTGCTCTTCACCTTCAATAACAAAATCCGCATTTTCCTGCTCAAACGTTTGTTTAGATAATGCCGAGGCATGGAGACCCCCTAAAACCACGATTGAATCACTGCCTGTTTTAATCGCATTCACAATTTTACCGCTAATAGACATATTTTGCGTGGAAGCCGAAGGTTGGTTACCATAAACAATCACTGCAGTTAAACGCGGATTGAGTAATTTAACTTTTTGCGCGGTTTCAGCAGGTGAAATATTTTCAGCATTCGCATCAATAATAGCGACACTAAAGCCATTATTTCTTAAATACGCTGCATAAGATGCAATTTGAAACGGGGGTTCGATAGCGGTTAAAGTTAAACCTAATTCTTGGAAAACCGCTTTTCGGTCGCCAGGGTTTATAAATACAATATCGGTCATAAATAAAAATCTCACTTAATCATTTTCAGTAATTAGTCTAACAAAGATAACAGATTAGCGTGTTAAAAAACATAACCGAATAGACTAAAAAGACACTCATATCAAAAAATAATCACCCTATGGAAAAAAACAACCCTCTTTTCAAGTTTTTAGATACGATCTCACCTGCAAAAATAAACATAACTGTTTTATAATAGCTTCAATTTCTCCCCTTACTGCTTATTATTCAATGCGACTTTTATTTTTTTTACTTATTTTACAGACTCCTTTTCTTATTGCCGCGCCTATTGAAGTCAGTGTTGATCGTGATCTCATTAAATCAAATGAGTCCTTTGATATTACATTTTCTAGTAATCAAGACCCCGATGCAAACCCTGATTTTAGTCCTTTAGAAAAAGATTTTGAAATATTAAATAAAAATCATGGCAGTACAATGTCATGGGTAAATGGTCAAAGTACCCGAGAAATTCACTGGACTTTTACCGTTATCGCTAAAAAAGCAGGAAAATTGCAAATTCCTGTCTTAAGTTTTGGTAGTGATAAAAGTCAAACTATCACTATTAATGTGACTAAAAATACGCCCTCCGCTTCCCATTCTTATAGTATCAACGCCCCTATTTTTTTAGAAGTTGAAGCGACCCCTAAGAACCCTTACCTACAATCACAAGTTATTTATACACTGCGTTTTTTTAGACGGGTTAATATTGTTGAAGCCAGATTAGCAGATCCTAAACTTGCTGATGCTGTGGTTGAAAAATTGGGTAAAGATAAAAATTATAGAACTGAGCGTGGCGGCATGGTCTATGAAGTTGCCGAGCGTAGTTATGCTATTTTTCCACAAAAAAGTGGCACAATGACCATTCAACCCTTAAAATTAACTGCCGCAGTATTGATGGATAATAGCTCACGAACGGGAGGTTTTTTTGGAACGCAAAGTACCAAACAAGAGCGCGTAGAGTCTGATGCAATCACCTTAAATGTTCGCCCTATTCCTAGTGAATTTACCGGTGATAAATGGTTGGCGGCAAAAAATATTACGCTCTCACAAAAATGGTCAGGTGATTATCAAGCAATGCAAGTAGGTGACCCTTTAACACGGACTTTAACCCTCACTGTTGAAGGGGCAACTTTAGGGCAGCTCCCCCAATTACAACAATCATCTAAAGAAAAGCATTTAAAAAATTATCCTGACCAACCTTCTTTGAAAGAAAATAAAACTAAAACAGGGATTACTGCCATTAGAAAAGAAAAAGTGGCTTTTATTCCTTCCAAAGCAGGCAGCTATATTTTGCCTGAAATAACCTTGGATTGGTTTAATATTAAAACAGAAAAAATGGAAACGGTAACGCTTCCAGAAACAATAGTGACAGCACTAGGGGGAATCGTTGAAGCAACATCTCAACCTCAAACTAATACTAATCAACAAACAGTAAAAATTGAAACACCTCTCAAAGAGCCAAGCTTATCTTCTGAGGACAATACTTGGTTTTGGCAAAGCTTAAGTTTATTATTTGCCAGTGCTTGGTTAATTACTTTATTTTTATTTTTTAATAAAAAAGTACGCCCTGTTATTATTAAAACTGATGATAATGCGATTAATTTAAAAGCGGCTATCAAAGCATTAAAACACGCTTGTAAAGCAAATGATGCACAGGCTGCAAAACAAGCTTTAATGACGTGGGGACAATTGCAGTATGCAAGCTCTAGTTTAGGTGCATTAGCGAATCATTGTGAAGCACGTTTGCGTGATGAGATTTTAATTTTAAATCAAAACCTATATAGTCAACATTCAGATGAATGGCATGGGAAAGCTTTGCTTCAGTTTTTTAGTGAACATAACGCGCGTACAAAAATTGATTCAAAAATTAATGATGACACCTTAGAGCCTCTTTATCGAATCTAATAACCTGCCAGTGTAAGATGGGTTTAATTCACCCTACGCTGCTATTTTAAAACTATCTAAATTATATAAAATTTTATGAAAATTCTTATCGTTGGCAGTGGTGGACGTGAACATGCACTTGCTTGGAAAGCAAAACAATCATCAACTGTTACCCAAGTTTTTGTCGCACCAGGTAATGCAGGGACTGCGCTTGAAGAAAACATTGAAAATATAGCGATTGCTGCTGATGATATAACTGCTTTAGTTGAATTTGCAAAAAACAAAGTAATTGACTTAACCATCATAGGGCCTGAAGTACCTTTAGTTGCAGGTATTGTCGATAGTTTTCAACAAGCAGGACTCGCCTGTTTTGGCCCTAGTGCCAAAGCTTCCCAACTTGAAGGTTCTAAAACTTTTTGCAAAGATTTTATGGCGCGACATAATATCCCAACCGCAGCTTATGAAACCTTCACTGAAACAAACGCTGCCATTGCATATATTAAAAAACAAGGTGTTCCCATTGTAGTCAAAGCTGATGGTCTTGCCGCTGGAAAAGGGGTTATCATCGCAGAAACACAGCAACAAGCGATTGCCGCTGTAGAAGATATGCTCTCTGGTAATAGTTTTGGGGCAGCAGGACATCGTGTGGTTATTGAAGAATTTTTAAACGGGGAAGAGGCAAGTTTTATTGTCATTGCTGATGGAAAAACTGCCTTACCAATGGCAACGTCTCAAGATCATAAAGCGCGTGATAATGGTGATAAAGGGCCCAATACGGGAGGAATGGGTGCTTATTCACCTGCACCTATTGTTAGTGCTGAAATTCATCAGCGTGTGATGGATCAGGTTATTAACCCAACTTTAAAAGGGATGGCAATGGAAGGCTGTGAATATACAGGCTTTTTATATGCAGGCTTAATGATTAATTCCGATGGCTCTATCAAAGTTCTTGAATATAATTGTCGTTTTGGTGATCCTGAAACTCAACCCATTATGATGCGTTTACAAAGTGATTTAGTTGAATTATGTTTAGGGGCATTAGACAAACGTCTTGATAAATTAACAACAAAGTGGGATCAACGCGCAGCATTAGGCGTTGTATTAGCGGCAGGCGGTTATCCTGATACTTATAACAAGGGTGATATTATTAAAGGCCTACCTGCTGAAGAAAGTGAAGACCGTAAAGTCTTTCATGCAGGAACAACTTTACAAGAAAATGGTGATGTCATTACCATGGGAGGGCGGGTTTTATGTGCTTGTGCTTTAGGTGATGATATAAAAATAGCACAAGAAAAATCTTACCAATTAACTCATAATCTTAGTTGGGATAAGGTTTATTATCGGAATGATATAGGTTTTAAAGCAATTTAGCTTAAATGGATAGCGGGCGAAAATATATATTATTTATCTCTGTACATGCCAAAAATATAAAATGGAGTTCAAAAACATATTTCAGTATTTCATTGATTTATAAATAATTTATTTTTTACACTATTTTTGTCATGTACAGGGATTATTTATACAGGGGGAATGATCGGTTATTGTGCTAATCCTTTAACGTCCCTTTCTACTATTGAGCTTATCAGTATTTTTAATAAAAATGTCACCTTAATTAATAACGGGTGTTACTTAGCAACATTTTTTAAAGCTTACAACTCATCAAAAAGTGTCAAGAAATCAAATTATTTTTTTATTATAAACTTTTTTTGAATTGTGTCATCAAAGATTAAAACACCTCCATCACCTCCAATTTTCACACTTCTTTTTTAATAAATTTCCCTTTGTATATTATAAAAATGTAAATCGGAGTTCAAAACATGTTTTGGATTCCGATATTTTATTTATTTATAAGTAATTTATTTCTCATAATATTTTTTATAATGTACAAAGTAAATTTTCTAAGGTGTAGCTTTTTTCTAAAAAATAAAGTCACTTAATTATAACGGCTATGAACTTAAGGCAAGCCATTTTTAACTTTTTAATATTTACAAAAAAGTTAATAATTCTCTCAGTAGTTTATTTTATTAATAACCTTATTGTTAAATAAAAAATTTTATATAGATTAGGTTAATAATTAATATATTTTTAAACATTAAAAGTGAATTAATTTTAATAGAATAAGGTTTAATTATAATTTAAGAAATAAAAATAATATTATATTTTAATTATAAATTATTCACTAGTCCTTAAAATAAATATTTACTTGAATTATAGACTTTATTATATTTAATAACCACAATATAAAATATAATATAAAGCATTATAAAAAATTGTAAATAATAATCATACCCCCTTATTTATAATGGTAGATATAATTATATTTTAACTCAAATTTTTTTAAAATTTAATTTTTAAATATTTTAATTAAATATTAAAAACCTCTACTAATTATTTAATTATTTAATTATTTAATTATTTATTAATTAGATTAATTATTAATTAGATTAATTAAAATTTTTATAAATTTTTGAATACTTTGATTCTCGTCTGAATTTTTAAA
>DAOUTG010000061.1 GCA_030626845.1 Methylococcaceae bacterium
TATAACCTTCAGCCGTTAATTGATAGAGATACTGTCATAGTTAAACCACTTAGGGATGAACTATTTTTTTAAAGTTTTTTTATTGAATTAGGTGCTTTATGCTGGAAGAATGGTTTTGATTGTAAGGACTTTCACCTTGCAAGAAATGACAAGCTTAACTTGTCGTACACCCCTTTATTACTCGACTTAGATCTGATTTCAAACAAATATAGAACTTCATTATCTCGTTATGCTTGGAAAACTTACTAGTTATGCACAGCCATAATCACTATATTTTCCTTTTACTAAATACCTTTGAATTCCTGTCAGAACTTCTTTATTCGTATAGTAAGACTTACCATAAGCATCTTGTACATATTTATCATAAACCTTAAAGCCTGTTGAACATTTATCCGCAAAACTTGAGCTACCTATTCTTATGTAGATTTTTTTTGATTTAACGTATACAGTCCACGTTTTTTTTCCATAAACTTTACCTATTGTAGTATCTGCTAGTGTAATTTGAGAAAATACTAGTGTAAAAATTAGCATAAATATTTTTGTAATATTTTTCATAATAGAACCTTTTATTTTAGATTTGAGTGTTTTAAAGAACCTCTTTAAATGATACTTCCATGGTATCGCCTACAATACTATGCCCCCATTCAAGCGCATCTTTTTTATGTTGATAATATTTCACTGAAACTTTACTTTTAGGTGCTAGTTTAGCTTTAGATACTTCTATTACGAATTTTTCATTTTCCATGTTTACATTTGTAATAGTACCTTTAAGCTTAAAATTATATGTAACCCACATACATTTTTTAAAAAAATATAATTGAACACAATCTTCAGTATCTATTTGTTTCGAACCTAGCCAAGATACTGTTTTTCCCATAAGTCTTGATGCTTTTTTTCTAAGGGCTTCTTTTTTACGTTTTTTTTCTTTTTCCCCTAATAATTTTTTTCTTTCTGCTACTTTTAATTCTTTATTTCTTCTTATCTCTTCTTTTTTAGCTAAAAGTCTGGCTTTTTCTGCTTGAATATTATCTTGCTTTATTTGTTTATTTAACTTGGCAGTAAATTTTTCATAATCCCCTTCCTTGAAAGAGATTACTTCATTGTTATAGCCGTATAGAATAGTTTTGTTTTTTTCTCTTATCTCATAACAATCGCTTGATATACAAACCTGACCGTTATTAGCAATCCATTTTCCCTTGTTTATTCTGTTATCTTTTTTTAATATAGCATTTCCATCTTCACCAAAATATATAATTGAATTAGATGAATATAGTGTTTTTCCTGAAAGTTTTGTTATGATTTTTTGTTTTTCTAATTTACTACCAGGTTTTAATGTTTCCTTAATTCCACTATTAATAGAACCTCTCATATCCGTTCTTAAAACACCATCAGCAATAGCAACAGGAATTAAAGCTATATTTTTTGCTAAATTTAAAACAGCACACCCAGATAAAAGAGATGTAAAAAAAATAACAAAGACTCTAAAATAAATTTTTTTCATATCTTTTTATATGTAAAGTAAAGGAGGTTTTAATATACCTCCTATATAAATAAAATAGTTGAATAAGCTAAAATATTTTCAACTATTGACCCTATATTATTTTACTGGATATTTAGAATCACAACGCTTTGAGCATGATAATGCATCAGATGCTGTTCTATCTTTACATTTATTTCGTTCATCACCTTCTTTTTTTAAACAAATTTTTAAATCTTTATTTTTTTTAACATTGCAGTCTTTAATACATTGTTGACGGCCAGAATCATCTCCAGCAAACGTTGAAAATGAAATAAAAAAACCAATCGAAAAAACTATTATTTTTAACATTTGTCTTCCTTAGTATTTTATAATACCGAAAATTAGGTATTGACTGAGGAAGCAATAATAATTCATATTAAGGTTATTAACCACTCAGTAAAACGATGAGTTTTCACAGTATTAAGAGGAATTATGAAAATTAATGATAAAGTACGATTTATGCGTAAAGAACGAGGTTGGACGCAAGAGTTTATGGCTGAAAAATTAGAGATGACACCTAACAGCTATTCAAATATCGAACGGGGGATTACGGATATTCAAAACTCACGTTTAGAACAAATTGCTAAAGTTTTTGATACTGATTTACTTGATTTGTATAATTATGGTGAAAAAGGAGGAAATTGTTTAGCTGGAGACAATAATCAAAATAATATTCAAAACTTAATTTTTTCCCAAGAAGCCACCACATCTGAGCTACAAAAAATGCAAATACTTGTTCAGCAACAAACCAAAGAAATAGGCTATTTAAAAGAAATTATTGAACTGATGAAAAAGGAAGGTTAGGCTAGAAAGTCGCGTAAGTTAGGTTACATGCTTTTCGTAACCCCATATTTCACAAAATGAAAGGTTTGAATAGTGCAATATCGGCGTAATTTTTTAGTGAAATATCTACCAAAAGTAGTTTAATATTGGGTTACGAAAAGCATGTAACCCAACCTACAAGCCAGAGTCAAAAACATATTTTGGTACAACAAAAATCATTTTTCAAACATCCGCGTAGCCCCTGTCCAATTCTCATCAGGCGGCGATTTAATAAAATGTTCACATTTAGAAATCATCACTTTTGCAGGTTCGTCATCAGGATTATCACTTAATATCTGATGATAAACTTTAAAGGCTTGTTGAAATTGTCCTAACAGATAATAATCAAAAGCTTGGGTTGCCTTAGCGACTAGCTCTAAAGTTTTTTCATCGGCCTCAGATTTTTCCATCATCAATTCATAAATTTTAATGCCTTCATTTTTGCCTTTAACAATAATCGAGTCTAGGGGTCTAAAGATAAAATACTGATAAACTTGTCGATAAGTCATTTGGCTAACGATAATATTAGTATGATAAATTTTATTAACCCCTTCTATACGACTGGCAAGATTAACATTATCACCAATAACGGTATAATTGATCCGATCACTTGAACCTAAATGACCCACAATTGCCAAGCCTGTATGGATACCAATACGGGTATTAAAAGGTTTTTTACCCATAGATAAACGTTGTTCATTTAATGAATCAATGGCGCGTCTACAACCTAATGCTGAATGACAAGCCAGCTTTGAATGTTCGGCAATGTAATTAGGTGCGCCCCAGAATGCCATTACTGAATCACCAATGTATTTATCTATGGTGCCTTTGTGTTTTAACACAATAACATTCGTCATTTGATCAAAATAATCTGATAAATCAGTCATTAATTCTTTAGGGGCTGCTTCTTCTGAAATACTGGTAAAGCCCTCTATATCAGAAAAGAAAAAACTTAAATTGAGTTCTTGATGTTCTGCAACAACCGCCGCTTCTCCCTCTTCTATGAATTGTTGCACTAAGGAGGGAGGAACAAATTTTAAAAAGCCTTTTAATCCTTGGGTCATTGATGTGGTGGCATCTGACATTTGTTGAAATTCTTGGATAGGCGAGGTTAAGGGATTTAATTCAGAAAAATCCAAGTTTTTAACCTTTTTCATGGTTTTGGTGATATTTTCGATGGGCTTAGATAAACTTCGAGATAACCATAGACAAAAAAGGATAGATAAACAGAGCATTAATGAGGTGATTAATAAACTCGTCGAGCGGGCTTGTTTAGTTTCGCCTAAGAAATCATCTTCTGGAATAAGAATAATTAAAAACCAATTTTTGCCTATTTTTTTGGAAAAGTCATAGCTTTTTACTAAATAATTTTTATTTTTCCAGCGATAAGAAATTTCTGTTTCAAAGCGTTTAAAAAATTCTTGTACCCCTTCTCGAACCCAGTCTTGTTGAATATCATTAACCCTTATTTCTTGGTTACTGGTTAATTCTTTCATGGTCAAATCAGAATATAAAATAACTTTCCGCGCTTGATTAACCACTAAGGCTTTTCCATTTTTACCTATTTTTAATGAGCTAAAAAAATCTGAAACTCGATTTAGACTAATATCAGCACCCACTACGCCCTTAAATTTTCCATCAATATCAATAATGGGGCTTGCAATGGTGATACCATACAATTGTTGATGGTCATTTTCTGCTTGATAAATATTATCTGCTTCACTGTTGTGAAATTTATAAACTTCTGTCCAGTAAGTTTTTAAAGAAATTTTAGCTTTTTCATACCATTCACGCAATCGAGGGTTAAATTCTGCATAATCTTCAGTTTTAGTATCTAATATATGATTATTTTTATCACGATATTTCCATAAGGTACTTGGTTTATCCTTTAAATTATGGATTAATTTAGTGGAGATAGAGCCCAACTTATTTCGATAACCTAAAACAAAGTTTCCCTGTTCATCGGCGATGTAATACATAAAAAGGAAAGGCGTTTGTTTCAATATTTTTATGACATGTTCCTCTAAATGTTTATCATTAACCAGATCAAGCTTATTAGCTAATAAAATTGACCCTAGAGAAGTGCTGTCTTCTGCGATTTTTAAATGGTGAGTGGTTTCGCTTACCCCGTGACTAATCGTGGTATTAAGAAGCGCATTAGAGAGTACTAAGGTATTTTCCGCATTGACTTTATAACTATAAATAACAATGCCGACGGTCAAAATAATTAACCCTAAGAAACAAGTCATTAAATCGAATTTAAAGGCGCGTTTGTAACCTCTTAGTTTCATAGTATGAGTCTAATAATGATGGCTGATTTGATTAGCTTTAATGATAGCGGATACAGGTTCTGAAGGTTTGTTTTTTAGATGCTGTAGGTTGGAAATATAAACGTTATGTTGGGTTAGTGTCAGAACTGTTTATGCAGCCACGAAGCTAACCCAACCTAAAAATAAAAGTTTAAGTACTTATTCTTAAATGACTTTAGAAAACTGTTGTTGTTTTTCGGTTAAGTAACGATCAAAAATCATACAAATATTACGAATTAATAATCGCCCAGGGGGTAGAACTTCAATTTTATCTTCAAAAATTGTTAATAAGCCCTCTGTTTGCATTATTTGTAGACGCTCAAGTTCATCTGCAAAATAATGTTTAAAATCAATTGAAAAATTAGTTTCAATGGGACTGAAATCTAAATCAAAATGACAAATTAATTGGGTAATTACCGCACAACGTAGTTTATCATCGCTTGTTAGTTCTAGTCCTTTAACGACAGGGATTTTTCCTTGATTAATTAGGCGATCATATTCAGCTATATCTTTTACATTTTGTGAGTAAGAATTACCGACTCGACCAATAGAGGTTGCGCCCAAGCCAATTAAATCACAATCTGAATGGGTTGAGTAACCTTGAAAATTACGGTATAGCTTGCCTTCTCGCTGGGCAATGGCGAGTTCATCATCAGGTTTTGCAAAATGATCCATACCGATATAAACATAACCTGCATCAAGTAAGCGTTGGCCTGTCATTTGCAGTATATCTAATTTTTCTTCAGGCGAGGGAATATCATCATCATTTATTTGTCGTTGGGTTTTAAATTTTTGCGGCATATGCGCGTAATTAAAAATTGAAAATCGGTCAGGGGAGACGCTGAGTACTTTTTCTAAAGTGGCTGAAAAACTTTCAACCGTTTGTAAGGGCAGCCCATAAATTAAATCTAAATTAGTTGAAGTAAAACCATATTTTCGAGCGGCTTCTAATACCTCAAAAGTTTGCGCTTCGGTTTGCAGACGATTAACCGCTTTTTGTACCGCAGGATTAAAATCTTGTACCCCTAGACTAATCCGATTAAACCCGAGTACCCGTAGTTGCTCAATGGTATTTTCATCCGTTTCACGAGGGTCAACTTCAATAGAATACTCACCCTTGTCATCATCATGCAAATTAAAGAAATGACGGGTGGTATCCATCAAGCGTTTCATTTGTTGATAATTTAAAAAAGTAGGTGTGCCGCCCCCCCAATGCAATTGATTTACTTTTCGATTTGGGTCAAAAAGCTGTGCTTGCATTTCAATTTCTTTTAATAAATTATTAAGATAAGGTTCTGCATGTTTACGATTTTTGGTGATAATTTTATTACAAGCACAAAAAAAACAAACGGTATCACAGAAGGGAATGTGAAAATATAAGGAGAGTGCGCCGCCTTTTGCATTTGAATTTTTAATTTGTTGATGATATTCAGCTTCGCCAAAACCATCATGTAATTCCAATGCAGTGGGGTAAGATGTATAACGAGGCCCCGCTTTATTATAGCGATTAATTAAGTTAAGGTCGAAGGTGATAGATTGATCCATGAGTTTTAATGACCCTTAATTTTGATAGTACGATTAAAAATGGTTGGAGTGAAAAATAAATAATAAATTCATAAAAATATAAAGTGAATATTCAAAAAAAACGGGAACTTTAATTAACAAAGTTCCCGTTTTAATTTATTTATAACCGGTGAAAATTAATTTTCACCCGAAGCTATTTTTCGTTCAGGTTGTTCATAAATAAAAATAGGGTCATTGTTACCTAAGATAGCACCTTCATCAAGAATAACTTTAGTAATATTATCCTCAGAGGGTAAGTCATACATGGTATCTAATAACACATTTTCAACAATGGTTCTAAGCCCACGCGCCCCTGTTTTTCTTTCCATCGCTTTACGGGCAATGGCAGATAGGGAGTCAGGTTTAAATTCAAGTTCAGCCCCTTCCATCTTAAACAAATGTTGATATTGTTTAATTAAGGCATTTTTAGGTTCAGTTAAGATTTGTATTAACGCCTCTTCATCTAAGTCTTCAAGCGTTGCAACGACGGGAAGACGACCTACAAATTCAGGAATTAGACCATACTTAATTAAATCTTCAGCTTCAACTTCGGCAAATAATTCACCGACATTTTTAGTCTCATCCTTAGATTGAACTTCAGCACCAAATCCAATGCCAGTTTTTACTGAACGGTTTTGAATAATTTTATCTAGTCCCGAAAATGCCCCTCCAACAATAAATAAAATATTCGCGGTATTCACATGTAAAAAATCTTGTTGTGGATGTTTACGCCCACCTTGGGGTGGAATGGAAGCAATCGTTCCTTCAATCAGTTTCAGTAAGGCCTGTTGTACGCCTTCGCCTGAAACATCACGGGTAATTGACATATTTTCAGATTTACGGGTGATTTTATCGATCTCATCAATGTAAATAATACCTGTCTCAGCCTTTGCAACATCGTAATCACATTTTTGTAAAATCTTTTGAATAACATTTTCAACATCTTCACCGACATAACCTGCCTCTGTTAATGTCGTTGCATCGGCAATAGTGAAAGGAACGTTTAATAATCGCGCTAAAGTTTCAGCTAATAATGTTTTGCCAGAACCGGTAGGACCGATAAGTAAGATGTTACTTTTACCTAATTCAACATCATCTTTATTAGACTGGCTACGCAAACGTTTGTAATGGTTATAAACTGCAACGGAAAGATTCCTTTTTGCAGTTTCTTGACCAATCACATAATTATCTAAAGTTGCTTTTATTTCTTTAGGTTTGGGAAGTAAATTTTCTTCACTTGTAACCGATGCTTTTTCTTGTTCGGCATCATCCCTAATAATATCATTACAAAGTCCGACACATTCATCACAAACATGAACCGAAGGCCCTGCAATTAATTTTTTTACTTCATTTTGACTTTTACCGCAAAAAGAACAATAAAGTAGTTTATCTTTACTACTCATAAACGCATCTCCACAGATATTAGACTATTCAATGTTAACACTGTAACACAATCACTTTTTACTATTCAAATAGATAAAGTGGGCTACAGGATATTAGGATTTAGTATCAGGTCGGTTTGAAAGGACTTGATCTATTAAACCGTAGTCTACCGCAGCTTCTGCACTTAAAAAGTTGTCTCTATCAGTATCTTTTGCAACTGTCTCAACAGACTGTCCTGTATGATGAGCCAAGATTTTATTTAATTTTTCACGAATTAATAAAATTTCTTTCGCATGAATATCAATATCGGATGCTTGACCTTGAAAACCACCTAAGGGTTGATGAATCATCATTCTTGAATGGGGTAAGCAAAAGCGTTTATCAGCCGCTCCGCCAGCTAATAGTAATGCGCCCATACTTGCTGCCTGTCCAATACATAAAGTACTCACATCAGGCTTTATAAATTGCATAGTGTCGTAAATTGACATCCCAGCAGTGACAGATCCCCCGGGGGAATTGATATATAAATGAATATCTTTATCAGGGTTTTCAGACTCTAAAAAGAGTAATTGAGCGACAATGAGGTTAGCCATGTAGTCTTCAACTTGACCGACTAAAAAGATGACACGTTCTTTTAAAAGTCTGGAATAAATATCATAAGAGCGTTCACCGCGTGCGGTTTGCTCAATGACCATAGGAACGAGTCCACCGGCTGCTTGCGGTGAAATAATAGAATCTGATCCGCTTATTTGATACATATTAGCCTCGTTGTTGTTGCTGCTGGTGATAGCTTGTCATTGAATCACTAAATGATTGTGGTTCATCGGTTATAATCATTTGATCTGTTAGCCATTCAACAGTTTGCTCTTCTAAAACCGCTTGTTTAACTTCATTTAAACGCGCTTCATCTTGATAATACCATTGAAGCACTTCATCGGGTGAATCATAACTTAAGGCTAATTCCTTAATCGTGTCACGAAGTTTGTTATTATCCACTATAATTTTATTTACTTGAATAATCTCGGACAAAATAAGCCCTAAACCTACACGGCGTTTGGCTTCGGTTTCAAAAATATCCCGAGGTAAATCTAACGCTTGATTTTGTTTTTTAGCATTTTCTAGATAAGGTTTGATGATCGTCTCTACTTCTCTATCAATCAATGTTTTAGGCATTGTAAACGCTATGTTTTCATAGAGTGCTTCTAGCACAGAATGTTTTAATCCTGCGGCTAAGGCTTTTTTTAGCTCATTTTCCATGTTCGCTTTAACGTCTACATGAAAGGCTTCTATCTCACCACTTTCAATGCCATAAGCTTGAATAAATTCTTCATCTATTTCAGGTAATTGAGGTTCTTCTATTTTTGTAATGTCTACTTCAAAGGTTGCAGGCTTGTTTGCTAGTTCAGGTTTAGCTGAATAGCTTTCTGGAAAAGTCACTTCAAAACTTTTATTGTTACCTACTTCAAGTGCTAATAACTGATCTTCAAAACCTGGCAGCATTTGTTTACTACCAATTTCAACATTAAAATCTTCAACTTTGCCATCGGTAAAGTTTTCGCCTTCACAAATGCCTGAAAAATTAATGGTTAGTCGATCTTTATCTTGAGATGCACGTTCAACGCTAATCCATTCTGTTTTGTGTGATCTTAATTTTTCTATCATTTCATCAAAATCAGCAGGCTCTATGGTAGAGACGGGGCGTTTAGCTTCAATGGTGGATAGGTTGTCAAGTGAAATGGTTGGATAGATTTCAAACTCTGCGGTATAAGCTAACCCTTCTTTTTGTTCAATAGGATGAATATGCGGCATATCAACAGGGGTTAAATTTTCTTGTTTCAAGGCTTCATAATAACTTGATTGAATGACATCCCCTGCAATTTCCCCTCTAACTTTAGTGCCATATCGCTTATTAATTAGACTTTGAGGTGTCTTTCCAGGGCGAAAGCCATCAATTTTAATTTCACTTTTTAATGACTTTAAACGGGCATCCACTTTTTCTTGGATAACTTCTTCAGAAATATTGACAGTCATTTTTCGGCTTAATTCTGATGTCTGTTCGACAGAAACTTGCATTAGTTTACCTCAACTAAGATAGGGAATAGGGAGTGTAATTAGTGTTTAGAATGCTGATGTGGCGATTTAGAGTTAATTAATGTGTAATTATCGCTAACGGCAATGGGGAGTAAAGTGGTGCGAGCGGAGAGACTTGAACTCTCACATCATAAGATACTGGTACCTAAAACCAGCGCGTCTACCAATTCCGCCACGCTCGCATACTTTGTAAAGCCGAGCATTATAAGTGATATTTTTAGGATAAGCAAGAATTTCATTAATTTTAGCGTAAATAGTTGGGATTAATATTTTTAATAATCGAAATTTATTACTCTGCATGATTATTATTATTTTGTAACCTAATTGATTACAAATAATTTTTTTAAGGGCTTATTTTTGGTGTTAATTTCAATTAAACTTGCCTTGTTTCAATTAAAAGATTAGTTTATTATGCCTAGCAGTTTATTTATTTAGGGTGTGTTTTTTGATTTAAAGAGCTTTTAAACAGTTTTTGTAAAGCATTTCATTACTTATTATTTGATTTGCAGTGTATTAAATTTAAGTTACTATTGAGTTTTAAAATTTATGGGCAAGTTAATCGTCAGCTTAGTTTTATTTACTGTGTGTTTTCCACTTTATGCTGGTGATCAAGTAAAATCAAAGTGTTCAATAAACTCGGTTGATGAGGGTGACCCTGGAATGAGTATGGAGGATATGCTAGCTTTAGAACCAGAAGATCTGATGGTGATGAAAGTTTATACGGCCTCGAAAATGGAAGAATGTCTGACTAAATCTGTTGCAACAACGACTGTTATAGAGCAAAAACAAATTAAAGAGATGGGCGCGCGTAATTTACTGGATGTATTGAAAGTTGTACCAGGTTTTGGGGTTACACAGTCAATTTACGGTACGCGTCAAATTGAAGTGCGTGGGGTTAGAACAGACTTTTCTGAAAAAGTATTATTTATGTTAAATGGACATCCGCTTGACAATATGCTGTTATCTGCGAGTGGTGTGTTTAATTTTGATGGTCTTCCTGTTGAGTCAATTAAGCGATTGGAAATTGTACGTGGATCTAGTTCCGCATTATATGGTGCCAATGCTTTTATGGCGGTAGTGAATGTTATTACTCAAGATGCTAAAGATTTAGATGGCTTTCATGCGTCTGTAGCAGCAGGGAGTTTTGATACCCAGCAATATCAAGCTTCTTGGGGAAAACAATTTGACAATGAGTTTGAGGCGGCTTTGCATTTTAATTATGCTGATACTAATGGCATTGATTCTCCACTTTATGTAGATAGTTCTCGTACATTATTGGGAACAAGTAATCTTACGGAAAGACGTGTTGATTTTGAATGGCAATTAGCTTATGAAGATTTTAAATTTGAAGGGCGTTATATTGATAAAAAATTAGGTACATTTTTTGGAATTACAGATGTTCTTAGTGATAAAAAAACAGAACAAAATTATACCAGTTATTTTCTTAAATTAAGTCGGCAATGGAAAGTTACTGATGATTTTACATTAGACACTCAGATTTTTTATGATTCTTTCGATTCGGATTCTACTTGGAATGTTACCCCTAACACCTACCTTTTTTCAAAGTTTAAAGATACTCGTTTAGGAGGTGAAATTCAAGCAAATTATACAATGAGTGATTCCCAGGCACTGATAGCAGGATTTTCTTATGCAGAAGAGTCACACGGTGGTAGAGAAGATAGTATGGGTACAAATTTTTCTTCCTCAATACCTACACCCCATACCTCTGGTGAATATAAACGTAGTCGCTGGGGAGTATATATCCAAGATGTTTGGGATCCATTTAAAAATTTACGTCTAACCTTGGGATTACGATACGATGAATATAGTGATTTTGGTAATACATTAAACCCTAGAGTGGGGTTTAACTGGGAGTTTGTTGACAATTATTCTCTAAAGTTTTCTTATGGCACAGCTTATCGCGCCCCTTCTGTCGGCGAACTTACTTTTAAGAATAATTCCACTTTACTTGGTAATTCGGCACTAACCCCTGAGTTAGTAGAAACGTTTGAAGTGGGAATTATTGCACAGCCAACAGCAGAATTAACAACGCAATTAACATACTACCATACTGATATTAATAAAATTATTACGCCTGCGGGAGACTCTCTTCCACTAGTTTATGAAAATACGGGACACTTAATTACACAGGGGCTTGAAGCTGAAATTCGCTATAATTTTATTGAAAGTTTTAAAGGTTCTTATTTAAGTGCTAATAGTGTATGGCAACATAGTATACAAGCTGACCGTCGATTAGCTGATGTGCCAAATTATCGCATTAATTTAATAGCAAATTGGGCAATAGATAGAACATGGAGTGGTTTTGCTCATGTTCTTATTAAGGGGAGTACTCCACGCAATTTAGGTGATAGTCGTGCAGATGTGCCAGGTTATACTATTGTTAATTTAGGTATCTTAGGAAAAGGTTTTTTTAATGAAACAGTTGACATAGGGTTTAATGTCCATAATTTGTTTGACAAGAAATATTATGATCCTGCGCCACAGAATTTGGATTTTACGGGTGATTTTCAGGCGCCAGGCATTACTTTTTTTGGACATGTTGATATAAGTTTTTAAAAACGATAGAGACAACCTCTGTGTTTTATACAATAGCAAAAACCCCTGTATTTCACACCCCCTCCCTGATATAACCCCTTGACGATAAAACTTATATTTAAAATTACGACTGAAACATGAAGCAGTATTGTTGTTAGTACAAAAAATAAGTTATAATGCCCTCAGTTTTTAAAAATAAATAAATGATGCTTAACCCTTAGGTTTAAGGGGATAAATGATTTTAGTCTAGTAAAATAAATTTGTAAGTGAAAGCCTACAAATAATGTTTATTAAAATATGAATTTTTAGCAAAATAATGTCTTAATTTTTTTCAATATAAATTGCGTGGCTACTTTTTTGAATGAATAATCAAGCAACTATTAGTAATCTAAAACAGTGAGGGCTTTTATTGCTTTTTGCATAATGGTTGCCTGTGGATTAGCGACGGTTCAAAGTGTGTCAGGAAAAGAAGCCTCTGAAAATACACTCAAGGCTATTTATTTAGTGCATCTTAGTAAATTATCGACTTGGCCTGAAGAATCAGAGTCATCTTCTACATTTTCTATCTGCATTAATAAAAATAGTGAGTTGAGTGACGAGTTAAAAAAAATAGAACAACAAGTCACGATTAATGGAAAACCACTGAAAATTCAACATAACCTCTCCCCTGAACAACTAGTTAAGTGTCATGTTTTTTATGTTAGCCCGACTGATATTTCAATTTTTAAAAGCTATCAGTCAAAGCTTGAAGTGAACGCTGTCTTGACTGTTAGCAGTGAAAAAAACTTTACAGAAGATGGCCAGGGGGTTATTAGTTATTATATTGATAAGAAAACTAAGAAGGTAAAAATGCGAATTAATCTAACCACAATGCGTAAAATAAAAGTTAAGATTAGCTCTAAATTATTACGTTTAATGAAACAACAATCTTAAAACTTATGCTTTCTTTTTATAATTTACCCATCAAAGCCAAAGTTAAACGGCTTATTTTTATAGGGGTAAGTACCGCCTTATTCTTTATGGTCGTTACCTTGAGTATTATTGATTATAATCAAAGTAAATCAAGCTTAAAAAAGCAAATGGAAATTCAGGCAAAAATTATTGCCACTCAGGTAAAGGTTGCGATTGAATTTAATGATGAAGCAGGGGCAAAAAGTATTTTAGATGCTTTTGATGCAGAATCTACAATACAACGGATTATCATTTATCTTGAAGATAATTCAATTTATTCCAGCTATGATAAACCTAATACAGAGATTTTCTTTCCAAGTTTTTTACGGCAAGAAGAAGTTATTCCTATCTCTTTTAATTACATACCCGAAATCACTGATATAGAAGATATTAATTTAGAGAAAAAAGCTCAGATAAGTATTGAAATTAATCTAACAAATTTCTATCAAGAGAGATTAAAAAATATTTTAGTCATGGTCATAATTGCTTTCATTTGTTTATTCCTGACACTCATGGTAACAGGACGGATCATAAAGCAAATTGTTTTACCTATTTTACAATTAGCAAAAACTGCAAAAAAAGTGGCTGATAATAAGAATTATCAAACCAGAGCTAAAATTTTTGGTAATGATGAGGTTGGTAAACTCACTGAAAATTTCAATGAAATGCTTTCACAAATACAGTCGCATGAAGAAGAGCTAGAAGATAAAGTTTTAAAACGTACCGAAGAATTAGAGGAGGCTTTACTTACCGCAGAAACTGCTAACCGAGTAAAAAGTGAATTTGTTGCTAATATGACGCATGAACTTCGTACCCCCATGAATGCGATTATTAATATGAACCGCTTTGCGCTTGAAACTGAATTAACACATAAACAACGTAATTATTTAACGCAAGTAGACACATCATCCGCTTGGTTATTAAGTCTTATTCAAGATACTTTGGATTTTTCCAAAATAGAATCAGGGAAATTAAAATTAGATAGCATCGAATTTTCGTTAACAAAATTATTTAATCGTTTTGACATATTTGCTAATGACGTAGAAAAAAAAGGGTTAGAATTAATATTTCAATACCCATTAAATATAGATAACTATCTTATTGCCGATGATATACGTTTATCCCAGGTTCTAATTAATTTAATGAGTAATAGTATTAAATTTACTGAAAAGGGTGAAATTATTGTATTGATTAAGCAACTTGAAGAAACAAATAAACAAGTAAAATTATTTTTTTCTGTAACAGATACAGGGATCGGTATCTCTAATGAATATAAGAAAGACCTATTTAATTCTTTTTCTCAGGCAGATGCTTCAACAACAAGAGAATATGGGGGTACAGGATTAGGGCTTGCAATTAGTCAACGCTTGATTAATTTAATGGGAGGCACTATTCAAGTTGAAAGTGAATTAGATAAAGGGAGTCGTTTCTTTTTTACTTTAACACTAGATAAAAGCACTAAATTATTGCCTAACCCCCTAATTACTTATAAAGCGGCCATTGAAAATCTCAATATTTTATTACTTAATAGCAATAAAGCTTATGAGATTACGTTAGTCAATTTATTTTCTGAACTTAATATTTCTGTAAAAACTGTTTCTAAATTACAATCTGCTGTCACTGAACTAGAAAATAATGATATTTATGATTTAACCTTAATTAATTGGCAAACGATTAAAACAGATAAGCAAGCAAGTTTTTTACAAAATATTTTTAAAAATAAAGCAATTATCATTATGGCAACTGCTTTAGAGTATGAAAATATTATGATTAAAAATGATTACTTAGCTTCAAAAAATATTGTCAGTAAACCCTTAAAATATGAAAATTTAATTAATACAATTAGTATTGCTGTTAATAATAAAAGTTGTCTAAGTATTGATGCGTTAGAGATTACTAAGCAAGAACCTATTTTTAATAAGATGGGGCAATTAAATATTTTATTGGTTGAAGATAATGAGATTAATCAGCATGTTGCTTGTGAACTATTAGAAAGAAAGGGGGCTAATGTGACGGTTGCTAATAATGGGAAAGAAGCCGTTGATATTTTAATCCAACAATCATTTGATTTAGTATTAATGGATATACAAATGCCTATCATGGATGGCTATGAGGCAACAACAGCGATACGTAAAAATTTAACGAAACAAGTGTTACCTATTGTTGCCATGACAGCCCATGCAATGACTGAAGATAAAGAACGTTGTTTTTCAGCAGGAATGAACGATCATCTAGCAAAACCTATAGAACCTGATGCTTTATATCAAGTTTTAGCCAAATATTTATCTAAGACTCCATCATCACAACCGATTGAAGTTGAGATTGATTCCTCTATTGTGGAAATATCAACTATTAAAGCGTTTCCTGAAATAGAAGGGATAGACTTTCAAGACGGAATGTTAAGGCTTGGACAAAATAAAACTTTATATCTTAAACTTTTGCAAATGTTTATCAAAGAGCATCAATATAGCGTTGATGATATAAAACAAAAATTAGCGGCAGGTAATATTGAAGGGGCAAAACTAAAAGCGCACACTTTAAAAGGCGTTGGCGCAAATTTAGGGGCAAAAGCTTTATCATCTATAGCCTCAGAACTTGAAATACAATTCAAGGAGAAAGATCAGCCAGCAAATGATCCTAAGTTATTAGTCCTTAGCGATAATATAGCGCGTTTTATTGATGGGATTGATCGTATTTCTGGTGATGGAGAAAAAAAACCTGAATTACCTGACACACAAGTTTTAGATTTAA
>DAOUTG010000018.1 GCA_030626845.1 Methylococcaceae bacterium
ATCACGTAATGCCGCAGGACGTGAATCACGTTCACGATATAAATGTTTAACGAAACTTCGGTAAGCAGGGGTTACGCCAAAAGCATTAATTTGTTCATTCGTGCGTTTGTGATAGCCAAAATCCGTATAAGCAGTATCACTGGCTACGGTGGACTGCTGTTGAGGAATATATAAAATCGGCTCATCGGTCATTTTAATATATTCACGCACCGAAACATTACCAAAGGTATGTCCAGCACCTTCTTGGCGTTCTTTAAATAAACCTAAAAAAGGAATGTCTTTTTCATCATTGATGGCTAACGATTTATGATGCCATTCACTAGCACTGGCCGCAAGATCGGCATACTGTACACCGCCTACTGACGCGTGAATATTAGGGAAGTAACCGTTTAATTTTGGTTCATTAGTATCTAAATAATTAGATTCAAAAAACTCACCGCCAATATAACTTTCAGCGGTACATAAACCAAATTTTCCCATGGTTTTCATCAGTGATTTAGCCACCCCTTTTTGAAAATTATCCAAGGCTTGTTGCTGGGCATCCTCCTCTTGATATTGTGTCATTACTCGATTATGAACACTCAAAGGACAAATTGCAGAAGCACCAAAACCTAAAATAGTCGCCACATCATGAGGACTTGCCGCTTGTCCTGTTTCGGCTATTAATGACGAATTAAAACGTAGACCTTGTTTCACTAACCGCTGATTAGCGGCTGAAATCATTAATAAAGCAGGTATTGCCGCTTTTTCAGCACTAATATTTTTATCAGTTAAAACAATAATGCCAATATTATCTCGCGCCGCTTGTTCCACTTGATTACAAACCTCTAATAAGGCTTGTTCTAATTGGGCTTCATTCGCCACTTTATTTTCATAATCAGGCGTATATAACATTTCTAAAGTAACAACGCTAATGACTTGTTGTTGATAAATCTGCGCTAATTGTGGGCGTTGTAATACTGGTGAATCAATGACTAACTGTTGTGAACCTTGCGGGGAAAAATTCGGTTTTGCGCCTAAGGCAACCCGTAAAGTCATGCCATCACTTTCACGTAACGAATCCAACGGCGGATTGGTTACTTGTGCAAACCGTTGGCTAAAATAACGCGACATCCCGCCTTCTGCTTTTGAAAGCGCATTAGGGGTAATGCCATAACCCATCGCTGAAACTTTTTCTAAGCCTACGGTTAACATTGGGTCAAGTAAAAATTTAAAACTTTCTTGGTTTAATGAATAAGCGGTGTGTTGTTGTTCAATGCTTAAATTATGTTGATTATCAATCGCTGATAATTCGATTTTATCTAAGCCAGATAAATGAACACAACTGTCCGTTAATAACGCCTTATAATCTTTTTCAGCCGCTAATTGCATCATCACTTCATGGCTATTATAAGAACGTTGCGTTTCATGGTCAAAATACAACATCCCTCCCGCTTCAATACGCCCACGCTTTAACACCTGTTCCGCTGGAAAATCAATTTGCCCCGCTTCTGACATCACCGCAAGATAATCATTCGTTTCAACGGAGCGCAAAGGACGTAATCCCAAACGATCTAAACGCGCTCCTACGCGAATGCCATCATTAAAAATTAATGCCGCAGGCCCATCATTTTTTTCTTCAGAAAGACTAAAATATTCCAGCATCGCACGAACATCACCAGATAATGAAGTATCGTTTTCCCATGCAGGCGGCATCATCGCTAAGACAGCCGTGACAATATCTAAACCATCTTCATTAATACGACGGGTTAACGTTTGATCTAAACGTCCAGAATCTGATTGTCCTCGGGGGAAAATAATGGTTTTATTGTGATGACTAGCAATCGCCTTTTCACTCAATCTATTTTTCTTATCGGTATTCAGCTCACCATTATGAGACATATAACGAAAAGGCTGTGCCATCATCGTTGCTGGTTCAGTGTTGGTGGAAAAGCGGGTATGAAAAAATAACGTGCTGATTTCGTGGTCCGTATCGTTTAAATCTATAAAATAAGGCACAACTTCATTAGAATTCAAGCGGGCTTTATAAACTTGTGTCCGTGAACTCATGGATAAGGGGTAAAACCCTTCCAATTCACTATTCGTAAATCCTTCTGCTTCTATAGCTAATAAAGCCTGTTGAATAAGACTTTCAAATGCTTCATGTGTGGCTGATTTTAAATGTTCAGGACGTTCAAAGACTAATTGTTTAATCGGTAATTGCGCTTTAATCGCCGCCTCATAAATAATTTTGTTATCAACTGGCACATCACGCCATAAAATTTTGGGTAACTTAAATTGTTTTAAATATTTTTCAACCATAAGCTGAGCATCTGAGTCATGATGCTCATGGTCTTCTGGAAAGAAAAAATTAGCAACGCCGAATTGTCCTAATTCTAGTGCGTTATTTTTTGTGATTTTACGAAAAAATTTAAGTGATAAATCAATATTAACTCCCGCACCGTCCCCGACACCTTCTGCACTCATACCGCCACGATGAGGAATAGTACACAGAGCTTCATGGGTTTTGACTAAAACATCATGAGTTTGTTTACTTTGTTTATGGGTAATGAACCCAACTCCGCAGCTATCCTGCGATAAATCAGCGTTATAAAGCATTTTTTTTGCGCCTATATTTGAGGGATTCTTAATCATCTTCCCTGTTTTATCAAAACTATCTGTTTTAAATAGCAAGCCTATGTAGTGTTTTTTTACATAGCATGGTAGAGTTCTAAATAGTGTTGCTTGCCAAGTAACCTTATATAAAGGTTTTAAAATGCAAACATTTTTCTAAATAAAGTTTGAGTGAAACTCTTTTATTTTAACATAGAGCTGGAATCTTACTCAAAAAAACTAACTTTAAAATTATTCAAATGACTCAAAATTTCGATATTGTAATTGTTGGTGGTGGCATGGTCGGAGCTGCTGTTGCTTGCGCTCTGGGTGACAGTCACTTGAAAGTCGCCATTATAGAAAAAAATGTCCCTACAGCCTTCACTAATGAGCAGCCTCATGATTTACGGGTTTCCGCTCTAAGCATTGCATCTAAAAATATTTTAGAAACTGTCGGTGCATGGCAGGGTGTTTTAAATCGTCGTTATTGTCCCTTTAAAAGAATGCGTGTTTTTGAAACCTCTGGGGATACTGAATTTTGTAGTGATGATATTAATCACGATGAATTAGGCTTTATAGTTGAAAATAGAATTACCCAGTTAGCATTATTGGATAGATTACAAAAATTTGAAAATATTACCTTGTTTGCTCCCATAGGTATCAAAAAAATAGATTATTCACTCACCGAAACCCAGCTTGAATTAGATGATGGACAACAATTAACCGCAAAAGTGTTAGTTGCAGCGGACGGCGGACAATCACGGGTACGACAAAGTGCAGGATTAGGGGTGACAAGTCGGGATTATGAACAACATGCAATGGTGATATATGTTGAAACTGATTATCCACAACAAGATATTACCTGGCAACGTTTTGTACCTAGTGGTCCTCAGGCATTTTTACCTCTTACAAATAATTATGGTTCAATCGTTTGGTATAATTGCGCCGATGAAGTTAGGCGTTTACGAAGTCTGTCTTATTCGGCACTAATGCAAGAACTCACTAATGATTTCCCAGATTGCCTTGGGAAATTAAAACAAGTTTTAGGCACAGCAAGTTTTCCATTAAAACGTCAACATGCTCAACAGTATGTTAAACAGGGTATTGTTTTAGTGGGAGATGCCGCACACATGATAAATCCTTTGGCAGGGCAAGGTGTAAATATAGGTTTGCTTGATGCTGCCGCTTTAGCAGAAGTGTTAATTGATGCGAATAAAAAAGGTGAAAATATTGCAGATTTGAAAATTTTAAAACGCTATGAGAACTTACGCCGAAATGAAAATTTAAAAATGATGACCCTCATGGATATTTTTTATCGTACTTTCAGTAATAAAATCGTGCCCGTTAAGTTTTTAAGAAATTTAGGGTTAGGATTAGCTGAGCGTGTATCACCTGTTAAAAATAAAATTATGAAATCTGCAATGGGTTTGGAAGGAAAGTTACCTAAACTTGCCCGCGGCGAATCAATTCATTAAAGAAATTATCTGTTTTTAAAGCAATTCGTTTAGCGGTCCAATATTTTTTAGCCCAATAACCTTTACTTAAACTTGATTTCATTACGCCTTTGCTTGATGAGGTATGAATAAAGGTGTCATTTTTTAAATAAATCCCAACATGCCTAACGCGCGGACTAGTTTTGAAAAAAACTAAATCACCTGTTTTTAGCTTGTGCTTAGGAATAGTTTTACCCCGTCTTACTTGTGATCTTGTCGTACGAGGTATTTTAGTATTGAATTGCTTTTTTAAGGTTAATTGAACAAAGCCTGAACAATCTACGCCTCGTTTACTTAATCCGCCCATTCTATGCTTAACTGACTTCCATTCTTCAAAAAATTGTTCTAATAACGCCATTGAGTGTTTTATAGACCTTTCTTCTTTTGTTAATGGAATAATTGAGCAGGATAAGATGTTTGATACTTTTTTCTTTTCAAAAATAGTATTTTTTAAAGTCACCGTCTTTAGCGGAGTCTTTTCAATTAGCCTTGTTTTTGGTGAACCTGCACAACCGACTAAAAACGAAATAAAAAAGAGAACAGATAAAGTTTTAATCATTTTTTCTTTTATTTAAAATTACGAGTGTCAATTTTAACTGACGAAAGTTTTATATTCTAACAAATCGTTGATATTTAAACAAATGATATGACATTAAATTAGACTTTTAACACAATATTAGTTAGAAGCTATTGACAAATGATAATATAAGCTAAATTTTTTAATTAATCCCCAAATAAAGATAAAAAAACTATGGATGTTATCCCTTTAAAGTACGGCACTATTTTTAAACGAGCGTTTAGTGACCCAGAAGTATTTCAACAGTTTGCTAATGATATTTTAGGTATCAATATCAATATTGATAAAGTTCATACTGAATATGAATATCCTGAACCCATAGGTTTTGTTCGTAGTCAATATGATTTATTTGCTGAAGATGAAGAGCAACGAATTATTGTTGAAATTCAGCAAGTTAAAGAAGTTGATTTTTTTGACCGTTTTTTATATTACCATCTTATAAGTATGGTAGAGCAGGTAGGTGGGTTTAAAGAATATGGTTTTGATCGTACGGTTTATACGATTGTTATTTTAACAAGTACACCACGTGATGGAAGTGTTAATTTTAGTTGTGCCATTAGTGATATGAATCCTATTAATGAACATGGAGAAACTGTTGATGTCTATCCACATCGTTTATTATTTTTATGCCCTAGACAAGCAAATGAGAAAACACCATTACATATAAAAAAATGGTTGGATTTTATTGAGGACTCATTTGATGGGAAAATAAATGAAAGTCATTATCAAGAAAAAGTGTGGAAAAAAATAATGTCTTCTATTGAGAAACGTAATATAGATCCAGGTTTATTATCTGAAATCAAAGATGATATGGCTTGGGAAGAAGCTAAAAAGATTTTTGAAGAAGAGGGTCGGAGAGAAGGACGGGAAATAGGTCATAAAATAGGGATTGAACAAGGGATTGAACAAGGGATTGAACAAGGGATTGAACAAGGATTAGAATCGGGTCGAGAGGAAGGGCAACGAAAACAACAGCAACAAACGATTTTTAAAGCTAGAAAAATAGGGTTGGATGATCATACTATTTCAGAACTGACGGGACTTTCCTTAACACAAATAAAAGTAATAGAGAGTTAGTCTGATTTTTTCTTATAATTTAAAATAAATATTAATAACTATTTCGGTTAATTAGAGTTGGAAAAGTGTTAATAACGCTTTAAAATACACTTTTATCTTATAAATTGAATCTGTGAAATTTCAAAAAGAATTTGATGTCATTGTGATTGGTGGCGGTCATGCAGGAACGGAAGCCGCTCTTGCGGCAGCTCGTTGTGGTTGTAAAACTTTGTTGTTGACCCAAAATATTGATACGCTCGGGCAAATGAGTTGTAATCCTGCTATCGGGGGGATTGGTAAAGGTCATTTAGTTAAAGAGGTTGACGCTTTAGGTGGTGTAATGGCAACGGCCATTGATTTTGCGGGGATTCAATTTAGAACCTTAAATGCCAGTAAAGGCCCTGCAGTCAGAGCAACACGCGCACAAGCAGATCGGGTTCTTTATAAACAAGTGGTGCGTAAAGTTTTAGAAAATCAGCCTAATCTAATGCTGTTTCAACAAACAGTATCTGATTTAATTGTTGATGACGATAGGGTGACGGGTGTTAAAACGCAAATGGGATTATCATTTTATAGTCAAACGGTTGTTTTAACTACAGGTACTTTTTTGGGTGGACGGATTCATATTGGGCTTGAAAATTATACAGGAGGTAGAGCTGGAGATTCTGCTTCCATTGCCTTGGCCGAACGATTACGTGAATATCCATTTAAAGTTGATCGCTTAAAAACAGGGACTCCACCGCGTCTTGATGGGCGGACAATTGATTATAGTAAATTAGAACAACAGCTAGGGGACGAAAAGTTACCCGTATTTTCATTTTTAGGATCTATTCAACAACATCCTCGACAAATTCCTTGTCATATTACCCGAACGAATAGACAAACTCATGACATTATTCGTGGTGGGTTAGATCGTTCACCGATGTATTCAGGGGTTATTGAAGGGGTAGGGCCTCGCTATTGCCCGTCGATTGAAGATAAAGTGATGCGTTTTGCTGATCGTGATTCCCATCAAATTTTTGTTGAACCTGAGGGGTTAGAGACTCACGAAGTTTATCCTAATGGTATTTCCACGAGCCTACCTTTTGATGTGCAATATGAGTTTATTCGCTCAATGTTAGGCTTTGAACAGGCTGAAATTATTCGACCAGGTTATGCGATTGAATATGATTATTTTAATCCTATTGATTTAAAGTCATCCCTTGAAACTAAGCATATGCCCGCATTATTTTTTGCAGGGCAAATTAATGGGACAACAGGTTATGAGGAAGCTGCTGCACAAGGACTTATTGCAGGGCTTAATGCTGCTCGACTCGTTCAGGGAAAAGCAAGTTGGTGTCCACGGCGTGATGAAGCTTATATTGGCGTGATGATTGATGATTTAATTACCTGTGGAACACGTGAACCGTATCGAATGTTTACTAGCCGTGCTGAATATCGGTTATTGCTTCGTGAAGATAATGCTGATTTACGCTTAACTGAAAAAGGGTGGGAACTGGGATTAGTTAATGATAAACGCTGGCAAGTGTTTGTTAAAAAAAGAAATGAAATTAGTCAATTACAGAAAAAATTAAAACAAAAATGGATTAGACGAGATACTGAGCAAGCGGCACAAGCGGAAAAATTTTGGGGAAAGAAATTAACTAAAGAAGCCAACTTAATGGATTTATTACGCCGGCCTGAAGTTGATGTTGAAAACTTGTTGAGTTTTTTAGATGATGAAACTGTGAATAAACAAGTCAGTGAACAAGTTGAAGTTCAAGCAAAGTATGCAGGTTATATTGAGCGTCAACAAACTGAAATTGATCGTGCTTTACGTTATGATGATTATCCATTAGCAACGAATTTTGATTATCTTCAAGTCCCTGGTTTATCAAATGAAGTGCGTGAAAAATTACAATATCATCAACCAGAAACTTTAGGGAAAGCATCAAGGATTCCAGGATTAACCCCTGCGGCTATTTCACTTTTATTAGTTTATTTAAAAAAGAAACATGGATAAGTGTAGAGAAATTTTAATCACAGGTATAGCGACTTTAGGCTTATCTGAGGATAATGTTCAGCTTGAAAAATTATTAGGTTTTATAAAATTAATAGTTAAATGGAATAAGACCTATAATCTGACCGCAATTCGAGACCCAGAAAATATGGCAAAGTTGCATATTTTAGATAGTTTGGCAATTAGTCCTTATATTCGAGGACAACGATTAATAGATATAGGCACAGGAGCAGGTTTACCTGGTATTCCTCTCGCTATTTTTCATACCAAAAAACAGTTTGTGTTATTAGATAGTAATGCTAAAAAAACACGGTTTGTACAACAAGCCATAGTAGAGTTAAAACTAAATAATGTGAGTATACATCATGGTCGTGTTGAAGATTTTAAACCTGATATAGGCTTTGATACCGTGACTTGTCGAGCATTTGCAAGCATGGATAATATTGCACGTTTAACCCAGCATTTATTTAATGAAAAGGGGCTGTTACTAGCCATGAAAGGACAAAAGTTAGATAAGGAGTTGAATATTTTAGACAAAAAATATCGTTTAATTACGCTGAAGGTACCAATGATAGAAGTGGAAAGGTGTTTGGTTTGTATTGAGGCTAAGATTCTTTTTACTTAGGTAAGGAAAGTCATGATCATTTACGCGGAGGGTTTCTTGCGTATAAATCTTAGCTGCACGAAAAAAATTACCCCTTAATTCTTTTTTTAACATCCCATGCTCAACACAGGGTTTTCCTGTGCTGAATATTCTTCCACCGTAGCCTAATTTTGTATATACTCTAAATCTCAGAGTATAGATAAAATTTCTAAAATAGACTCGGCAACAGATCATAAAAGAACGAATCTCTACATACTTTGAATATCCAAAAACTACAGGCTGAAACCAACGCCATTTATCAATGAATCGCTCAAATATCAATAAAACGCCTGTCCTGATAAAAAAGTAGGGTTATTAACACGATTTAATGAGCTGTTCGTAACGACTACTAATTTTAGGTAAGTTTTAAAGAACAGTTAATTTTATTTGGCTTAAAGGGATGTAATTTCATGTGTTTGTCATATTTAAAATGTATTATTTTATAAAAACAACCTTGTTATATTAGGTAAACAATATGTCAAATCGCACATTAGCATTTCTTAATTTTAATCAAAAACAACAGGATGTTTTCTGTTCTATTCTTATTTTATCAGCTCAAGGGCTTGAAAATGAATGGGAAACTGTTAAGAAATCAATGGCTCAAGTTATTTTTATACGTCATGATAATTTAATTAATCAATTAGAATGGCAAACAATACAATCAACTTATCCTCAAGCGCAACTTGTCGCGTATAGTGAAAATCTTGTTGACATAAAAACACCATGGAAACTATTAACACGGGAAAATCGTGCCCCTCGGCGTTCATTTCTTATTAATTTACTTAACTCAATTAAAATAGAAAAAACGATTGTTAAAACAAAAAAAGAAACCATAGTTATTGAAAAAACAACTTCTAAAAAGCAAACAGATTCAAGTCGAACGGATTTATTTTTATTGGAACATTATTTTTTAAGTATTATTCAGAAAAGTTTAGAATTAGGACATATTTATCATTGTCAATTTGAAAATAATATTGACATTTTTTTACTGCCTCAGCAAAATTGTTATTTTTGTGATATTGATATTAAGGATTTATCTTTATTGTTTTTAACACATCCTAAGGAAATTCTCTTAACAAAATTAAATGAAAAAGAATTAAAAAGACAGGTTAAAGGATTAAAAACTAAAGCCTTAAATGATTTATTATGGCATTCAGCTATTAAAGTTTCACAAGGGCGTTTTATGAAAAATCATCACCCTGAGCAATTAGTTTTCTTAAAATATTGGCCTGATATTTCACAAATTAGTTCTCATAAAAGTTATTTGAAAATTGCGCCTTTTATGAGTAATCATAAAGAAAATGTTGTAAGTATTTCACAAAAAACGCAACAAAAATTAACTGATGTTCTTGATTTCCATAATGCTTGTAATATACTAGGATTAGTCGATAAAGTTGCGTGATTTATTTTCTTTGTCGTCTATTTATTGAATAAATCACACCTAAAAGGTATTTGTTTATGGGTATATTAAGATTGACTTATGGAAAAACTAACTTAACTCCAAAGCAAATTATGACCGATCCTGTGTTATTTTTAGCTTTTGGTTTTGGATCTGGATTGGTTAAAAAAGCCCCTGGAACGATGGGAACGCTTGCAGCGATTCCTGTTTATTTATTGATTGCCCAATTTAATTTTTGGATCTTTAGCTTGCTAACACTTATCATTACGCTTGTAGGTGTTTGGATTTGTGATGTGGCTGCAAAAAAATTAGAAGTACATGATTTTGGTGGCATAGTCTGGGATGAAATAGCAGGCTATTTAATCACGATGTGGTTTACAGTTGCCTTTATTCCTTATTCATGGACGGCTATTATTGAAGGCTTTATTTTATTTAGAATTTTTGATATTTTTAAACCACAACCGATTAAATGGGTCGATAGTAAAGTAGAAGGCGGTTTAGGAATTATGCTTGATGACGTGATTGCCGCTGTTTTTGCAGGGATAATATTATTTTTTTGTAATGATTTAGATATTATTTATTAATTTATAAAGCGTAGTCTATAGGTAGTATGCGGAATACGGGTGACAATTACCTAAGTCGTTCATTTTTCATTTGTGTTATAATTGATAAACACTTAAATCAAGTCTTTAAGTGCAAATACTATAATTATTTATATGAGGTTATAATCTTCCATGGGTTTATTTAAAAAATTAGTAATCGCTCTATCTCTTAGTACTGCGATGCTTGCTGTTGCGCCTTCTGTTATGGCAAAACCTGCAGGTAAAATTGAAAATCAGAAACCTGCTGAAACTAAAGTGGCTATTGATGCTGCTATTGAACAAGCAGAGATTACATTAGAAGCTGCTAAAGCAAAGGGCGATGTTAAAGATGTTCTGGTTGAATTTAAAAAGATTAAGCAAATTGCAAAAACAAATGAAAGTGCAACTACTTATCGTCTTCGTGAAAAAGCATTAGGTTTTGTAAGTAAAGCGCGTTCAGCTTATAAAAAAGGTAATCAAGAAGAATCAGTTGTTAAAATGACTAAAGCTCTTGAAGTTTTTAAAGAAATTAAAGTAAAGTATACCGAATTTATGGGTTAAATAATTTTTTAAAAGGAGTACGTATTGGTACAACTTTAAAAGGTTAAGAGGCGGGGTCATTATTTAATAATGAACCCGTTTTTTTGTTTTAAGGTTTTCTATCATCTTTTGTCATTAATCGTGCAGCTAATTGATGGTCTGAAAATACTTTTAATGCCATACCTATTTGATGGCATTGCCCACCTTGAGCTATGTAATGATGACTAAAATCTTGGATATATTCCATAACTGTGTGATCAATTAAATAGCCCTCTGTAAAATTAAAAACAATGGTTTTTCCTGTTTCTAATTTAGAAAGGACTCGTCTTAGCGGTAAAAAATTCGAAAATAAGGCAGAGCCTGTTAATTTAACGACGATAGTACGTTGATTAGGATACCGAATATTAAAATAGATTTTAAATAAATTACTAAGCCAAACACCCCGTGCAAGATGTATAAGCAATTTAGCGATTATTCCAACGCTAACCCCAATAAGTAAGTCTGTTGCTAATACGCCAATAATGGTAATAATAAAAACAGCAAATTGTTCTCGACCAATTTGAAATATTTTTTTAAATGCAGCAGGTGATGCTAAACGGTAACCCGTATAAATTAATAATACCGCTAATGAGGCTAAGGGAATATTATGGATAAAGTGAGGAAATAAAACGACAAAAATAAGTAAAATTAATGCGTGAAAGAAATTAGACCACCCTGTTTTTGCACCGTTATTTACATTAGTCGTACTGCGTATAATTTCTGCAACCATCGGAAGTCCGCCGATAAACCCTGAGATCATATTTCCAAAACCTATGGCGGTTAAATCGCGGTTTAAGTTAGATTTACGTTTATAGGGGTCTAACTTATCTATAGCGGCTGTACTCAATAAGGTCTCTAAGCTTCCAACTAAACAAATGCTGATGACTGCGGTTAAAAATTCTAGGGTAAAAACTTTGGAAAAGTCAGGATAATAAAAACTGGCAAGAAAATAATCAGGTAATTTTACTAAAAATTGGGGTTCGACTAAATGCTGATGTTCTGCAATGGTTGATAAATTTAGATGTAAATGCTCATGTTGAAGTCCAAATATTTGTGCTAGTAGCATGCCAACAAATAAAACAATAATAGGGATGGGAAGACGTTTTAGTTTTTGAGGTCTAAATAAGGGCCAAAAAATAACAATCATCAGACCACTTAACCCAATAAACGCTATTTTAAGATTTAGATTGAATAAACTCTCAGGGATTTGAGCAATGATTGAAAATAAATGCCCAGGCTCTGGGGTGACCCCTAGCATGACATGAGTTTGCTTTGCGATAATAATAATACCAATAGCCGCTAACATGCCATGCACAACTGAGAGCGGGAAAAAGGAACTTAAACGTCCTGCTTTACACAAGCCCATTAAAATCTGTAATCCACTAGCAATAACAATAGCGGCTAAGGTATAACGATAACCTGCAATCACATCCCCTTTGCCGAGGTTTTGAACGGCTGCAAAAATGACAACAATTAATCCTGCCGCAGGTCCATTAATGGTGATGAAAGAGCCGTTAATACGCGAGATTAATAAACCGCCAATAATTGCTGTGATAATACCAGAAGCTGGCGGGAAACCTGAGGCTAAAGCAATGGCTAAACATAAGGGCAATGCGGTTAAAAAGACCGCAAAACCTGCGATTAAATCACTGCGCCAATTTTCTTTTAAGCCTTCTATACCTGTTTTTGGTAAGGATTGTTTTGAGGAAAGCTGTTTTTTCATAAAATTTCTAAATAAATTGTAAAAAATTAAGAGTAAAACAATAGTTTACTCTTATGGGAATGAAAACTTAACAATGTCCCAAACTTTTATTTTATGGATTTCGTAGCCAAGACATTAAATTTTCATTTCTAAGAAAGAACCTTAAGCAATAAGTACTCCAATATCAAATATCTTTTTATTTTTAAATTTCTTTCATAGATAAGGCGATACGCTTACGCGCTATATCAATCGCCATGACCTTTAACTTTAACCATTTAACCTGTTTTCACAATATCACATAGCTCTATTGGCTAATAGTGAATCCAATAATGGTTCAAGACCCGCTTCTTTTACTATTTGTACTTTAGTGCGGCGTTTAGGTTTATAGGATAAATATAAATCTTCGAGTAAGGTTTTAGTTTCTACTTGCTTGATGGCTTGTTCTAATTCGGGGTTTAGCTTTTCTTGCGCTTTAATGCTATCCAGAATAGTTTTACGGCGTGTCTCCAATTCACGTAAATAATTTAAACGGGTCTCTAAGTTCCTAAGTTGGGTATCATCAAGACCTCCTGTGACTTCTTTGCGATAACGGGCAATAAAAGGGACGGTTGCCCCTTCATCAAGTAAAGTAACTGCGGCTTTAATTTGTGATTGATTAGCATTTAATTCTTGGGATAAGCGTGAGGTAATATCCATGTTACATGGTAAAATAATTAAAAAATTGGTATTGTAACAGTTTGTAAATACTAAAAATTACAAAAGTATATTTTTTACTTATAATAGTAAATATCTAAAGCGTTGTATGTGGGATTAACTTTTTAGTGACTCATTAACTTGTTAATTTTTAACATAATTTTCTCTCCTTTTATAAAAATATCATCGTGAATTCAAACACTAATATTCATTCTCATAAAATCCTCATTCTTGATTTTGGTTCTCAATATACGCAATTAATTGCTCGCAGAATACGTGAGTGTGGGGTTTATTGTGAAATTTATTCCTGTGATGTCTCGGCTGATGAAATTAAACAATTTTCACCTAAAGGAATTATATTATCTGGAGGACCTGAAACCGTAACTAGTCAAGATACTTCAAGAGCGAATCAGGTTGTTTTCGAGATGGGAATTCCTGTTTTAGGCGTTTGTTATGGGATGCAGACCATGACGGAGCAATTAGGTGGAAAAGTTGAAATCTCTGACCATCGAGAATTTGGTTTTGCACAAATCCGAGCAAGAGGGCATTCTTTGTTATTGAAAGATATTGAAGACACAACAACAGCAGAAGGTTATGGGTTACTTGATGTTTGGATGAGTCATGGTGATAGGGTCGTTGAGTTACCCGAAGGTTTTCACTTAATTTCAAGCTCTGAGGGTGCGCCTATTGCAGGGATTGCAAATGAAGAAAAACAATTTTACGGGTTACAGTTTCACCCAGAAGTGACTCATACTAAACAAGGACAACGAATTTTATCGCGTTTTGCTAATGATATTTGTGGCTGTGATTCATTATGGACAGCCGATAATATTATTAAAGAGAATATTAATACAGTACGTGAAAAAGTAGGTAATGATCAAGTTATTTTAGGTTTGTCTGGCGGGGTCGACTCATCAGTTGTTGCCGCTCTTTTACATAGAGCGATTGGAGAACAACTCATTTGTGTCTTTGTGGATACAGGATTATTGCGTTTACACGAAGGCGATCAAGTGATGGCAACTTTCGCTCAGCACATGGGGGTTAAAGTCATTCGTGTTAATGCTGAACAACGTTATTTAACTGCTTTAGCGGGGGTTAGTGATCCTGAGAAAAAACGTAAAATTATTGGTAATTTATTTATTGAAATTTTTGATGAGGAAGCGAACAAATTAACCTCGGCAAAATGGCTGGCACAAGGGACAATTTATCCTGATGTGATTGAATCCGCAGGTGCAAAAACAGGTAAGGCGCATTTAATTAAATCACATCATAATGTGGGCGGTTTACCTGAGGATATGACCTTAAAATTGGTTGAACCCTTGCGTGAATTATTTAAAGATGAGGTACGACAGTTAGGTTTAGAGCTAGGTTTACCTGCGGACATGGTTTTTCGCCATCCTTTCCCAGGACCGGGTCTTGGTGTGCGAATTTTAGGTGAAGTTAAAAAAGAATATGCAGATTTATTGCGTGAAGCCGATGCTATTTTTATTGAAGAACTTTATAAGCATCAATTATATGATAAAGTTAGTCAAGCCTTTGCCGTTTTTTTACCCATAAAATCCGTCGGAGTCATGGGTGACGGTCGTCGTTATGATTATGTTATTGCTATCCGAGCAGTAGAGACGATTGATTTTATGACCGCGCGTTGGGCACATTTACCTTATGATTTTTTAGATAGTATTTCTAGGCGTATTATTAATGAAGTTGCAGGAATTTCACGGGTTACTTATGACATTTCAGGTAAACCCCCTGCAACGATTGAATGGGAATAACATAGTTATCATGAAACAAATTTCTTTTAAAAATTGGACGCTAACCTCTTTAGAAAAAGCCTTTGGTTTGCAAGAAGTTTGGCAATCTGACCTTATAGATCATTGGCAACAAGCGGATGTTGAAATTACTGAATTTGATAAAAAAGTCATTCATCATTTACAAAAGCCGCTTATCAGAGGCGGGAGAGCTTGGAATGAAACTGAGCTAGAAAATAAATTTATTAGTCCTCTAATTATGCAGGCAGATATTGATGATGAAAAAATGAGTTATTTTCTTGAACGTAACTTATCGGCAATCTTGGGGGATTATGAATTATCAGGCGTTGTTGATGGTATGATTGCAACAGGTTTTCGTGAGCCTGATGTTCCACTATTTTGTATTCATGAATATAACCGTAGTATTGAAAATCAAGGATCACCTGATGCACATGTGTTAGCAGCTATGTTAGTTGCAAGAGAATTAAATCAAAATGAGCATCCTATTTATGGTTTATTTGTTGTTGGTTTAGTATGGAATTTTATTGTTTTAAAAGGGAATAAATACTGTATTAGTCAAAATTACAATGCAAATGACAATGATGTTTTTGCCATTTTTAAAATATTAAAAAACCTGAAAATAATAATAAAAACTGAATTACATTTATAATTTTAATTGATGTACAGAGATATTTTATGAAAAAAACAATCGCATCGCTATTATTTAGCCTCGCTTTAGTGATTAGTTTTAATAGTTTTGCTGATGAGGTTTGGAATAGTAGTCATGGTAAAGTTATTTATTCAGAAGATTCAGGGACGACAGCCCTTTGGCGATATAATGATGATGGTCGATATGGCGGTATTATTTATATTGAAAACCTAGCAGGCGTTTATAGTGATCGAGGATCTTACACAGGCTATTGGGCGCAAGACCAAGGGGATGTTATCTGTGAGACTGAGCGAGATGGAATCAATGGGAGAAGAACAAAGTATTGGGGGAGATTTCATATTGATTTTATAGATAAGGATTTTCCATCGCGCTGGCAGGCACGGTGGGGAAACTGTAAAGATGCTTTGACAAAAGATTGGAAAGGAACGCCTGTAACCTCAGTGAATACGCCAAAAGCGGACGAAACGCTACATAATGTTAGTGAGATTATTAGGTTTTCTCGTGGAGCAAGTTCTGCAGCTTATGAAAAAACAATGCTGCCAGGGGGAAGTCATTATTACTATTTCACAGCAAGGGCGGGACAAATGCTAAACCTTGATCTTGTTTCAAAAGAAAATAATGCCGTATTTTCGATTTACAAGCCTTTTTATAGGTTATCAGAGACAGGCGGTGTTATTGATATTAAGGGTGAAATTCTAAACGGGACAAAGGCTGCTTATCAGATGAAAAACTGGTTAGGAAAATTACCTGTTGCGGGACAATACCTTATCCTTATTGATGGAATAAAACAAGGTAATGTATCTTATAATTTACAAATTTTTATTAAGTAAATAGTTTTGCGTTGAAAATAATGGAAATAAAACTAGCCAAGTTGAACTGGCAATGTCGCCGAGGAACAAAAGAATTAGATCGTTTGCTGTTAGGCTATTTACATACAAGTTACGCAACAGCTAACGCTTCTGAGCAGCAACTTTTTCAACAACTATTAAATTATGAAGATACTGAGTTATTAAATTTTTTATTAGCAGAAAAATATCCTAAAGAACCACAGTTTACATATCTTGTTAAAAAAATTCGTAGTACCTCAGTTATTTAGAATAAAAAAATCGCGTTTTATTTTATACTTATTGGTTATAAATCATGTGCTTGCAACTATTGCTTGTTTTAGCAATGGATTAGCTATAAATTATCAACTAATTGCGTTGCTTACGGTAATAATAAGTGCTAATTTTTATTGGCAAGATTACCAAAAATTTCAATCCTATGTTATCTGTCATAACGAAGCTATTGGTTGGCAACTAGCTAAAATTGAAAATAATTATCAAAATATAATGGTTTTGCCAACCACCGTATTAACTGCTCAATTTATTGTGTTACATTTTCGGTTTCAAAGAGGTCGAAAACAAGCTTTGCTTATTGTAAATGATGCCTTAAATAAGCAAGATTATCGACGTTTATTGATTGAATTAAAAACGTCGAGATTATCAATGGCGGCTTAAGATAAGTTTTTTTGTAAGCTGTAAACACTCAAGCAAATTAGTGAATGTTTGCTAAAATATGACTGGTTATTCAACAAAACCACCTGACATTTATTAAAAATGACAACTCTTTTTATTTATCAACACATCAGGAATCACCTATGAAAAAATTTATTTTAATCCCAGCAAGTCTAGCCATACTCGCATTATCAGCTTGTACTAGTAATACAGAAACGCCAGACCCTACTATATCAGCCCCTGTAGTGACGGCACCTGTAGTTACAACACCCTCTGTCCCTGTGGTGACAAGACCTGCAAATAGTTTATGTAGTGCAGATGAAACCGTACTATTTAATTGTCAAATGGCGAGTGGAAATAAAACTGTATCCGTTTGTGCCTCTAGTGGTTTAAGTAATAGTAGTGGTTCTTTACAATATCGCTATGGATCGAATGCAACGATGGTTGATATGCGTTTTCCTCAAGATTCAAGCGCAAGTCAAAGTGTTTTTAATCTAGAGGCAAATGGCTTAAGCTTTAATAATGGTAGCATTAAGTACAAAGTTTATACTGATGGTTCAGCAGGAATAAAAACATTCTGGGCGAAAGATTCTAGTCGCAATAAGGTTCTACCATGTGCAGGTACGGTGACTAATCAATTACAACAGTTAAATAGTGTATTAAACTAAATTTACCCTTTGTAGAAACGCGATACTTCGTGTTTTTAACCACCAATAATTTTTGGAGAAAATAATGATTGATTTTTATACATTTGCTACATGGAATGGCAAGCGAGTTGCCATTATGCTAGAAGAGACTGGGCTTGAATACCAAGTTCATAAAGTTGATTTAATGAAAGGAGAACATAAGCAAGCTGAATTTTTAGGGATAAACCCTTCGGGTCGTATTCCAACTATTATTGATAGTGATGAGGGTAATGGCTTAATTGTAACGCAGTCAGCGGCTATTTTAGTTTATTTAGCTGAGAAAAGTGGTTTATTTTTACCTCAAGAAACAGTTGCAAGAGCGAGGGTAATGGAATGGTTATTTTTTCATGCGACTGATATTTCTCCGACGATGTTTGATAGTTTTTTCTTAACTAAGCGTTGTGAACCTAATCAACTGGATGCTGCTAAGTTTTTAGATCAACGCATTTTTGAATTATATAAAAACTTTGATGATCAATTAGCTAAGAATGAATTTATTGCGGGAAATAATTATAGTATTGCTGATATAACTATTTTTCCAACCATTAATAATGAAGCTCTTTTAGCGCATTATGCTCATCTTAAACGCTGGCATACTCAGGTCGGTGAGCGTGAGGCTGTTCAACGAGGAATGGGCGTTCCTAAATAAAAATTAAGCCGCCTGAAAGAAGATTTATCAGGCGGTTTCTTTTGGCTATAAAAGTGTTAGCCCTGGGGGGAGAGCCTCTCCAAAAATTTGTTTTTCTTCTTGTTCATCCAACTGTTTAAATTCCTCAACCATTGCAACCCATGAACTGGGGGCTTTACTAAGTTTCAATTGAGTAATGACTTCAGCACGTAAATCTTCTTCAATATCTCTTACTCTGTCTCCACTATTACGACTGATTAAGGTTGCTGCAAACCCTGCTTGTGGGTTTTTTTTCCAATCTTGCTGCATTAATTGATTTAGCCATAAGGCGGCTGTTTTTGCTGAAATAACATTATGACTACTACCATGAAAAGGAACACGAGAGCCAATACGTCCTAATGCCCACCACGTTTGTTGAGGTTCACTGGATTTTTGTAAGCGTTTTAAAAACCACTCTCCTAGTTGAATTTTTTTATTAACAGATAATCGTTCTAATACGGCAGCTAATCTGACCATATCTTCATAACCCCGTTTTTTTATTTGTTTGGCAATACTAATTTGCCTTGCAGAAGCTGGATTTAAAAATTTAGCTAAATCATTAAAAATCTGGGTTTGTGCTGACTCGTTTAATCCCCCTGAAATACGTCGCCATAATGTCCACCATTCACTCCAATTTTGCGCTTCATTAACAAATTGAATTCCTTGTGGGTAATTTTTCCAAAGTTGTTCAACACGCCAATCATCAAGCGGTACACCAAAACCTGGGCGTAAACAAAAACCAATTAAACTTAACCACACACGCTCATGATTTTCTGAGCGACGATGGTATTTTCTCCCCTCTAATAATGAATTAAAAAATGCTCTTAATAAAGGCGTATTCCATTCGTTGCGTGAAAGGTTAAGTTGCTTTTCTAAATCAGTTCTTAAGCTTTTAACCGCTTTGGGGTTAATTTGTTTAGAGCGTGTGCCAAAAATAGCCTGAATTTTTTCTTCGGCTTCAAAATAATGATTAGGTAATTCATTACTGGTTAAACCCTGATTTTTTTTACGAATTTGAAACTCGACATCCCAGCGTTGATGACTATCTTTTGTGGAAACACATTGAATTTTTAATGTGCCAACTTCGGTTTGGGTTGCAACGAGTTCAATATTTATTTCCGCATTAGAATGACCTTGATCTTCAAAAGCGACCGCTAAAGGGGGTAAGAAATGAAACTGTTCATCATCAATTTCAACGACATCCCCTGCTTGATATTTTTTATCACCTGTCGTTGAGGCTAGATGAAATTGCACAGGCTGCCCTAAACGGAGTGCAAATTGTTTATTTTTTAAACGTATTTCATTACCTTCTTCACTACCACGTGGCAAAATACAAACCCCTTGTTTTGTATTATTAATACGGGTTTCGACTAAAAGAAAATAACTTCGAGCAGAACCACCACCAATTTTAATTTTTTTATCACGCCTAGCCATGGCATAACTAACTGCGCCAAAAGCCACGGATAATTCAGGATGTTTATTTTCTAAAAGTTCGGGTTTTTTATCGCACCAGGTATTTAATAATTCAATGGCGCGTTGGGTAATTGGTTGACTACGAAAGACCCCCCCATTGAGTAATAAAGCATCAGGGACATAACTTTCAGTTTTTAGTGCATCACTTGCCGCTTGGCTATGAAGTTTTAAAAAAGCGGCAATATGTTTACTAATAGCAGGTTCAGCGGCATAGGGAAGTCCAAACTCAACCATACCACTGCGTTTTTTATCAGGTAAATCAGTCAATGCTGATAAGGGAAAAAACCCATCTAAAGCAATGGCTTTAACTTCTTTACGTTCTAGTTTTACTGAACGAGATTTCCCAATTAAACGTGAACCCCCGCCTAATAAGGTGACATTAAATGATTCGGGGGCATCATCAGCGAGCAGTTTTTCTTTGGCAACGCGACATTGTTCTAATAATTGGGATAAGTCTGCGGCAGACAGTTTTTTATTACCTGAAGCTAAGCGTTTTTCTGCTAAATGCGCTAATGCTAAATCAATATTATCACCGCCAAGCATCAGATGATCGCCTACACCAATACGAGTTAATTTAGGTTCATCATTGCCATGTTCCACTTTAATCAGGGTTAAATCTGTTGTTCCGCCGCCAACATCACAAACTAATAATAAATGAATATTATCTAAGGCTTGTTTAATATTTGTTTGATGACGTCTCAACCAATCGTAACAAACTGCCTGTGGTTCTTCTAATAGTCGTATGTTATTTAAACCTGCAATACGAGCAGCTTCTAACGTTAATGAGCGAGCCGCTTCATCAAATGATGCGGGTACTGTAATTACAATCGCTTGTTCTTCTAAAGGGGCATTAGGGAATTTATACCGCCAAACTGTTCGAATATGGGTTAAATAACTGGCACTAGCATTGAGAGGGGAAACCTTTGCTATTTCTTCATCACTTCCCCAAGGTAAAATTTCTGCGGTATGGTCAACAGAGGGATGAGATAGCCAACTTTTTGCACTAGTAACAAAACGACCTTGCGTTTTTGCCCCTAATAAACGCGCTGCCTCGCCAATAACCGCTTTTTCTCCCGCTGGAGAGAAGTTAATATCTGCCGCAGATAATTCTCCTTTTGCAGGGTGATAACGAACCGATGGTAAAAGTTTCTTTGCATCGACTTGACCCAGATCTACCAGTTGTTGAATTTCAAAAATATGAATCTCTTTTGATGATGGAGTGGCTAGGGTGTAAGCGACGACGGTATGAGTTGTACCAAGGTCTATACCGACTAGATATTGAGCTGATTTATTTTGTTGCACAGTTTTAATTTTTAAGCTAGAGGTTAAGTGTTTATAATAATGATTATAAGCAAAATTAGGGGTGAAGTCGCCTAATTACTGTGGTAATGATCGGCGGTTGCTTATAATATCCCTTAAGTTTCAAATCAATTTACAAATAGGATATAAAATGAATGAATTACCAAACTGTATAAAATGTGGTTCAGAATATACTTATGAAGATGGGATGATGTATGTTTGCCCAGAATGCGCTCATGAATGGAGTAAAGAGGTGGCTGTTGATATCTTGGAAATAGTCACTATTAAAGATGTTAATGGCACCGTTTTGAATGACGGTGATACGATAACGGTAATTAAAGACTTGAAAGTTAAAGGATCTTCTTTGGTGGTTAAAGTGGGAACGAAAGTTAAAAATATTCGCCTGGTTGAAGGGGATCATGATGTTGATTGTAAGATTAATGGTATTGGGGCAATGAAGTTAAAATCAGAATATGTAAAGAAAGTATAAAAAAGAAGTTTTTGTAACAGGCAAAAAAAATGCGACTATAGGAGTCGCATAAAGAGAGTAATTTTTAAGGAGGTATAAAAACGTTGGCTTATCTTTAGGAGGAAGAGCTTTTGTTTAAAGTTGCAGCTATTCTAATGATTAAAACCCTTCTTGGGAATGTGGCAAATTGTCACGTGTGACAAACTGTCGCAGTTTATGACTTGTTTTCATTAATAAAACAAGCTAATTTTGCAAAATCTCTTAAACTTATTTCTTCTGCTCTTAGTTTAGGATTAATTTCTAAGTTATTGATTTGTTTTTCATTTAATAGTTTTTTAAGCGAGTTTCTAAGTGTTTTTCGGCGTTGTGAAAACGCTTGGGTGACTATTTTATTTAATGATTCAATACTTGGAATATTGACAGGAGGTTGTGAATGTGGAATTAAACGGACGATGGCTGACATCACTTTAGGAATAGGATTAAAACTTTCGGGCGGAACATCGAATAATAATTCACTGCGACAATGATATTGCATCATGACGCTGAGTCTGCCATATTTTTTACTCCCAGGACCTGCACAAATTCTATCAACGACTTCTTTTTGTAACATAAAGTGCATATCTTCTATCGTCTCTGCATTATCAAGAAGATGAAACAACAAAGGCGTTGAAATATTATAGGGAAGGTTGCCGATAATTCGTAATTTAGCACCAGTATTAGCTAATGCTTGAAAATCAAACTTAAGCGCATCGCCACTGTGAATGGTTAATTGGGGTTGCTGACTAAATTTATCAGTTAATAGTGCAACGAGGTCTCTATCAAGTTCAACTATGTCAAGTTTTACCCCTTTATCAAGTAAAGGTCTTGTTAATGCACCTTGTCCTGGACCAATTTCAACCCAGCGTTGATTTTTTTGTACTTGAATAGAGCCAAGAATTTGATAAATAATATTGGGGTCTTGGAGAAAATTTTGTCCAAAACGTTTACGTGCTTGGTGTGCCATTTTTAAAATAATAAAGTATTACTATTGACAATATCTAAAGCAGTGGTTACAGCAAGTGCTAAACTGCCATGATCTGCTTTCCCCGTTCCTGCAAGTTCCAATGCGGTTCCATGATCGACAGAGGTGCGGATTAAAGGTAACCCTAAGGTAATATTAACCGCTTTTCCAAAACCTAAGTGTTTCAGAACAGGTAGACCTTGATCGTGATACATCGCTAATACAGCATCTGCACTCTCTAAATATTTAGGGGTGAATACCGTGTCAGCAGCTAATGCGCCCTGTATATTGAAACCTTGTTCGCGAAATTTATTTAATACAGGATTAATCGTGTCAATTTCTTCTGTGCCTAAATGTCCTTGTTCTCCTGCATGAGGATTGAGTCCACAGACTAGTATTTTGGGTTTGCTTAACCCAAACCGTTGTCGTAAATCACGTTCTAGTATTTGAATTACACTTGTTAATCCTTTTTTAGTAATGGCTTTAGGTACTTTACTGAGGGGTAAATGTGTTGTTGCTAAAGCAACTCTTAAACCTTTTGTTGCCAGCATCATGACTGCTGTACCTCCTGCGATTTTTGCGATATATTCAGTATGTCCTGAAAAATTTTTAAAGCGCAGTTGATTGATGATTCCCTTATGAACAGGGGCTGTCACCATGGCGGAAAATAAACCATCTAAACAGCCTTGCGTTGCAAGACGGATGGTTTCTAAGACATAGGGGCTGTTATTTTTATCTAACTGTTGGCAGATCGAAGGCGTTTTTAACGAGGTAGGGAAAATAGTGATATTCCCTGCTTGTTGAGCTTGGGCAGGTGCGAGAGGATCAAAGTTTTTAATGACTAAAGGTAAATTTAGTAATTTGGCACGTGATGCGAGCATCTCAGGGTCAGCAATAACGACTAATTCACAATCTTGAGATTTTTGTGCAAGCTGGATACATAAATCAGGGCCAATACCTGCAGGTTCGCCAGCTGTTAAAGCAATTCGTTGAACAGGCTTTGAAGGGGTCATTTAAGTTACCTGAAAAATCATTCATTCTACAATAGCTTAACTAAAAGAGGGAAGAAATAAAAAGGAACAAACGATGAATTGAATTAAGTTTTTAGTTTGAACCTTATAGCTAATCCTTAAAAATTCAGGGATAATGCAAAGCATTTATAACCTTACTTAATGCCGTAAAATAATGAAACAAACGTTGAAAGCACTTATTCAGCAAGCTGTTGTAAGTCTTAAAGATGAAGGTGTTTTAGATCAAGCGGTCATCGCTAATATTGTTATTGAACGTGCTCGTGATAGCTCGCATGGTGATTTTGCCTCAAATTTAGCTTTGTCATTGGCAAAATCTGCGAAAATTAATCCTCTTATATTAGCTCAAAAAATTATTGAGGCACTCCCTGATAATGATGCCGTCATAAAGGTAGAAATCGCAGGGCCTGGATTTATTAATTTTTTTATTGATCCCAATAGGTCTTATCAAATTGTGTCTCAAATTCATCAGCAAGGGAGTCAATTTGGTTTAAGTAAAGTGGGAGGCGGTAAAAAAATACAGGTTGAATTCGTATCGGCTAATCCGACAGGGCCTTTGCATGTAGGGCATGGTCGAGGAGCGGCTTATGGCTCCGCAGTTGCAAGTCTTTTAGAAGCGATTGGCTTTGAGGTTCATCGAGAATATTATGTCAATGATGCTGGAAGACAAATGGATATACTGGCAACTAGTATTTGGCTTCGTTATTTGGAGGAATGCGGTGAAGTGGTTGTTTTTCCAAATAATGGTTATCGAGGGGAATATGTACGTGAAATTGCCTGGAAATTACATGACAAGGTGCAAAATGAATATCGCCATCCTGCTGAATTAGTATTGGAAGATATTCCTGCTGATGAGGCACAGGGGGGCGATAAAGAAGTACATATTGATGCTTTGATTGGGCGAACTAAGGTTTTATTAGGGACAACGCAATATCGAGATATTTTTCAAGCAGGTTTGAATGCTATTTTGGATGATATAAAAGTTGATCTGAATGAATTTGGTATTGATTATAAACATTGGTTTTCTGAACGAAAATTAATGGAAGAAGGGGCTATTGAAACCGCCTTAAATCTTTTAGAGGCGGGAGGGTATCTTTATAAAAAAGAAGGGGCTACTTGGTTTAAATCAACACAATTAGGTGATGATAAAGATCGTGTTGTTGTGCGAGATAATGGGCAAAGTACTTATTTTGCTTCTGATATTGCTTACCATATGAATAAATTGGATCGGGGTTTTGATCAGATTATTAATATTTGGGGTGCAGATCATCATGGTTATATTCCACGTATTAATGCGGCATTATTAGCATTAGGGGGAGATGCTAAAAAACTAAAAGTATTATTGGTACAATTTGCCGTATTGTATAGAGGTGATGATAAAGTGCCTATGTCCACACGTTCAGGAGAGTTTGTCACTTTACGACAATTACGAGGTGAAGTAGGAAAGGATGCGGCGCGGTTTTTTTATTTGATGCGCCGTTCCGATCAGCATATGGACTTTGATTTAAAATTGGCAACGGCTAAAACCAATGAAAATCCTGTGTTTTATGTACAATATGCCCATGCGAGAATATGTAGTGTCTTACGGCAATTAGATGAAAAAAATTTGGAGCGAGATTTAAATCTCGGCATGAAGAGCTTAAAATTATTAACAGCGTCTTATGAAGTAATCCTTTTGAATAGCTTGTCGCGCTATCCAGAACTCTTAGAAAAAGCGGCGTTAAATTATGAGCCACATCAATTAATTCATTATTTACGTGCGTTAGCCAATGATTTTCATACTTACTATAATGCCCATCAATTTTTAGTGGATAATGTTAGTTTGCGTAATGCGCGTTTAAATCTTATTACCGCCATTAAACAAGTTCTTAGCAATGGTTTAACCTTACTAGGTATTCACTCACCTGAGGCGATGTAAATGCCTAAAGACTATAAAAACCGTATTCATCACAAAAAAAAACCTAAGCGCCAAAAAAATAAAAAAATGCGCTTAAATGGGTTAGATGGGTTATTGATTATAAGTTTTATTATTATCACGGCTTTATTTGGCGTATCTTTTTTAAGTCAAAATTTTTCTAATCCAATAATTAACCTAAATAGCTTATTATCAACAAAAAATGTTAGCGAGCCACAAAATGCGGAAATAATTGCAAAAGAACAGCTTCAAAAAAAAAGTATTCAAGCATTAGCAGCTAAGGCGCAGGCTAAAATCAAACAAAAAACAAATCAGCCCACTAAACAAGACAAGGCACCACCAGAGCCACGTTTTGATTTTTATACTATTTTACCTAAGCTAGAAGTAGTTATACCTGAACATGAAATTAAAACCTTAATTAGAGAACAGAGCGTAGGTCGTTTAAAAAAAAGTGGAAAATATATTATGCAAGCAGGTTCTTTTCGTGATTTTTTAGAAGCTAAAAAACTTCAAGATAAACTGATAGCAATGGGTGTTGAGTCTCGTATTGAACAAGCTAAAGTGGGTGATGTGATTTGGAATAGAATTAAAATGGGACCTTTTTCAGGTTTAGATTTGTTGATGACCATTAAGACACGTTTACGAAATAATGGAATAGACACGTTGGTGTTGGAATTTAAGGGTTAAATTTAGATCGAAAACATAGGTTAAAAAAATGATAAAGATTGTTGCTATAAAAACAGTCATAGTAAACATACGTTGTACGAGTAAAACCTTGGTTAATGTTTTTCAGCTTATTTATGTCGTTACTTCCTTAGTAATAATGATGACTATTGATGCGCGACCACAACCATTATTTTATATTTGTGCGGTTGTGCTTTTTTCGTTATTTATTTTTAGATTACTTCTAAAATGGTTTCCAAAGATTTGTGGAGGGTGCAATGAAGTATTGGAGGCAAATAATGGAATTGAATGTTCTGAATGTGAATGCTATAACGTTTATGATTTAAGCTTGTGGACTAAACTGAAATTTGATAATGCAAAAGCTGCACATAGAGCTGAAATTAGTCGTTTTGTACAAAATATTACTGCTCTAACTGTTGTTTTTTTTCTTTTCTCTTCGCCTTTATTATATTTTATTTTTGTTATAGATCAAGATATTCATCAACTTAATCAACAACGACAAATTTCTTTTATGAAAATAAGACCTGCATTTTTAAAATACAAAGAAAAGCATGGAAAATTTCCTACGCGTTTAGCGCAATTGAAACCTGACTATATAACTGAAATTCCTAGTGTTTTGAAAAATTTCGATAAAGGGCGTTATGGAAATTTAAGGATTAACTATCAAACTGATGAAGAAACTGCCAAATTTATTTTTCATGTTTCTCATGCCCCTATTCCAGTGATGAGTTATGATATTGGAAAAAACTTATATAGCAAGGATTCTAGAATAAGTGAATATTTTTATCGGCTTTAATGCCGCATTTAAGCGCGTTGTTTGTTAAAAAATGGTGCGTTTTTTGTAAAAATGAAAAATTTATTTTCTAAGGCTTAATGGAAGTGTTTTTTAAGTTGGGCTGGTATTTATTTTTTTAAACGAATTTTTGTTGAATAATAGGGTTAAATCGGATTATTCTGAAACAGGTGATATTTTAAATTTACTATATTTAACAATACATTAGTGATAAACCACAGTAAAGTGTCGGCTTATATATCATGCTGGCTTGTTTATCTTAGCTTATATTTTTTATCAAATTAAAAACTAAAATAAAGACGGTTTTTTTTTACGCACCAACGCTGGGCATTGACATAAGCCCCTATTTTGTTTTAAAGTGCGACTCGCGTAATTAATTAAGTATGCAAAAAAATTATAATCAATTGGAGTATGTAACATGGCAACACCATTAATTCAAATGGCATTAGATTCTTTAGATTTTGACGCAACTATTGCTCTTGCAGAGGAAGTGGCTCCTCATGTCGATATTTTTGAAATTGGAACCCCTTGTATTAAACACAATGGTATTAACTTAGTTAAGGAATTAAGAGCTAGATTTCCTGAGCAATTACTTTTAGTTGACCTTAAAACGATGGATGCTGGTGAATACGAAGCAACCCCATTTTATGAAGCAGGTGCTGATATTTGTACTGTATTAGGTGTTTCAGGTGCAGCAACTTGTGCTGGTGTAATTAAAGCAAGTAATGCAAGTGGCGCAGAAACTCAAATCGACTTAATCAACGTTGCTGATAAAGTAGCTTGTGCAAAAGATATGGTTGATGCAGGAGCGCAAATCGTAGGTATTCATACAGGTCTTGATGCTCAAGCTGCAGGTGATACCCCATTTAATGACTTAGCAACAATTGCAGCTTTAGATTTAGGCGTTCGTATTTCAGTTGCAGGGGGTATTAATCAATCAACGGTTCAAGAGGTGGTTCGCGCAGGTGCTGATATTATTGTTGTAGGTGCTGCAATCTATGGAGCACCTTCTCCTGCTGAATCTGCTCGTGAAATTCGTGAATTAGTTGATGCTGCATAATAACGAGGTATAGGCTATGTGGCAACAAAAAAACCAACACCTAGTTATTAACAAGATTTCAGAAATTCTTGATGTAACAAACCTGTCTTATGCTGAACAGATGACAGAAATGTTTGACGATGCTAAGCGAATATTTATTTCAGGGGCTGGACGTTCAAAACTCGTCGGAAACTTCTTAGGTATGCGCTTAATGCATAGTGGTTATGACGTTAGTATGGTTGGCGAAATTGTTACACCTAGTATTAAAAATGGTGACTTGTTAATTATCATTTCTGGATCTGGGGAAACTGAGCAGCTAATTGCCTTTACCAATAAAGCAAAAAGTATCGGTGCAAAAATTGTACTCATTTGTTCAAAATCAAAATCCACTATCGGTGATATGGCTGATGGGGTGTTTCAAATTGGTAATGACAATGTTTATAAAGCCGTTAAAGGTATGCCAATGGGAACAGTTTTTGAACTATCAACCTTATGCTTTTTAGAATCTGTCGTCTCACATCTTATTTGGGAAAAAAATATACCTGAAGAAAAAATGAAAGAAAGACACGCTAATATGGAATAAGCTTTATATCAAAACGAGTGGTTTTCACCACTCGTTTTTATTTTTAAGGCTTTGATAAAACAAATAAAATTAAGTCAACTTATCGGTTGAGTTTTTGTTATAAAGTGATTAACCTGAACCTACCCCAGATAGATCAAATAATAAAAACGTGCATCTCTTTGTGCCATCTCAATTTTGCCGAAAGAACAATAAATATTTTAAATGACTGGGTGAGGAAATAGTCATTGCAATCATAACCAAATTTAGGAGAATAATATGGCTTCACGCAGACATTTAGCGAATGCAATACGCGCTTTAAGCATGGACGCAGTACAAAAAGCAAAATCAGGTCATCCGGGTGCGCCTATGGGGATGGCAGATATTGCCGAAGTATTATGGAATGATCATTTAAAGCATAACCCTACAAGTCCTACTTGGGCTGATCGTGACCGTTTTGTATTATCAAATGGTCATGGTTCAATGCTAATTTATTCTCTATTGCATTTATCAGGTTATGACCTAGCAATGGATCAGTTAGCTTCTTTCCGTCAATTGCACTCACAATGTGCGGGTCATCCTGAATATGGTTATGCGCCTGGTATTGAAACGACGACTGGTCCTTTAGGTCAGGGGATTAGTAACGGTGTCGGTTTTGCAATGGCAGAAAAGCTACTTGCAGAGCAGTTTAACCGTCCTGGACATAAAATTGTCGATCATAATACTTATGTCTTTATGGGAGATGGCTGTTTAATGGAAGGTGTTTCTCATGAAGCTTGTGCTTTAGCGGGTACTTGGGGGCTAGGTGGATTAATTGCTTTTTGGGATGACAATAATATTTCGATTGATGGTCATATTGACGGCTGGTATACCGATGATACAGTTAGACGTTTTGAGTCTTATGGTTGGCATGTTATCTCTGTAGACGGGCATGATTCAGAGGCGATTAATGCGGCAATTGAATTAGCTAAAAAAGAAACAGAAAGACCTTCTCTTATTTGTTGTAAAACCATTATTGGTTATGGTTCTCCAAATAAAAGTGGTAGTCATGATTGTCATGGTGCTGCATTAGGGGATGAGGAAGTTGCCTTAGTTCGTAAAGAATTAGGTTGGGATTCTGAGCCTTTTGTTATTCCTGATGATGTTTATGCAGGTTGGGATGCAAAAGCGAAGGGAGCAGAGGTTGAATCTGAATGGAATACTCGTTTTGATGCTTATGCAGCAGAATACCCAGAATTAGCAGTAGAATTTAAACGTCGTATGGCGAATGAATTGCCTACTAATTGGAAAGAAGCTAGTAACACATTAATTACAGAAACAAACGCTAATGCGGCAAGTTTAGCTTCACGTCAAGCTTCACAAAAATGTATTACGGCTTTAGCACCTACATTACCTGAATTTTTAGGCGGATCTGCTGATTTAACAGGCTCTAACTTAACAAGTTGCGCTGATTTTAAACATGTTAGCGGTAAAGAAATGGGTAATTACATTTCTTATGGTGTCCGTGAATTTGGTATGTTTGCCATTATGAATGGCATGACACTCCATGGTGGATTATTACCTTTCGGTGGAACATTCCACATGTTCTCTGATTATGCAAAAAGTGCTTTTCGCATGGCTGCATTAATGAAGATTCGTACTATTGCTGTTTTAACTCATGACTCTATTGGTCAAGGGGAAGATGGTCCTACGCATCAACCGATTGAAAACACCTCTGCAATGCGCTTTATTCCTAATATGGACGTATGGCGACCTGCTGATTCAACAGAAACTGCAGTTTCTTGGGTCATGGCTGTAGAGCGTCTTGATGGGCCAACTAGTTTAGTTTTAAGTCGCCAAGGACTTCCTTTTATTGAAAGAACAGACGCGCAAATTGCAGGAATTCGCAAGGGAGCTTATGTTATTTCAGAAGCACAAGGAAAAGCGGCTATCATTTTAATTGCAACAGGATCAGAAGTTAGTCTAGCATTAAAATCTCAAGTAGCACTTGCTGAAAAAGGTATTCAAACTCGCGTTGTTTCTATGCCGTCAACGAATGTTTTTGATCGTCAAGATCAAGCTTATAAAGACAGTATTTTAACACCTGGTGTTAAACGTGTTGCTGTTGAAGCAGGTGTGAGTGATTTCTGGCGTAAATATGTTGGCTTAGAGGGTGGCGTTGTTGGTATTGACACTTTTGGGGAATCAGCTCCAGGTGGTGTAGTGATGGAACACTTTGGCTTTACTGTAGAAAATGTTGTAGCCAACGTTGAAGCCGTACTTTAACCCGCTAAAAACTATCTCTACGTATGGCTAATTTTAACAAGTTGCGTTACGATAGCAATTTTTAAAAGTTAATTCATGCGTAGATATGGGCATTAAAATAACGTTATCATAGGGGAGTTCAAACGTGAAGATACAAAATTTAACCAGTGGTTTGATTGCTGCATTAGTACTGGCAAGTCCTATCGTTGGGGCGGAAGATTATCCAGCAGCCAATTTTCAACCCACTGTTATCTATAGTGATGTTGCAGAAGATAGTAAAGCTACATCAACAAGCAGTAGTAAAGCAGGAACCAGTCAACCAGACTCAAATTATCCAGCGGCTAATTTTCAACCTAAAGTTGTTTATAGCGATACTGATTATAAACATCAAACATCAATTGCATTACCAGAAAAGACAGCGAGTAGTAATTCATCGGCAAGTGCTGTAAACGAAGAAACTACGGAGTCAGAAGATGATTCTATGGTTACACTATTCGGATTAGTTGCATTAGCTATTGTTGGTTTTGTTTTATTAAAAAGAAAATCTTCATCAAAGATCTCTGAAAAACCTGTAAAACGTGCGCGTGCCGCATCTAATACTAAAAGACCTCAAGCAGGGGGTGCTACAGGTGTTGCTCGTTATTTAAGTAAAAATATGCCTGAACTTTCATCAGTGGCTCAGTACTTAAAAAATAAGAATACCGTTCAAGCGTCAGGTGTTTCTAAGTATATGGCAAAAAGAATTGTTGCTGCAAAAGCGGCTGCCGTTGCTAAAAGAACGGGTGTTGAAAAATATTTGCGTGATCGGGGATAAAATATGGCAGGTTTATTTGGATTTATATTCGGAGAATCACCGAAAAATCAAGTTTATAGAAATGATAGTGAGGTAGTAAGAGAAAGTGCTTCTGTAGCTGAAGATGTTTCTTGTGATTTAACAGGGGTTGCTAAATATTTACAAACTCAAAAGCCAGCCGCTTCTGCGACAGGGGTTGCTAAATATTTGAAAGTAAAAGAACAGCACCTGCCAAGTAGCGTTGCTAAATATTTAGCAAGACAGGCGATTGTATCGAAACAAAAATTGGAATCAGAAAGTTTTGAAGAACTATCGGTAACAGGCGTTGAAAAATATTTAAAAACGCATGAAGATAGACCAAAGATTATAATTAGCGGCGTGGCTAAATATTTAGCCAGCCATAGTAACCGGTCAGCAAGTGGTGTCGCTAAATATATGGCAAGAAAAATCATTGCTGCTAAAAATGCGCCCCCTGCGATTAAAACGAGTAGCGTCACATTATACTTAGAAAATCGTAAAGAAATATTAACAACGGGTGTTAGTAAATATATGGCAAGACAGGTTTTAGTGGCTAAAAAAATAGTGGCTGAAACTGCCGCTGTTGTTGAATCAACGATTGTTTTAGAACCTGCTACTGGGGTTGAAAAATATTTGCAGGCTAAAGGCTAATTAGTTTGAAACGATTTATCTGGGTGCGCGTTAAGAGCATCCAGATAGAAACGATCACCATCGCAAACGCTATTGGATTATGAGAAATATTTTTTATAATCCAATAGTGCTAAATAACTGTCAACGGTTATTTATTTGCATTCATTTTATATTAATAACCTAAAGGTATTTTCTAATTATGGCAAATTTACTTGATCAACTAAAAGAAATGACTGTTGTCGTTGCCGACACAGGTGACTTAGAAGCAATTGGAAAGTTTACCCCACGTGATGCGACTACGAACCCTTCGTTAATTACAATGGCGGCTCAAATGCCCCAGTATCAAGCGATTGTCGATGATACGCTGACGGGTGCAAGAGCGACTTTAGGGGCTGCTGCTACCGCTGCAGATGTTGTTACCTTAGCGTTTGATCGTTTGGCGGTGTCTTTCGGTCTTGAAATCCTTAAAATTGTATCGGGTCGTGTTTCTACAGAGGTTGATGCGCGTCTTTCTTTCGATACAGATGCTACGATTGCTAAAGGGCGTGAGTTAATTGCGCAATATGAAGCAGCGGGTGTTTCTAAAGAGCGTATCTTAATTAAAATTGCAGCGACTTGGGAAGGTATCAAGGCGGCTGAAGTTTTAGAAAAAGAAGGCATTAGCTGTAACTTAACCTTATTGTTTGGACTACATCAAGCGATTGCTTGTGCTGAGGGGGGGATTACCCTTATTTCACCTTTCGTTGGTCGTATTCTTGATTGGTACAAAAAAGATACAGGTCGTGATTCTTACGAAGCTGCAGAAGACCCTGGTGTGGTTTCAGTAGCAGCCGTTTATAACTATTACAAAAAATTTGGTTATAGTACCGAAGTAATGGGTGCAAGCTTTCGTAATCTTGGTGAAATTACCGAATTAGCGGGGGTTGATTTATTAACTATTTCACCTGCGCTATTAACTGAATTACAAACAACAGAAGGCGAATTGCCACGTAAATTAACGCAAGCGGCAGCTGATGCTGCAGATATTGAAAAAATCTCTGTTGATAAAGCAACATTTGAAAAAATGCACGCTGAAAACCAAATGGCAACCGATAAACTAGCAGAAGGTATTGATGGTTTTTCTAAAGCATTAGTAACCTTAGAAGAATTGTTAGCCGATCGCCTAGCAAGTTTAGAAGCTTAAGTTTTTCTTATAGCTTATTAGTTTTAACATTGCTCCATTATAGGAGCAATGTTGTATAGACCCTTATATAAAAAAATATCATGTCTCAAAAAATTTTAGATACTGTTAAACCAGGTGTTATCACGGGTGAAGATGTACAAAAAGTCTTTGCTATTTGTAAAGAAAATGCCTTAGCGTTACCGGCAGTTAATACCATTAATACCGATTCAATCAATGCTGTTTTAGAAGCCGCTGCAAAAGCTAAATCTGCGGTAGTTATTCAATTTTCAAACGGCGGTGCAGCTTTCTTTTCAGGTAAAGGTCTGAAATTAGAAGGTCAACAAAACGCAATTCTAGGTGCTATTTCAGGCGCGAAACATGTTCATAACATGGCGATACATTATGGTGTTCCTGTTATTTTGCACACAGATCACGCAGCTAAAAAATTATTACCTTGGATTGACGGTTTATTAGATGCAGGTGAAAAACACTTTGCAGAAACAGGTAAACCTTTGTTTAGCTCACACATGTTAGATTTATCAGAAGAGAGTCTGGAAGAAAATATTGAGACTTGCGGTAAATATTTAGCACGTATGTCAAAAATGGGGATGACCTTAGAAATCGAATTAGGTTGTACGGGTGGTGAAGAAGATGGTGTTGATAACTCAGGTATGGATATAGCTGATTTATATACTAAGCCAGAAGAAGTGGCTTATGCTTATGAAGAATTAAGTAAAATTAGCCCATGTTTCACTATTGCAGCCTCTTTTGGTAACGTACATGGTGTTTACAAACCTGGTAATGTTAAATTAACGCCGACTATTTTGCGTGACTCCCAAGCTTACGTTTCTGAAAAATATAATCTTCCTGCAAATACATTAAACTTTGTATTCCATGGGGGGTCAGGTTCAAGCGAAGTAGAAATCAAAGAATCTATTGGTTATGGCGTAATCAAAATGAACATTGATACGGATACTCAATGGGCAACTTGGGAAGCTGTGATGAATTTCTATAAAGAAAATGAAGCTTATTTACAAGGTCAAATCGGAAACCCAGATGGGGATGATAGTCCAAATAAAAAGCACTATGATCCTCGCGTTTGGCAGCGTGCAGGTGAAGTTGGTATGGTAAAACGTTTGGAGCAAACGTTTGCAGACTTAAACGCAACCGATTCACTATAAACGTTTAACTTAAAAAATAGGCATCCTTTATAAAGATGCTCAACATTAAAAGTCGATGTGATGAGCATCGACCTTTTTTCTTTAACATTTTTATTGATATTTTTTAGGACTTGAGGTACAACATAGAATTATTAATAATCAATCAGCTGAAATATTTTAGCACACAAAAAATAATGAAAAAAGTTTTAAAAGCCTTAAGATATAATCTATTGATACTTAAGTAATTTATAGCGTTCCAAGTCAAGATAAATTCGTTGGAATATGAGAAAGTTTATGTTATATAACAAAACCTTAGTTAAACGTATAAAGTAAGTTGAAATACCACTTTTTAACCTTGTAACTACTTGATTTTATTAGAACCTAAATATTAAGTTTTGAAAAATGCTGGCTCAAAACCCAAATTGGCGAAGATGTGGAGTGGCTGCTACCTCGTGAAATATTTTGGGATTCCTGTCCCCCAAATCGACTCGTAAACGCACCAACCATTAAATATCCTCAGCCGTCCTCGTCAGAGCTACTACGCTATATCATCGTAAACTCGATGCAGGCTTTGTAAGATTTTTTCAAATGACTCGTCGTAATTATCGTACGCTTACTTTGCTTTTTCTCTTGAACTTCCGTACACGAAAAAGCAATGCAGCTCTAATTATTTCTGGGAACTAATCGCCTCTGTGTTACTCTCCACGGTGATAGGCGATTGATATAACTTATTGAAATAAAAAGAACTGATAGAAATCATAAAATAAAACTAAAAATAATATTGACGAAAAGAAATAGAGCTGTATAATACGCCTTTCTTTCAGCAACACAACGTTTCGGGAAGAACTTAAGGAAAAGATTTTTCAACAAGGTGTTGACAAAAACGAACATTAAGTTATAATGGTCGGCTCGCTAAGGGGAGTTAGTTTAGCTCTTCTGAGTGATTTAAGAACTTCGGTTCTTACGCTCTTTAACAAATAAATCGAAATAATTTGTGTG
>DAOUTG010000014.1 GCA_030626845.1 Methylococcaceae bacterium
CGCATCAATAGCTTCTTCTACCGCATATTGAATTAAGGGTTTATCAACAATAGAAAGCATTTCTTTCGGATTTGCTTTTGTTGCAGGTAAAAAACGCGTCCCTAGCCCTGCGACAGGAAAAACAGCTTTAGTTATTTTTTGTTGCATTTAGTTTCCTTTTAAATTTTGGATTTTTTTAAACTTATTCTTCTAGTGCAGGGGCTAATACAGTACGTTTACCATTATGCTCAGGTGGACTAATTACACCAGTAGTTTCCATAGCCTCTATCATTTTTGCTGCGCGTTTATAACCTACTTTTAAATACTTTTGAACACTAGAAATAGATGCTTTACGACTCTCAGTGACAAAAGCGACGGCTTCATCATATAAAATATCAGTTTCTGAATCCGATGCCCCAAGATTTATTTTATCTAAACCAGGAATAGGCACTTTAGATTCTTCTAAAATATTGGTTAAATAATCAGGGGGCGCGGTTGTTTTTAAAAAGTTAACTACCTTATGGACTTCATCATCATCAACAAACGCACCATGTGCGCGCGTAGGCATACTGGATCCAGGTGGTAAATAAAGCATATCACCATTACCGAGTAAACTTTCAGCTCCCCCTTGGTCAAGAATAATACGTGAATCTATACGTGATGACACTTGAAATGAAATTCGACTAGGAATATTGGCTTTAATTAAACCTGTTAACACATCAACAGAGGGACGTTGTGTTGCTAAAATTAAATGAATCCCTGCCGCTCGTGCCTTTTGAGCAAGGCGTGCGATAAGCTCTTCAACTTTTTTACCTACAATCATCATCATGTCGGCTAATTCATCAATAACAATAACGATATTTGGCAAGGTTTCTAATTCAGAGGCTATTTGTTGTCCTTCAATCATTGAGTTAGGTTGAAATAAAGGATCAAGAATTGGATGACCTAGTTCTATTGCTTTTTCAATTTGATGATTAAAGCCTTGTAAATTTCTAACCCCTAATTTAGACATCAATTGATAACGGCGTTCCATTTCGCCTACTGCCCAACGTAAGGCATTACTAGCCTCTTTCATATCGGTAACCACAGGGGTTAATAAATGCGGAATATCTTCATAAACCGAGAGTTCAAGCATTTTAGGATCAATCATAATCAGCCGTACTTTTTTCGGACTTGATTTGAATAATAAACTTAAAATCATGGTATTAATAGCCACAGACTTTCCTGACCCTGTTGTGCCTGCGACCAATAAATGCGGCATTTTTCCTAAATCCGCCATGATAGGTTTACCCGCAATATCTTTGCCTAGAATTAATGTCAAAGGTGATTTTTCCTTTGCAAAATCCTTTGAATTAACTAAATCATTAAAAGAAACCATCTCGCGTTCTTTATTAGGAATTTCTAAACCAATCACTGATTTTCCTTCAATAATATCAACTATTCGAACACTGGATACAGAAAGCCCCCGTGCTAAGTCTTTAGTTAAACTATTAACCCGACTTACTTTTGTTCCAGGGGCAAGTAATAATTCAAATCGCGTAATAACAGGTCCTGGAAAATTTTCACCCATAGTGACCGAGACATTAAAATCATTTAAGACCTTTTCAACTAAATCAGCTTTGTCCTCTAATTCGGATTTTGAATAACCTTTAACTCTTTTTTTACGTTTAACCAATAATCTGCTATCAGGGAGTGCAGGATAATAGCTAGGGGCTGGTTTTGAAGGCGGGCTAATAACTTCTTTAATATTAGCTTGAGTCTCTAATGGGTTGTTTGGCTGTTTATTGACTTGCTTAGACAGCACAGAAGCTTGCTTTTTAACCTGTAATTTATTAGATAAATAGTTAAATAATTGAAGATAAGCTTCACAGGTATATTTACCAATATATTCCATAACTGAAAACCAAGAAGACCCACTAAAAATAGTAATGCCTAAAATAAAGATTCCTAGAATTAACCTCAAGCCATAACCATCACCAAAAATAACGATAACCCCATCACCAATAATACTCCCTAAGATTCCACCGCGACCATGCTGTCCTAATTCAATAAATAAGGGGGGAATGTATAAATAAAAAATTGCAGAACCTGCAATAATTGTGAGACATTGAGCAAAACCTGAAAGAAACTTATTTAATTGATTATGGGGTTGTTTGCGTTTATAAACGAGATAACCATGCCATGCCAACATAAAAGGAAAAAAAAACCCTATAAACCCAAATAAATTTAAGATAATATCAGCAATCCATGCACCTATGACACCTAAAATATTATGAATATCCCCTTTACCTCCACTTGAAAAGTAACCGCCATCATCCTTATCATAACTAAATAAAATAATAGCGAATAGCAAAGCTAAAGTAAAAAATAAACCCGATAAAACAAGGATTTTAATTTTTGTTTTCTCTTCTGCCATAAAATATTCTCAACATAGTCAAATTAAGCTAATTTATTTTATATTATAAACGATATTATTGGATTTTATATAGAAGGTCTATTTAGGTAAATCGTCACCTAGAGGAAGTCTCTCATAATGTGTTAAAATTTTACTGATGTTTTTTTACACATCTTAGTCTTTAACTTTATATTTTGATAAATATTATGAATAAACCTAAAAAAGTTGCACTCTTAACAGCGGGTGGATTAGCCCCTTGTCTTAATTCAGCGGTAGGAAGTTTAATTGAACGCTATTCTGAAATTGACCCAACTATTGAGATTATTTGTTACCGCAGTGGTTATAAAGGTCTATTACTGGGTGATTATTATTCTGTCACACCTGAAATTCGTGCTAATGCGGGGAGATTACAAAAAATAGGGGGATCGAGTATCGGTAACAGTCGCGTTAAATTAACGAATATTAAAGATTGCATAAAACGTGGATTAGTTAAAGAAGGTCAAGATCCTCAAAAAGTTGCCGCAGATCAGTTGATTAAAGATGGGGTTGATGTTTTACATACCATTGGTGGTGATGATACTAATACGGCCGCTGCCGATTTAGCCGCTTATTTGGCTGAAAATGATTATGGCTTAACGGTTATTGGTTTACCTAAAACCGTTGATAATGATGTTTATCCGATTAAACAATCATTAGGGGCATGGACAGCCGCAGAGCAAGGAGCAAAGTATTTTCAAAATGTGGTTGATGAGAATAATTCTAATCCTAGAATGTTGATTATTCATGAAGTGATGGGGCGTAATTGTGGTTGGTTGACTGCTGCAACGGCACAAGCCTATCGTAAATTATTAGATCAATCTGCTTGGTTGCCTGAATTAGGTTTAAGTCGTGAAGCATTTGAAGTTCACGCCGTTTTTATTCCTGAAATGGCACTAGATCTTGCCGCAGAAGCAGAACGCTTGCGTAAAGTGATGGATGAAGTTGATTGCGTTAATATTTTTGTCTCAGAAGGGGCGGGGGTTGATGCAATTGTTGCTGAAATGGAAGCACAAAATCAAGAAGTTCCTCGTGATGCTTTTGGTCATATTAAGTTAGATGCGGTTAATCCTGGGAAATGGTTTGGTGAGCAATTTGCTAAAATGATTGGCGCGGAAAAAACGTTAATTCAAAAATCAGGCTATTTTGCCCGTGCGGCTGCAGCTAACACGGAGGATATGCGTTTAATTAAATCTTGTGCCGATTTAGCAGTTGAATGTGCAATGCGTCGTGAAGCTGGGGTTATTGGTCATGATGATGAGCAAGGGGATGTGCTACGTGCTATTGAGTTTCCACGAATCAAAGGGGGTAAACCTTTTGATATAAATAGCGATTGGTTCACACAAACTTTAGAGGAAATAGGGCAAACTAAAGGGGCTGTGGTTGAAGTGGTTCATTAACTTCTAAAGCTTTTGGTTTTATTGGAGTCCAAAACCTGTTTTGGACTCCTCAGCTTTTTTAAATGACAAGGTACATTTTATGAATAAATCTTTCTTAAGACACTTTCTTTGCTTATTTTTCATCTTTCCCTCTTTACTTATTGCAAGTCCTTTTGTTGATGTTGAGACTAATCACGGAACGTTTACCCTTGAATTAAAACCTAATGAAGCCCCTATTACTGTTGCTAATTTTCTAACTTATGTTGATAATGACTTTTATGATGATACATTATTTCATCGTGTTATTGATGGCTTTATGGTTCAAGGGGGGGGATTTGATACTGATTTGGTTATGAAACAAACCCTTGACCCTATTGTCCTAGAATCAAACAATGGATTGCTTAATCAACGTGGCACAGTGGCAATGGCAAGAACCAATGATCCCAATTCTGCCACCTCCCAATTTTTTGTTAATAGTGTTGATAATAGTTTCTTAAATTATACTGAAACTAATCCAGGTTATGCTGTTTTCGGCGCAGTTGTCGCAGGTTTAGAGGTTATTGATAGTATCAGTGCAACGGAAACAGCCGCACAAGATGTCCCCGCTAATCCTGTCATCATTAATACCATTCGCCGTAGAGAAGCCCAAGTAGAAATCAAAGGATTAAATGCAAGCTATGCAGTAGGAGAAACTATTAATGTTTTTGTTGAAGAGTTTGGTATTATTCGTGAAAATGCCTTAGATTTATGGGCAGCTATTTTATTACCTAATGGACAATTTCTTTATTTGACTTCAGAAAGCGATAATTTCACTTCAACACCCACAGCTTTTAAACAAGCGGTTAGCACCGATATTATCAGCCATCCTATTTTAAATTTTACTGTTCCTGCGGGACTTGCGGGTAATTATGCGTTTTTTGTCGCCTTCAATGAAGCGGATAAAGGCGTTGATGATTTATTACATACGGTGCGTTCAAATATAAGTAAAGCAGAAACAACCTTAGCTGAGTAGTTAATATGAGTGGGCAGGGAGCAGCTCATAATCTGATAGATTGAATAAGCTGTTGTTTAATTTTAGCCACGGCTTTTTCTGCGGCTATTTTTTTACCTCGACCCTCATCAGTATCAAGCTCTACACCTGAACTACTGGCGGAAAAAAGGATTTCATTTGTTTTCAAAGAATTAATAGTCAGATTCATATTCACATAACGTGAAACTAACTCTAGCCCTTCTACTTGCATAACAGGTTTATCTTCTGAACGTACATTAATTTCTACTTCTAAAACATAATCAGCAGATTTTAAATTATTAACGACTTTAAAGCCCATTGGTTTAAAAACAGCTTGAAAATCACCAAATGAAAGACGACTTTTATTATTATTTTCTTTAATATCAAAAAAAATAGTACGGTTAAGTGAGGTAGGTATTTGTGAGCTACTCATAGCAACTGCTTTAAGCGTATCGTTGCAGCCTTTTTCAACAAAACAAAAACGCTCTAAGTTTACTAATAATGTTTCTTCTCGTGTTAGCTGTGGTTGTTTGTAACTTTGAGTGTCTTGTTTAACATTTCGACGAACTTCTTTAAAAACATCTTCAATTGCTAAATGAGGTTTTACCATCGCTTTAAGTAAATGTCCTGTATAAATTCCATTCCTTTGACCCCTACCATCATAAGCAACTGAACCTGGCTCAGCAGAAAAAGCAAGTATACTTCCCATAGGAGGATTCATTTTAGCAAGTCCTCGACTTATATTTATTTCATTTCTCCCAACTGAACGTGGTGTATTATCAAAAGGATTATTTCTACAGGCATCTAAAATAATAATATTCATGTTATTATTAGCTGACTTCATTATATCTAGAATATTCTGAGCATTAACAGAGTGGTTAATTATTTCATCCTCAGAATTTAATTGGTTATCACTAGGAATTAAATAATTAATATTATTGATTTGTAAACCATGTCCTGCAAAAAAAAATAATCCTGTTGCACCATTACTAATTTTTTTTGAAAAATTTCTAATGGCTTTTTCCATTTTTGAATGACTGGCATTTTTAATTTTTATGACCTTAAAATTTAATTCTTCCAACGTAGTTGCTATATCCATTGCATCATTTACAGCATTTTTTAAAGGTTCTTTTACATAACTATTATTACCAATCACTAAAGCAACTCTATTTTGACTAGCAAAACTTGCCGTAGTTATAAAAAATAAAAAAAGACTGAATCTATAGATAATATTTTTAAACATTTTTATCCTTATAAAAACCTGATAAGAATTAAATTATTAAGTTAGCTACTAACTTAAAACAGGAAAAAATTGGTAGCCATTAGGTTTGGGGTAGTTATTTTCTAAATAAAAGCTCAACACGACGATTTTTAGAATGCGCTTTATCTGTATTCGCTATATCTATAGGATTTTTTTCACCCTCACCTGCCATCGTTAATCTATTAAGATTGACACCATAGTCAATAAATTTATTGAATACACTTTTAGCGCGTTTTTCAGACAATTTTTGATTACTTTCATCTGTTCCAATATTATCTGTATGCCCCAAAATATAAATTCTATAATTAGCGTGTTTATTTAAAATACCTGCAATTTCTTTTAAAACTGGAAAACTTTTATTTGTTAAGGTTGCTTTTGCAAATTTAAAGCTTACAATAGATTCTGATAAAACAAAACTGGCTTCTTTTTTTCCTTCTTCGAGTGCTTTTTCTATCTTATCGGCAAGGGTCGTTGGTTTACTCATATCTATGGGGTTATTGTTAACAATAACACTTGCTAAACTCGCTATAATTTTATCTGAGATTATAGTTTCTATTTCATTAATGGTATCAATATCACCTGTTTTTGAATAACCAATAATATTTCTTCCAGTTTCTGTATCCATTAATCTTGCATGGATAGTTATTTCATTATTTTCAACACTAAATGAACCTGAAATAATTTGAGATGCTCCTGTTACTTTTCCTAGTTTAGGCGCGTATTTAGGATCAACGACCCCTTTTTTTGATAGCTGCATTTCTATTAAAGCGGCATCTAATCTTAAGCGTTCTATAAAAGGAAGCCCTGTCTTATGAATCATTTTAGATGTTAACGACTCAGGAATACTTTTTGAAAAAATATCATACTGAGGATCATTATTATTATTTTTAAATTCAACGACAGCAATAGCTTTTAAGCTAACATCAATACCTTTAAGTATATTTTTAATACTTTGATTATCTTTATCATTCCTTAAAGCTTCTGCATAATATTTTTTTGCAGCATCAATATTACCAGCATATAAAGATAACTCTCCTTTACTCAGAGCTTCTATTTTTTTCATCATGTCATTGCCTTGACGCGCAATAGAATTTCTTTCCTCTTCAGTTAGCGCATTACCTATAGCACCAGATAACCGAAGAACTAAGCCTTTAATAACTTCATTAACATCACCAAGTTCTCCTGTTACATTTTCAGCACGAAGTAAAGCCCCTGTTTCTGTTGCAATCATTCTTGCATTAATGATAATGTTATCACCATTGATTTGATAGCTACCTGTAATAAGATGCGATGCACCCGTGATATTTCCCGTCTTAGTGATAGTAGTTTCAGAAAAAATACCTTCTTTTCCTCTTTGTTGTTCTTTTAATATTTGGGATAAATTATTTCGTTCAATAATTTTGATACCTTTTGCATTTGATAAAAAAGAAGTTATTGACTCTGAAATACCTATTTTTAACCAGTCGTATTGTTTAATTTTTGAAAGATTTTTAAATTCAGAAATAACTAGGTTAAGTTTAAATATATCATTTTTTATAGAGCCTTCATTAGAATCTACAATCAATTTATGAGATGAAAATACATAGTCTTTCTCACCTTTTAGTATGATTTGATCTTTAATTTTTTTAATAGGCGATATTAATTCTATCTCAAATATGTTTTCTTTATAATTATTTGTTTTCTGTAAATTTGTTTCAGTATCAATAGGAATAAGAGCAAAAGGAATATAAGTACCAAAGGAAATAATACTTAAAAATATAGAAAAAGCAGGATTACTTTGAAAAAGATTAACCTTTCTTGATAATTTATTTATTTTCTGATTATATTTTAATGCTAATGTTACAGGTGATTTTCCCCTTAATTTATTATTAATATAAACATTAGTTCCTTGATAATTTTCATTAAGAATTAAATTTGTTTCTATTTCTCTAAAATAAGAACCATTTTGCTCCCAATTTGTAGCGCAACCAACCAATGATAAAGTATAAATAGCTATAAATAAAAAATTACGCATTTATTTTCCGAAAGAGTTATTTAAGAATTAGTTTGTCTTCTATTTCATCTACAATATCTTCTGCAATATCAAAAAATATAGTTCTCCATCCACCAATTGTATAAAGACCTCCCGCTGAAATAGTATATCTTTCTACAACTGTTCCAATTTGCTTATCTTCTTCTTTAAAATTACAATCAATGGATAATATTGTTTCTCCCCATCCAGGAAATAACCACCGTTTAAATGCATTACCAGGCTCGTATTCTACAACTTGACATTTTAATAATATTTTATTTATTTTTTCACCTGTCCAAAGTAAATCTTCCTCTCTTAACGCTTCCGCTAAAGCATTAGTTAGTAGTTCTTCTACATTTATGTCATCATAACTTCTTCCAGTTGCATTTAATGTTTTGTCTACTTCAATTAATGTACCTAAAATGGGCTTATAATTTGTATCTATTTTTAGATTGTTAGTGCTACAAGCCATTATCAACAAGGTTATTAACAAAATAAAAATTCTTTTAAAAAGAAAGGTTGATTTTTTCATGATTTTTCTAGAATTAGATTAGATCGTAGGTTGGGTTGAAGCTTATTGAGCGTAGGGTAGGTTAAATCTACCCTACGCAGAACAACTTACCAATGTCTGAAATTACCCGTATCAAGATGAACAAAATTAGATTTTGAATAATAACCTACGCCCCCCTGACGTAGAGAAATAGCCGCATCACGAATAGTCTTTGAAGCCACTTTTTCCATCCGAATATCAATCGCTCTACCTAACATATGTTTACTTTTTCTAGCCACGCCCCCGCTTTTAGAACGCAAAGCATGATTAGTTGCAGGTGAACGATAGCCAGAAATAATATCAATCGGCTTCTTCGTCTCCAGCGTTGATTGTAATTTATACAAAAAATTTAATAAATTAGGATCAATAGTACGGATGTCATCCGTTCTATGATCTCGTAAAAGATAATCTATTTCCTTTAGTGCCTCGGTTACATAGCGTCCCTTCTCAAAATAAGTTAAAGAAAGTTTTTCACCTGTGTTTAAATTATTAAAATTTAACTCACGAGGCAATAAATAGTTACGTTTACTTGCTGCTGAAGCTATTTTTGGAAAGCCCATTGTTGCAACAGAACTCATTGCAAAAAGTTGTAAAAAACGCCGCCTAGGCATTTGTTTTTGTGTCTTAGTTGTTATTAAATCTAAACTACCTTCAACCATTTTCATTTGATACCTTAAGTAAAAAAAATCATAAACACCCAAACATCCTATTAAGCTGTGTTTTAAAAAAAAGGCTTTTATTATAACAAAATATTTTAGTGCTTGTAAAATCGCAAGAGGAGTAGGAAATATTCATACAAACACTATTGCGAATCATTGTTATTTAGATTAATATAGGTAGTCACTTTGTTAAAGGCTTACTTATGCGCCCTTTTAAAAATTACTTAGCTATTACTATTTCTTCACTTTTATTAACACCCACAGTGCAAGCCATTACGGCAGATGAATTAGCCATTCAATTTGAAGCCTACAAAAAACAACAAGCTGAAGTATTGGAAAAAATTACTCAAGAAAATAGCGGGTTAAAACAACAAAATAAAACTTTAAAAACTAAACTCGAGCAAACTGAAAAACAAGTTAAAAATAATACAACAGCGGTAGAAACCGTAGCAGATAATGTCACTGTTACATCGGGTGTAGATCAATGGCTTAATAAAACGACGATAAGAGGTTATGGGGAGCTACATTACACCAACAAAAGCCGTGAAAATGCGAAACATAAAGAAGAAGCCGATTTTCATCGTTTTGTTATATTTTTTGGTCATGAATTTTCTGATAACTTACACTTTTTCTCTGAGTTAGAACTTGAACATTCAATTGCAGGAGACGGTAAAAATGGCGAAATTGAATTAGAACAGGCTTGGTTAGAATATACTTTTAACGACCAACTTTCTGCAAAAGCAGGTTTATTCTTAATGCCTGTCGGGATTATAAATGAAAACCATGATCCTTATACTTTTTACGGCGTAGATCGTAATGAAGTTGAAAAATATATTATTCCAACAACGTGGTGGGAAGCAGGTATCGGTGCAAGCTATAAGCTGGATAATGGCTTAAGTTTTGATGCAGCAATCACAACAGGGTTAGAAATGAGTGATAAATATTCCATTCGTTCAGGTCGTGGTAAAGTATCTAAACAACAGGCAAATGAACCGATTATTGTTGCGCGTGTTAAATATACGGGGACTCCAGGGCTAGAAGTCGCAGCGACTGTTCTACATCAAACAGATATGGGACAAGGTGATAACCCAAGTGCAGCACTGACAGGTATTGGTTCAGGCACTTTATTTGAAACCCATGCTATTTATAGTCATAGCTTGGGCCCGGGTACATTTACCGCTAAAGCCCTTTATAGTCGTTGGGATATTAATGTAGATGACAAAGCAGATCAAGCGGCAGAAGATCAATATGGCTGGTATTTAGAACCGAGTTATCGCCTACCGACGACTTATGGCGATGTCGGCATTTATGGACGTTTTCAAAAACTGAACTATTATGATGGCGATGATAAAAACTATAATACATGGGAAGCGGGTGCAAATTGGTGGATACATGACAATGTAGTTTTGAAAGCAAATTATATTTATAAACAGGATACTTTAAATGAAAATAGAGATGAGCGTGGCTTTGATTTGGGTATTGGTTACAGTTTTTTCTAAGGTCTAAAAAACATGTTTAAAAAAATAGTCTTATTATTCTTTATGAATTGCGCTGTTATTTACGCAGAAACCTATCAAAGCAAAGAAGATTTTTTAAATTATACTTTTGCCAATAATATTCCAGAACCTCAGTTATTATGGGTTAGTAAAGAAATAAGACCTAGTGTTGAAAAAATTCTTCAACATAAAGCAGGATTCTTACGCACTCGCTATTGGCAAGATAAAACAAAAACCGTCTGGATTTTAGATGAAATAGGCAAAACAAAATTAATCACCGTGGCTGTGATTATTGAACAACAACAAATCGTACAATTAAAAGTATTAGCCTTTAGAGAAAGCCGGGGCTGGGAAGTTAAGCATGAATTTTTCACCCAACAATTTGAGAAAATTGGTTTAGATAATGATTTACGGCTTACTCAAGCAATAGACGGTATTTCAGGCGCAACCCTTTCCGTTCGTGCATTGACTAAAACTGCACAACTTGCCTTATTGTTTGATAAAAAAATTAATGAAGAAGAAAAATAACGCTTTATTGTGGCGAATATTGCGTAAATCCCATTCTTATATTGGTTTAAGTTCTGGATTAGTTTTATTAATGCTTGCCCTAACAGGTATTACCTTAAACCACACAGAAACCTTAAAACTAGATAGTCATTTTGTTCAGAATAAGCACTTATTAGATTGGTACGGCATTGTTGCCCCTAAACCTAAGCGTGTTTTTAAAACCCCTACGCATTATTTAAGTCAATTGAATAACCAACTTTTTTTAAATGAAAAACTTATTTTAAACCTCCCTGATTTATTGCAAGGAGCTATTGAAACAAAAAACTTTATAGCGGTTGCATTCACGGATTCAATTTTATTAGTCTCCTTAGAGGGAGAGGTTATTGAACAAATTGAACGACCTAATTTAACGCAAATTGGTATTAACAATTTGCAACATATTTTTATTAAGCAATCTGAAGTTTTTTATAGAAGTGATGATGCCTTATTAACTTGGACAACAACAGACACTAAAAAAATTCAATGGTCAAAAATAGAACAATTACCCGTAGCAATCGAAAATAGTATACGACAACAATATCGGAGTCGCATTATACCTTTAGAACGTATTTTTCTTGATTTGCATAGTGGACGTTTTTTTGGAAATATTGGGGTAATAATTGTTGATATTTGCGGTGTTTTATTAATTTTACTTGTTTTGTCAGGTTTGAGTCTTTGGTTAAAATATAATTTTAAGAAATAATTGTTTACATTAGCAAAACTGTTTAAACCCCCTATAAAAAACTTTTTCTAATAGGGGGAGATAACGGATTACGTTTAAAAATAAACCTTTGTAAAATTATTCATTAACCGTTGTTGTGTTTTCTGGTTCTACAATAGGTGTTGGAGGTTGTGTGTTTTCTGTAGAAAACCCTAATAAGTGAGGTTTCCCACTCACAAATTGAGCGCAATATAATTCACGATTAATTCGATTATCAGATCCTAAAGTTAATTTTCCCGTCGCGCCTGGATAAGGTGTTATATTTAATTTATCTAAATGAGCAATCAAATTATAAGCATCTATCCCTAAGGGTAATAAACGTAAATAAGCAGAAGATAGTTCACCCCAAAGCGTATATAATGCCGTTTTGCTTAAACTTCCCGTATAAACTTCGTCAAATACCCATGGAATATCACAAAATGTAATGCCATTAAGATTTTCATCACGAAATTTACTTTCTGAACCTTCATAAACATGAGAGGTTGTATAAATAGGTAAATTTGCTGTTTCTTGTTGATAACGTAATAACGGGTTTAAAACAGCGGCAGATTTTGTATAAGCATTCATAAAAATCATATCAACACCCCCACTATTAAGTGTTTTACTCGCTATCTTGTCAACAAGAGGGTTAAAATTTTCAGTCGTATTATAACTTTGTATATCGGCAATATTTGCGCCTAAATGCTGCCAATGCTTTGTAAAATAATGACCAATACGTTCTCCTCTTTTTGAGCGAGGAATTAATAACAAGGCATTTTTATAACCATCTTGATAAGCTTTATAAGCCACTTGTTCGGCATCATCAATTGGGCTTAAGCCAAATTGATAAAGTTTTGGATGACTTAGCCCTTCGACATGATTAAGTGCAAGAACAGGAACATTAAGATCAGTTCCCTTAACTAATGCACTCAGATATTGTTTATCCAAAGGCCCTATAATTAATTGCGCCCCTTCATTGATTGCTTTTTGATATAAATTAACAATTCTTGTTTTTTTAGTATCATAAAAAATAATCTTTGCTTGATTAGGGTTTTGTTGAACAGCTAAATTGTAAGCCGCCATAAAACCTTTTTTAATCACACGAGCCGCTTTTGCATAAGCCCCTGAACGAGGTAAAAATACGGCAATTGTTGCAGGGGGTGAAAATCGGTGCTGATATTTTTTTTCATATTCCAGTAAAATATCAGAGGTCACAGGGTGTTTAGGATACAGTTTTCGCCATCTAGCAAGACTACTGGCAAGATCAGTTTGGTTTGAGCGGAATAATGCGGCTAAAGCCACCCAGCCACCCAATGTTTTTGCTGTAGATATTTTTTGAGACTTGAGTGTATTTTCAGACGTGTTAATTAAGGTTTCTAAAATTCTATCATAGTACTGTAAACGCTTATTAGTGGAGGTAACCAAAGGATTTAAAGCAATGAGAGCTTGCACACTTTTTATTGGCTGACCTAATAAAGAATAGGCTAAAGCTGACGAATCATAATAAGCATATTTAGAACGATTATCTAAAGAGGTAACTTGCATAGATTGGAATAACAGGGAAGCTTTTTTAAAATTCCCTGTTCCTAATAAAACCTGTGCTTGTAATAATTTCAGATGATTAACTTGTTTGGGCGTTAATTGGGCGGAATTAATCGCATTAATATATTTGTTACCTTGTTTAATATCACCCGATCCTATTAAAGCATCGGCAGCTAATAATTGAAATTGGCTGCGCTGATTCGTATTAAGTGTAGCTAAATCTATATAAATAGCCGCAGCCTCTTTATTTTTTCCTTGTTGAAGTAAAGATTCTGCTTGATTAATTTCAGAACGATGCATTAACTGTGTCGTTAAGGAACAGCCATACAAAAGAGGTAAGCTAAGAATTAATAATATTAAATAACGGTGTATCATAAGAGTCTGTTGTATTTTATATAAAGGAGACTAAATGTCAGATAGATATGGTAAATTATACGTTGTTGCAACCCCAATAGGCAATTTAGCAGATTTTAGTTATAGAGCAATTGAGACTTTACGGCAAGTTGATTTAATTGCCGCAGAAGATACTCGACATATAAAAATTTTATTACACCATTATGGTATCACTGCAAAAACAATATCGCTACACCAACATAACGAAGACTATATTGCCCCACAATTAATAGAAAAGATGCAGCAAGGGTTGTCTATTGCTTTAGTTTCTGATGCAGGAACACCGTTGCTAAGTGATCCTGGAATGCCTTTAGTTAAATTGGCAAAAGGAAAAGGCATAGAAGTTTCACCTATTCCAGGGGCATGTGCATTAATCGCTGCTTTATCAGCGGCAGGACTTCCCACTCATCGTTTTTGTTTTGAAGGTTTTTTACCCAGAACCTCAACAGCGCGACAACAATTTTTTTCACAACGACTTGATTGGTCAATGACATGGATATTTTATGAGTCTAGCCATCGGATTTTAGCCTGCCTTGAAGATATGGCGACGATTTTACCCCTAGATAGATCCTTAGTCATCGCAAGAGAAATAACTAAACTTCATGAAACTATTGTCAAACAAAGCTTAGGCGAAATGCTAACGCAGGTTCAAACTGACCCTAATATGCAAAAAGGTGAGTTTGTCGTTATTGTCGAAGGCATTAAAGTTGATAAGAAAGCCCAACTTATTAGTTCAGAACATACCGAACTTCTACAAATTTTATTAGAAGAGTGCTCTACAAAAACTACAGCCTCTATCGCCTCAAAAATAACAGGTATTCGTAAAAAATTACTGTACCAAGCCGCATTAGAATTAATCTCAGAATCTAAATAACTATTTCTATATAATGTTTTTTTCGATTCAGCATAATATATAAGCTATTTTCTTAACTTGATTAAAGCAGGAATGAATAAATGAATTCACAATGGGAAACCGTCATAGGTTTAGAAATCCACACCCAACTCGCCACCAAAACAAAAATTTTTTCAGGGGCGGTAACCGCTTATGGTGCAGAGCCTAATACCCAAGCCTGTGCGGTTGATTTAGCGATGCCAGGGGTATTACCTGTTTTAAATCAAGAAGTCGTTAGTTTAGCGATAAAATTTGGTTTAAGCATTGATGCTGAAATTGCCCCTTATTCTGTTTTTGCCCGAAAAAATTATTTTTATCCTGATTTACCTAAAGGTTATCAAATTAGTCAGATGGATGATCCTATTGTTGGCAAAGGACATATTGACATTGATATTGAGGGTAAAAGTAAACGTATTGGTATAACACGCGCTCATTTAGAAGAAGATGCAGGAAAATCCCTACATGAAGATTTTCAAGGGTTATCAGGCATTGATTTAAACCGCGCAGGAACGCCTTTATTAGAGATCGTCTCAGAACCTGAAATGAGTTCGGCCAAAGAAGCCGTTGCTTATATGCGTAAAATTCATGAATTAGTCCGTTATTTAGAAATTTCTGATGGCAATATGCAAGAAGGCTCATTTCGCTGTGATGCTAATGTTTCAGTTCGTCCAGTCGGTCAAAAAGAATTAGGGACACGGGCTGAATTAAAAAATATCAACTCCTTTAAGTTTGTTGAAAAAGCGATTAATATTGAAATTGAACGTCAAATTGATGTCATTGAAGCGGGCGGGAAAGTTGTACAAGAAACGCGTCTTTATGATTCAGTAAAAAATGAAACTCGCTCAATGCGAAGTAAAGAAGAGGCAAATGATTACCGTTACTTCCCTGATCCTGATTTATTACCCGTTGAAATTGACGAAACCTTAAAAGCCGAGATTAAAGCGAATTTACCCGAACTACCGACGGCGAAAAAGCAGCGTTTTCAAGAAATATACGGTTTAGATAGTGAAACGGCTAATAATTTAACCAGCTCACGACAGTTTGCTGATTTTTATGAAACCATCATTAAAGAATCAGGCGGTGACATTAAATTATGTACCAATTGGGTAACAGGTGATTTAGCAGGTGCATTGAACAAATCAGGACTAGATATTAGTCAATCTCCCATTGATGCAATGCGTTTAGCAGGGTTATTAAAACGTATTGGCGATAAAACCATTTCAGGAAAAATTGCCAAACAAGTTTTTGAAATTTTATGGCAAGGACAAGCGACTGCCGATGAAATTATTGAAAAAGAAGGTTTAAAACAAATCACCGATACAGGGGCAATTGAAGCGATTATTGATAAAATTATTGCCGATAATACCGCGCAGGTTGAGCAATATCAAAGTGGTAAAGAAAAAGTCTTTGGTTTTTTTGTCGGTCAAGTGATGAAACAAACTCAAGGCAAAGCGAATCCTGCTGATGTTAATAAAATGCTCAAGAAAAAATTAAGCGTCTAATTTTAATCTTATTTATTGAGGATTATGAATTTTCAAAAAACAATAATCCTCATAACCTTGATTTTTAATTCCCTTTTTGCAAGGACTTAAGCTTATCTTGAATTCGTTTTTTTGCTTCAGTTGATAAAGTAATGGATTGCTGATGTTTATCAATATTTTTTGCAAAATTTTGAATTACCCCTAACTGTTTTGCATAATATCGACAGGTTTTGCACATCCATAAATGTACGGTCATCTCTACACGCTCCCATTTTAAAAGCCTTGTATCTTGTTGTTTTGATGTTAACTCAATAATTTGATTACACTTTAACATAAGTCTTTTCCTTGATTAAACCAGTGTGTTTCTAAACATTGCCTTAATTTCATTCGTGTTCTTGATAAGGCAACCCATAATTGATTATCGGTTTTAAACCCTAATAATTGACGACATTCTTCAGTAGATACACCATCTACGACCCGTAAAATAAATAATTGAGCCATCGTATCGGATAAACGCGATTGACAGTGATAAAAAGTTTGCCAAAATTCCTTTGATTCCAATTCTTTTTCAGGTATTGCCCAATCCACTAAATCAATCCGCCAGTTTCCTTGGGGATCAAATTGATAACTCATCAAATCCTCACCTAAATCTGTTTCGGTTAATAAAGGTTGTTCTCGTTTAGATTTTCGATAAAAATCTATAATTTTATGCTTTAAAATTCCAACTAGCCATGAGCTTACCGATGAATTGTAGTTAAAATTTTCAACCGCTTGAATTGCCGCTAACAAAGTTTCTTGTAATAAATCTTCTGCCATCATTTCACAACGAACCCGTATAAGAGCATAGCGATAAAGCATATCGCCATAATCATTTAACCAGTTTTCAGGATTTACAGTCACTGTCTCTTTCATAAATTCAAGTTAAGATTAATTTTCAAAGTAGCCAGTATATCTGATAACTGTCTGAATTAATCACAGCGATATTTCTATAAGTCGTTTGAATAATTATTTTCTTACAAAAAAATAAAAATTTATTTCGCGTAAGTTCTGGTTTTATCAAACGACTTATAAGCCCAAGCTTATATAATGAACAATTTTGGAGAATGTAACCATGTTAGATTTTTTTAATAAAGCACAACGAATACTTAATCTAAGTACCAAGGCTGATTTTATTGCCCCCTTAGTTTTGAGACTTTATTTAGCCCCCATTATGTGGATGGCAGGCACTAAAAAACAAGCCGATTTTGACAATACTGTTCAGTGGTTTGGAAATAGTGAATGGGGCTTAGGATTACCATTCCCCAGTGTTCTCGCATCATTAGTAACCAGTGTTGAAATAATAGGGGCTATTTTTTTATTACTAGGCTTTGCTGTACGTTGGATTTCTATTCCACTTTTTTTCACTATGATAGGGGCTGCATTAAGTGTTCATTGGAAAAATGGCTGGTTAGCTATTGCTGAATCGAGTGGTTTTTTTGCCAATGAACGAACGATTGAGGCGGGAGTACGATTAGCAAAAGCAAAAGAAATTTTACATACTCACGGTGATTATGAATGGCTGACGGAAAACGGTAGTTTTGTTATTCTTAATAATGGCATCGAATTTGCTGTAACTTATAGCCTTATGTTGTTAATTTTATTTTTTATGGGGGCAGGGCGTTATTTAAGTATTGATTATTGGCTGGCTCAAAGATTTATAAAATAATATAATTATATGTTGGTTTTCATCAGGTTAATATAAATTTAAAAATAGGAAAAAAAATGGTTAATAATAAAATTGCCGCATCAATTACAGAATTAGATTTATCTAAAGATTATATTTTACTTGTTGATAGTATGAGCCAGCAGCTTGGTGAGAAAGGGATTGCAACGGGGATTTCTTTAGGGGAAACAGCCCCCGATTTTTGTTTAAAAAACCATCAAGGAGAGGATGTCTATTTAAACGAAATTTTGCAAACTGCCCCTGTTATTTTATCTTTTTATCGGGGTGATTGGTGTCCTATTTGTCAAATTGAGTTGAAAGCACAACAAGAAGCTTTAGAAGAAATAACCGCTATGGGAGGACGTTTATTAGCTATTGCGCCACAAACTTCTGAAAAAGCCCTTCGATTGTATCAAGACATGGGCTTAGATTTTGAGTTATTAAGTGATCCAGAACAAAAAGTGATCAAAAACTATCAATTGCAATTTGAAGTGCCTGAAAGTTTACGGCAATTTCATAGAAATTTAATAAAGAAAGATGATATTAATGGCTCATGGGATTTACCTGTTCCTGCAACTTTTGTGTTAGACCAGCAAGGTGTTGTTTGTGGGCGATATGTTTCTGCTGATTTTTTGACTCGCATGGAACCTATTGAAATAATTGGAACTTTAGAGCGGTTATTAGGAAAAGATGAAGCACTTTCGGCTTATTTACATAGCAAAAATGAAATATTGCGTAATACATTAAAAGAATTAACTCAAACGCAAGCGCAATTGCTACAAAAAGAAAAGAAAGCGGTTATTGGTGATTTAACCTCAGGTTTAGTTCATGAAATTAAAAACTTATTAAATCCTATTAGCTTTCTTGATTTAATGATGAATGATCTTTCTGTTAAACATCAGCAATATGCAGAATATATTTATGATAGTCGCACGCGTATTTTAGAACTTATTGATGAAGTTAGATTATTGTCAAAGGAGGAAGAAGTTCATTACAAAACAAGTTCTTACTCATTAAGTTTATTGATAAAAGAAGTTGTTAATTTATCACTTTTAGATGAAGATGTTAAAAATCAAACGATTTATTTTGAATTAAATTATCAAGGTAACGTACAGATTGATAAAAATAAAATTATTCAGGTATTACTGAATTTAATTCGTAACGCGGCTCACGCACTTACTAATATGCCTGAAAAAGGGATAATCACTATTAAAACACAAGAGGAAAATGGTTTTGTGACAATTTCTATTATTGATAATGGTATTGGAATGGGGAAAGAGGTATTAGATAAAATTTGGCAACCTTTTTTTACCACTAAAGGTGATAACGGTACAGGATTAGGATTGGATATTTGCCGTAACATTATTGAGAATCATGGGGGGGAAATTGGCTGTGAAAGCCAAATAAATAAAGAAACTCGGTTTTATTTTTCTTTGGGTAAGGGCGAATAATGCACTTCTTCCCATTGAAATGCTATACAAGATAGCTCATGCGATTTAAAAGCAAGAAAGACAAGGAACGTTTATAAGAAGACTTGATGTTTTATTAGAACCCACTAAAGAACAAGTGCTTAAAACGAAGCAATTTTTAGATGAAAAGGGAATTGAGGGGCAAAGCCGTTTAAAAAAAGATTCTGGTTATGTTTTTTTTAATACTTCACGATTCACTTTTAAAAGCTTACTTGATGAACCCAGCAAGATTAAAGAAAACTTTGAAGTTTATCTAAATGGTTATAGTGAGAATGTTCAAGAAATTATTAGTAAATTTAAGCTAAGAAACCAGCTTGAAACAATGGATGAAGCCAATATTTTATACGGAATAGTCGATAAATTTTGTTCTAAAGATATAAATCTAAGCCCTAAACCTGTTTTAAACCGCGAGGGCGATGTGGTGATGGCAAATTTAACTAATTTAGGAATGGGTTATGTTTTTGAAGAATTAATCAGGCGATTCAACGAAGAAAACAACGAAGAAGCAGGGGAACATTTCACCCCTAGAGAAGTTATTCAGTTAATGACTCACATGGTTTTCTTACCTGTTAAAGACAGTATTCAAGAGGGAACTCACCTTGTTTATGACCCTGCTTGTGGTTCAGGTGGAATGTTGACCGAAGCCGAGTATTTTATTCATGACTTAGAGGGTGAAATTCGGTCTAAAGCAATCTGTGGTTTGTATGGGCAGGAATTACAAGCAGAAACTTATGCTATTTGTAAGGCAGATATGATGCTTAAAGAAGATCATCCTGAACCTGATAATATCGCCTTTGGTTTTACTTTACAGATTGATAAGCATTCACCATTAAAATTTGATTTTATGCTTTCTAATCCGCCTTATGGTAAATCGTGGAAGTCGGACTATGACACTATTGTGGGCGAAAAAAAGGAAATTATAGACCCTCGTTTTACTGTGGAAGTGCCTAGAAGTAGTGACGGTCAATTACTATTTTTAGTTAATATGCTTTCTAAAATGAAACATGACACCAAACAAGGAAGCCGTATTGCAACCGTTCATAATGGTTCAGGTTTGTTTACTGGAGATGCGGGAAGCGGTGAAAGTAATATTAGGCAATGGATTATTGAAAATGATTGGCTAGAGGCTATTGTCCAACTGCCTAAAAATCTGTTTTATAACACGGGTATCACTACTTATATTTGGGTATTAAGTAACCGTAAAGCAGAACATCGTAAAGGTAAAATTCAGCTTATTGATGCCAGTCAGCAGTTTGAAAAAAATGCGAAAGAGTTTAGGAAATAAAAATTGCCAGTTTTCACCTGAACATATCAAAAATATTACTGATACTTACCTTGATTTTATAGAAAATGAAGATGCTAAGATTTTTGATAATGCGGATTTTGGTTTTAATAAAATCATTGTAGATAGACCTTTAAGGCTTTCAGCTAAAATTACTGATGAAGCGATTGAAAGTTTACGATTTATCGACAAGCTAAGGGATTTGATGAGCTATTTTTATGCGAAGCATCCGCAAGCGGTTTATGAAGATTTAGAAAGTTTAAAAAATCCGTTTGAAGCTTATGTGAAATTGGAAGAAATAAAAGTGAGTCCAGCGGATAAAAAGAAATTTTTTAATGTTGAAACTTGGAAACATCAACTTGAAGTCATGGCGATTGCTAAAAAGTTACAAGCTAAGGTTGATAAAGAATTTAACGATTTTAATGCTTTTAAAAAGGCAATTGATAAGGCTTTAAAAGATTTAGGTTTAAAGTTTGATAATGCTGATAAAAAGGTTTTCTTGTCTGCGGTAAGTTGGAAAGATGAGCAAGCTAAGGAAGTGATTAAAAAGAAGACCGCAAAGGGAGTTGAATTTGAAGCGGATAGTGATTTAAGGGACTCTGAAAGTGTGCCGTTAAAAGAGGATATTCAGGTTTATTTTGATAGGGAAGTATTGCCGTTTGTAGCGGATGCTTGGATTGACCATAGTAAAACGGTTAAGGGTTATGAGATTAATTTTAATCGTCATTTTTATAAACCTAAGCAATTAAGGACTCTTGATACCATTAGGGCGGATATTTTGGCTTTGGAAGATGAAACCGATGGTGTGCTTAACTCTATTATTCACTAAGGACAGTTTATGAAAACATACGAGAAATATAAAAATTCAGGGGTTGAATGGATAGGGGATATTCCTGAGAATTGGGAAGTTAGAAGGCTTAAATATATTGCAAAAATATATACAGGTACTACTCCAAAATCTAGTAACCCTAAATTTTATAAAGAAGAAATTAATTGGTTTACACCTTCTGATTTAAAGGTAAAGAATCTAAAATCCTCAAACAGGAAAATATCTAATTTAGCTATTAATCTTAGAGAATGTAAGTTGTTTAATGAAAATAGTGTCTTATTAGTTTCTATAGGTGGAACTTTAGGGAAGGTATCTTACTCATTGAATAAATTTTGTTGTAATCAACAAATAAACGTGATTGGTGATTTTAGAGTTTGTGATTATAAATTTGTTTTTTATTATATTAGTATTTTTCCAGATGTATTAAACAATTTAGCTATTGTAATTACATTACCAATTTTAAACCAAAGCAGATTAAAAGATTTTTTTATACCATTTGTACCACTTCAGGAACAACAAAAAATAGCTTCTTTCCTTGATGATAAAAGCCAAAAAATAGAGCAGTTTATAAAAAATAAACAAAGGCTTATTGAATTACTGGAAGAGGAAAAGAAAACCCTAATTACTCAGGCGGTGACAAAAGGGATTAACCCTGATGTGAATTATAAAAATTCAGGAGTTGAGTGGATAGGCGATATTCCTGAATATTGGGAGATTAGGAAGTTAAAATTTTGTGTAGACTTAGTAAATAATCAAAAGACTATAAATAATAGAAAATATATAGGCTTAGAAAATATAGAAAGTTGGACAGGTAAAATTATAAATTTAGATATTAATATAGAAGTTGAAGGAGTAAGCAAAAACTTTAAAAAAGGGAATGTTTTATTTTCTAAATTAAGACCTTATTTAGCAAAGGCTTTTATTGCTGATTTTTCAGGAATTTGTACAAGTGAGTTATTAGTTTTTAAAGCTAAGTTATTCAATAAATATTTTTTATTAAATTTATTTCTAACAAGTAAGTTTATAAGTTTAATTGATAGCTCTACTTATGGTTCAAAAATGCCAAGAGCTAATTGGAATTTTATAGGAAATATATTAGTTTCAATTCCACCGCTTAATGAACAAAAACAAATCGTCAATTACATCGAAGAAAAAAGTCAACAGATAGACGAATTAAAAGCCAAATATCAACAAGAAATAGACCTGATAAACGAGTACAAAGAACGTCTGTGTTATGATGCCGTGACAGGAAAGATAAAAATACCGTAGGTGCAGATTTATCTGCATCCGAATGATATTTTTTGGTTATTAAAAATGCAGATAAATCTGCACCTACAAAAATCACTATGCCAACAAAAACCAATGAAGAAAGCTTTGAAGCTTTAATCGAAAAAAGCTTAATACAAGAATCAGGCTACTTTCAAGGTGAGTCACAAGACTACAATAAAGATTATTGCCTTGATACTTTGCAACTTTTCAACTTCTTAGAAGAAACCCAAGCCGACACTTTAGCCGAATATAAAAAGAAACGAGGCGAAAATTACAAAGAGTTACTTTGTAAACGAATTTATCAACAAATTCAACAAAAGGGCATTGTAGAGCTACTAAGAAAAGGCATTAGTGACCAAGAGTTAAAATTTCAATTACTCTATAAACAACCCACCTCAGATAAAAATCCGCAAAGTATCAGCCGTTATCAACAAAATCGTTACTCAGTCACAAGACAACTCTATTACAGCGATAAAAACCGCAATTCCTTAGATATGGTGATTTTTATAAACGGTTTACCGCTTATCACTTTTGAGTTAAAAAACCACTGGACTAATCAAACCGTTGAAGAGGCTAAAAAACAGTATAAAAAAGACCGTGACCCTAAAGAGCCGCTCTTTCAACTTGCTCGCTGTTTAGTACATTTTGCGGTTGATACTAACGAAGTTTATATGACGACCTATTTAAACGGACAGAAAACCGTTTTTTTACCGTTTAATAAGGGACACGCTAACGGCAAAGGCAACCCTTTAAATCCTGATGGGATTAAAACGGATTACTTGTGGAAGTCGATTTTAACTAAAACTTCATTGAGTAACATCATAGAAAATTATGCTCAATTCTTAAAAAAAGAAAAAAAGCTTATTTTTCCTAGATACCATCAATTGAATGCAGTTATAAAAATACTCGCCCATGCTAAAGCAAACGGTACAGGGCAAAAATATTTAATTCAGCATTCCGCAGGTTCAGGGAAAAGTAACTCTTTAACTTGGCTTGCTCATCAATTGGTAGAACTACATTCTAGCGATGATAAAGTGATCTTTAATTCCGTTATTGTTGTTACAGACCGTAGGGTTTTAGATAAACAAATAAGGGATAACATTAAGCAATTTGCTCAAGTTAATAATGTAGTTGAAGCAATTACACAAGGTAGCCAGCAGTTAAAAAGTGCTTTGGAAAATGGTAAAAAAATTATTATTACTACTATTCAAAAATTTCCCTTTGTAGTGGAGGAAATAGCCGAATTAAAAGGCAGTCGTTTTGCCATTATTATTGATGAAGCTCATTCTAGCCAAACAGGGGAGACAGCAGGAAAAATGAATACGACCTTATCAAGTGAATTTGATAGCGAAGATGAGGTCATTAAGGCGATGGAGTCTAAAAAGTTACCTAAAAATATTAGTTATTTTGCTTTTACTGCGACCCCTAAAAATAAAACTTTAGAGCTGTTTGGGACTAAAACTAGTGAGGGAAAAAGAGAGCCATTTCATTTATATTCTATGAAACAAGCCATTCAAGAAGAATTTATTTTAGATGTTTTGAAAAATTACACCACCTATAAAAGTTATTATAAATTATTACAAACAGCAGAAAATAACCCTGTTTTTGATACCTCAAAAGCTAAGAAAAAAATTAAAGCTTATGTTGAGGGACATGAATTCACTATTGCTAAAAAAACGGCGGTGATGGTGGATGATTTTATGACCAAAACTAAAGACATAAACGGCAAAGCTAAAGCAATGGTGGTTACCAGTAGCATTATTAATGCAATTAAGTACAAGCAAGCTTTTGATGAATATTTAAAAAAAATTCATTCGCCTTATAAATCCATTATCGCCTTTTCAGGGAAAAAAGAATTTAAAGGGGATGGTTACACCGAAACAGGAATAAACGGTTTTGATAGCGGTAAAATTCCTGAAAAACTCAAAGAAACAGAATACCGTTTTTTAATCGTGGCAGAAAAATTTCAAACGGGGTTTGATGAGCCATTATTGCACTCAATGTATGTTGATAAACCTTTAAAGGGTGTTCAAGCGGTGCAAACTTTATCAAGACTAAATAGAGCTTATAAACCCTATAAAAGTGATACTTTTGTTTTAGATTTTGTGAATACGACCAAAGAGATAAAAGAAGCTTTTGACCCTTATTATGAATGTATTTTATTAAGCGAAGATACCGACCCAAATAAATTAAATGACTTAGAAGAGGCATTGGCAGATTTTCAAGTTTACGAAAAGCAAGAAGCTCAAGATTTCACCGCAAATTATTTTGCAAAGAAAGATAGGGAAGAACTAGAAAAAATATTGATAGTCATGTGGCTCTTTTTAATGAGCTAGAAACTGATGAGCAAGTGGGCTTTAAAGTTAAAGCTAGTTCATTTGTAAAAACCTATGCTTTTTTAGCTTTGATTATTCCATTTAATAAAAAATATTGGGAAGAATTGTATTGGTTCTTAAAATTCCTAATTCCTAAATTAAAACTAAAAGTCAACAATGAAAGTATAGAGGGCTTACTTGATAGCATTGATTTAGATAGCTATACCCAACACAGACAGGCTTTAAATCAAGATATTATCCTAGATAATGGAGTTACAGAAATAGACCCCATTACTCCGCAGATGAGAGGTTCTAAAGCCGAACCTGAAAAAGAATTTTTGCAAGAAATTATCGCTGAATTTAATAAAAAATGGGGCGAAACTGAGTTTGGTAAAAATGACCTTGTTACCAAGATATTATTTGAAGACTTAACCAGTAAAATTGCGATAAATGAAGAATATATCAGGGCAACAAAGTTTTCAGATGTACAAAATTCTAAAATTACCTTTGATAAAATGATGGAAGATAAAATACAAGGTTTAGTCTTTGATTACACGGATTTATATAAGGAATTTGAGGAAAATAAGGCTTTTAAAAACGATATTTTAGGGATGATGTTTAAGGTTGTTATGGATAAGCAGAATATTGGGATAAGGGTTTAACACTTTAATTAACCTGAGTTCGGGATAAGCTATCCCATAACAGATAATAAATTTATAGGTTAATATTTTTTAGTTGCAAATACGTTGGTAACATTTGAAGATATACTTGTAATTTAATTCGTTGATTCTTGAAAAATCATCTACCATTAGATCAAAAAAGCTAATAGGGTTTAACAGATTTTTAATTTCATGTACCAAACCTGCAGTTAAATCTCCAATAACAGCCTTCTTTTCTTTACGTAATAACTGTTCTTGCGTTCGAGTTAATTCTTTTAATGTACTCCGTAAAATTTCATTTTTACTGTGTAAATAAGAAGCAAGTGCCTGATCTTTACCCAATAATCTTTCCAAAGTTCCAATAATTTCAATAGGTTCAATTCTAGTTAAAAAGTCAGATGAAACATGTCGCCCACATATTATTCCTTGTTGATCCAATACAAATGTAGCAGGCACGGGTAAATTCCATGAACCATTAATATTATCTTGTTGCGCTTTCAATTTGACAAACAGGACACCAATCGCCTCGATAAAAAGATAAGACAACATGTAATACTTTATTTAAATAAATATCATCGCCATTATAATTTTTCAAACAAAAATCAGGGGCTTGATTTCCTAAAGAAATTCCTGTTGCAATCTTATCTTCACTAAGTTGCTGACTCATGCTGTCAATGAGTAAGGTGTATTCTTTAGATAAATCTAATTCAATAATTGTGTTGTAGTTTAATACCTAGATAAATAATGTTTATGTGTTTAGACACATGGAGTATCTAGAAGTAAATATGTAACAGAAAAATTTGCTTGATCGAGACTTTAAAAACAATTATTACTAGATAAATACTTGACAGATTAACAGAGTTAGATAAACTGTGGGATTCTTTTTAATGCATAGAGATTTTCACATGAAAAAAGTTTTATTTCTAGTATTTGTTTTTCTTTCAGCGCAAGTATTAGCAGAACCAGTTAATATTAATACTGCTGATGCTGAAATTATTGCGGAATCTTTGAATGGTATTGGTGTGAAAAAAGCTCAAGCCATTATTGAATATCGTACTGTTAATGGAGATTTTAAAACTGTAGCATCATTAATGGAAGTTTCTGGAATTGGCGAAAAAACTATTGAAAATAATAAAGATAATATTTTGTTAATTGATGTGATTGTTCCAAAAAAAGTTGTAACTAAGGTAATAAAAAAATGAAGATAAGCCTGTAAAAATTTTTACGCTTTTACAGACTTATTCAGGTAACTTAATCAGATTAAATTAAATTTTAGCTAGTGCAAATTATAACAATAAGCGTCTAATATCAGCTAAATATTTGGCAATTGCAACTACAAACCGCACGCCATCTGCACCATCTATTACTCTATGATCGTAAGTTAAATCTAGTGGTAACATTAATTTTGGAATGAATTCTGAGCCATTCCAAATTGGTTTCATACTGGCACGGGTTACACCTAAAATTGCTACTTCTGGCGCATTTACGATTGGAGTAAAAGCTGTGCCACCAATGCCACCTAAACTAGAAATTGTTAAGCATCCACCTTGCATATCAGTTGGCATTAATTTACCTTTCCTAGCTTTTTCACTTAATACTCGCATGCTGTTATTTAATTCGAGTAAACTTTTTTGATCTGCATTTTTAATTACTGGAACTACCAAACCATTTGGAGTATCCACCGCAATACCAATATTAAAATATTGTTTATAAATTAAATTATTGCCATCAGCAGCTAATGAACTATTAAATTGTGGATAATCTTTCATTGCAGCTAATAAAGCTTTAATAATAAAAACTAAAGGCGTGATTTTTAATTCTTTATTAGCACCTTGTTCGGCATTATAAGATTTTCTAAATGCCTCCATCTCAGTAATATCAGCTTCTTCATGCTGCGTAACCATAGGCATATTCAACCAATTACAAGTTAAATTTTTACCTGTTAAGCGTTTAATTTTATTTAATGGTTCAGATTTAATTTCACCAAATTTGGAAAAATCTACCGCTGGAATTGCAGGAATACCTGTGCCAGAATTAGTCTCACTAGATTTTTTAGTTAATTCAGATTTAATAAAAGCTTTAACATCATCTTTAATAATCCGCCCTTTACGTCCAGAACCTAATGTTATTTGGGCAATATTTACGCCTAATTCGCGAGCAAAATATCGTACTCCTGGGCTGGCATGTACTACAGACCCAGAATTGCTAGGTTCTAAAATAATTTCAGGAGCAATTTCTACTGCTGGTTTTACTTCAGGATTAGGCTCTGCTGGTATTTCAATTTGTTCTTCAGGCTCTACAGCTGCTGGAATATCAGGAGTTGGTTCTGTATTTGTTTGAGATAATAGTGTCGCAACTATCACACCTTCAGATACTTTATCTCCAACTTTAACTTTAATGTTTTCAATTTTTCCGGCGGCAGTAGCAGGCAATTCAATACTGGCTTTATCAGTTTCCAAAACCAATAAAGTTTGTTCAAGTTCGACCACATCCCCAATTTGAATTAATACCTCAATCACTTCTACTTCAGTATCAGTACCCACATCAGGGATTTTCAATTCAATTAAACTCATGCTTGTATGTTCCTAAATTAACCAAGGGGCAATTATATCCGCATTCACTGCATATTTTTTAATTGCTGCTTCAACCTTATCCGCTTCAAGCTCTCCGATGTCAGCCAAACTTTTTAAAGCTGCAATTACAATATGTTGTCGATTTACTTCAAAAAATCTGCGTAAATTTTCTCTAGTATCTGAGCGACCAAAACCATCAGTTCCTAATACTGTATATGGGGCATCAATATAAGCTCTAATTTGTTCAGGAAATGCACGCACATAATCACTAGCAGCAATTACAGGTGCTGAAAGTGCATTTAAACATTTATCTACATGTGCTTTTTTTGCAGTTGCAGTTGGATGTAAGCGATTCCAACGTTCACAGGTTTGACCATCACGTGCTAGCTCAGTAAAACTTGGGCAACTCCAAATATTAGCTTCAATATCCCAATCTTCACGTAATAAAACTGCTGCTGCTACCACTTCATTAAAAATCGTGCCTGAACCCAATAATTGTAATTGAGGTTTTGAATTAGCTGCTTGAAATAAATACATGCCTTTTAGAATATCAGCGGCACTATCTGCTGGCATTGCTGGTTGTGCATAATTTTCATTCATAACCGTGATGTAATAAAACACATCTTCTTGGTTAGCATACATTCTTTGTAAACCTTTTTGCACAATTACCGCTAATTCATAAGCGTAAGTAGGATCATAAGAAATGCAATTTGGCACCGTAGCAGACATTAAATGACTATGTCCATCTTCGTGTTGTAAACCTTCACCGTTTAAAGTAGTTCTACCAGCAGTTCCACCTAATAAAAATCCGCGAGTACGTTGATCTCCAGCTGCCCAAATTAAATCGCCAACCCTTTGAAAACCAAACATGGAATAGTAAATAAAGAACGGAATCATTGCGACTCCATGTGTAGAATAAGCAGTTCCAGCAGCTATCCAATCACATAAACCACCGGCTTCATTAATACCTTCTTGCAAAACTTGACCATGTGTATCTTCTTTATAAGACATCAATTGTTCAGCATCTTGCGGCACATAAAGTTGCCCTACATGTGACCAAATACCTAACTGTCTAAACATGCCTTCAATACCAAAAGTACGCGATTCATCTGGCACAATAGGCACTATTCGACGACCAATATTTTTATCTTTAACTAAAATATTTAAAATTTTAACAAAAGCCATCGTAGTTGAAGTTTCATGTCCAGCACGGCTTTGTTCTAATAAGGGTTTGAATTTTTCTAATGGTGGAATAATTAAATCGTCAGTTTTTTGCTTTCTTGCAGGTAAATCACCTCCTAACTTAGCCCGTTGTTCCTGCATGTATAATAATTCTTTAGAATCTTCAGCAAATTTTAAATACGGTAATTTGTTTAAATCCTCATCTAATACTGGCAAGGTATATTTATCCCTTACTCTACGAATTGAATTTAAAGACATTTTCTTTTGTTGATGGGAAGTATTTCTAGCTTCGCCAGATTCACCCATGCCATAGCCTTTAATGGTTTTGGCTAAAATAACACTAGGTTGTCCTATGTGTGTAACAGCTTGTTTATAAGCAGCAAAGACTTTAATTGGATCATGTCCGCCACGATTTAATTCCCAAATATCTCTATCGTTTAAATCTTCGACTAATTTTTGTAATTCTGGAGTATTAAAAAAATGTTTTCTAACGTAAGCACCATCTTTAGATTTAAAATTTTGATATTCGCCATCCACACATTCCATCATGCGTTTAACTAAAATTCCATCTTTATCTTTGGCTAATAATGCATCCCAACGTCTACCCCAAATAACTTTAATTACATTCCAGCCAGCACCGCGAAATTGACCTTCTAAGTCCTGAATAATTTTGCCATTTCCACGCACAGGGCCATCTAAGCGTTGTAAATTACAATTAACTACAAAAATTAAATTATCTAATTTTTCTCGCCCAGCCATACCAATTGCACCTAAAGTTTCAGGTTCATCAGTTTCACCATCGCCTAAAAATGCCCATACTTTACGTTGTTTAAGTTCAATAAATTCTCGGTCTTGCATATAGTGCATAAAACGAGCTTGATAAATAGCCATTATGGGACCCAAGCCCATTGAAACAGTAGGAAATTGCCAAAAATCTGGCATTAACCATGGATGTGGATAAGAAGATAAACCACCACCATCAACTTCTTGTCTAAAATTATCCATCTGGGCTTCACTTAAACGCCCTAACAAAAATTCACGGGCATAATTTCCAGGAGCGCAATGACCTTGAAAGAAAATTAAATCTCCCCCGTGTTCTTTTGATGGAGCATGCCAAAAATGATTTTGCCCAATATCATACATAGTTGCAACTGAGGCAAAACTTGCAATATGTCCACCTACATTGGTATTTTTATTGGTTTTCAATACCATAACCATTGCATTCCAGCGAATATAAGAACGAATTTTACGTTCTATAGTTGTGTTTCCAGGAAAACGCGGTTGTAATTCAACTGGAATAGTATTTATATAGGCCGTATTTGCACTGAATGGTATATCTGAACCTGATTTTCTAGCTAAATCTACCAATTTTTCGATTAAAAAATGCGCCCGTTCACGACCTTCAGTTTCTAAAACCGCTTGTAAAGACTCTAACCATTCTTGTGTTTCTGTCGCGTCAATATCATCTTGGATGGTATTAATCGATTTTAAACTCTTATTCATTAATAACTCTTGTTGGTTGGAAAACTTAAAAATAACGTTATTTTATTCCAAAATTAAGTTTACAGAATATTTTTTGGAGAGAAAAAATACTATAAGTTTTTAAATACAACATAATAATGTTGTATAAAATATGGGAGAGTAGATTGTAAGTGATTCATTGCAGTTACGCAAAAAGCTGATTATTTCTTAAGTAGATTGAGCCAATTATGTTCAATTATTGTTAATATCAGGCGATTATATTTTAGTTGGTTATAAATCATTTAATCCAGAAATACCGTTTACAGACCAATTATCCAAGTTTGATAACTCAGTTAAATCTTCTTTGTTAGTATATTTAATCCTACAAACATAACGTTTACTGAAACTTTGAGCGTTATTTGGGATAATTTCAATTTCGGAATTAATTACATATTGATAATTACCAATTCCCCAAGCATTAATTGGTTGTTCTGCAAATAAAACATTAAATTCTTCATCCATATCATTTTTGATACTAGAATTACAATGTTCAAATGCCCATTGAGTCATATCATCTATAACTGGCGCGCCAGCATCCCCCACCCCATCATCTTTTTCAATAAATAAATCTGAAGAGATTACAGAATGTACCCATGGCATTACTGCTTTGCTTTGAAAAACCAATAAGGCAATTAAGGCGACAATAAAAAGAAAGATTTTCATGTTTGTAAGTGTTTGTATTTAAACAAATGATTTTAACAAAAAGTTAAGCAAAAATTTATTTATATTTGGTTTTGCTAGCCTCAACTAGATTTTATACTTCTAGTTGAGGTTAATACTATTTAAAACAAGTCATCAATTGTTTTTCTAGCTTTCTTTTCTGTACGTTTACGAACTGCTTTAGTGGCCTTAGTTCTGGGTCTATATTTAGATTTAGATTTATATTTGGATTTATATTTGGATTTGGATTTATATTTAGATTTTTTAGTGGATATATAGCGACGTTTAGAAGTTATGCCTTCTATAAAATACTCTACCATGCCCCTGTTTTTTCTATTAATTGAACCAGTATTAGCATTAATATAACGTTTAATTACTCCAGCAGGTGGTTCAAATGGAGCTTCAGGAACATCTTTTAGAGCTGTTTGCATAAATTCTATCCACATTGGCAATGCAGATTTACCGCCAGTTTCTCCTCTACCTAAAGGTTTGGATGAATCCAAGCCAACCCAAGCTGTTGCAACAATATTAGGAGTAAAACCATTAAACCAAGCATCTCTTTGGTCATTAGTGGTGCCAGTTTTTCCAGCTAAATCCAAGCGTTTAAGACTTTTAGCTCTTACTGCTGTGCCTCGTTGAACTACATCTCTAAGCATAGAATTCATAATAAAATTAACTTGAGGCGTAATAACACGTTTAGCATGATGTTCGTTAGGTGTTATTAGAGCAGGATTTATTCTTAAAAATTTATTATTTTTAATCGCTAGTGCTTGTTTACTAATTTTAGGCGAGAAATCTTGTAATCTAGGCGGCCCCTTACGTAACATAGTCGGTTCGGATATACTGGTATTAACAATTGTAGATAAATTAATATTAGGATCTGGATATACGCAGGTAGGACAGGCTATTTTTGAATTAGCTTGAAAAATAATTTTACCTTGGTGATCTTCAATTCTATCTATAAAGTAAGGTTCAACTAAATAACCCCCATTGGCAAAAGTAGCATAAAAATTTGCCATCCGTAACGGTGAAGCATAGCCACTACCTAATGCTAGTGACAAACCATGTGGAAGTTGTTTGTCTTCAAAACCAAATCTATTCGCAGTTTCAATAACTCTATCAATACTTAATTGTTGCATCAGGCGAATAGCTACAATATTTCTGGATTTTCTTAAAGCAGTTCTAATTCTGGTAGGACCATAAAATTTATGACTATAGTTCTGTGGTCGCCATTTTCTATCATTTGCATTGCCAGAACGAATAATTATGGGTGAATCTCTAATCCAAGTTGCAGCAGTTAAACCTTCTTCTAATGCAGTAGTGTAAATTACTGGTTTGAATCCTGATCCTGGTTGGCGTTTAGATTGGGTGACCCGATTATATTCATTTCTACGAAAATCATAGCCACCAACTAATGCTATTACTGCACCATCAATCGGGTTTAAAGCTACAAATGCGCCCTGAATTTTTGGAATTTGAGTTAATTCCCAAGTTTCATTAGTTAAATATCTAACTCGAATAATATCATCGACTTTAAACAAGCTACTAAAAGTTCTAGGTTGTCCGCCACGCCAATTGGTATTTTTATAACGTCTAGCCCAATATATATTTTTTTTAGGGATTTCTATTTTTCGATTATCTTGTAATCTAGCTACGGCGGTTTTATTGCTAATAGATAATATTTGCGCTGGATAAGTATCGCCAACAATTCTTAAAGCGGAAAAAGCTTTTTCAGTGGTATATACAGAGTTGCTTTTAACTCTATAGCCGTGTCTTTTATCATAGTTATGAAGGGCATTTTTTAGAGCTTTATTAGCAGTTTCCTGTAATTTTTTATCTAAAGTTGTATAAACTTGCATGCCGCTGGTATAAGCATCTTTACCGTATTCTTTAATGATTTTTTGGCGTACCATCTCGGCTACATAAGGTGTAGACAACTCTATTTTTCTAGCATGAATTTTTGCAGATACCGGTTGTTTGATCGCCTTGTCAGCTTCTGTTTGCGATACATAACCCAATGTTGACATGCGTTGTAAAATATAATTCCGCCGTGTTAAAGCCCTTTCAGGGTTAGTTACAGGATTATAAATTGAAGGTGCTTTAGGCAAACCAGCAATCATAGCTTGTTGATCTAGACTTAATTCATTTAATTCTTTGCCATAATAAGTTTTCGCCGCCGCTACAATTCCATATGATCTATGACCCATATAAATTTTATTAAAATAAAGTTCTAATATTTGAGCTTTATTGAAGTTTTCATTAATTCTTAGCGATAAAATGATCTCTTTAAATTTACGAGTATAAGTTTTTTCACGATTCAGTAAAAAATTTCTAGTAACTTGCATGGTGATAGTACTACCACCTTGAGTTTTTTTACCGGTGAGGATTAATTCAACTGCAGCACGAGCTAGACCTTTATAGTCCACTCCAGGATGGCTGTAATATCTGTCATCTTCGGCAGCTAAAAAAGCATTAATTTGCCGTTTTGAGATGTTTTCAATTTTGATAGGTTTACGTTTCTTTTCACCATATTTGGCAATTAAGGCATTATCCTTACTATATATACTGAATGGGGTTTGATATTTTACATTACGCAGGGCATTAATATCAGGTAGATCACTAATTAAGTGTAAATAAAAAAAATAGGCGGCTATAGAGCTACATATGCCTAGGGTTACTGTGAAAATGGCGAACCATTTTAAAATCATTTTACATAGGTTCATGTTTTAAACAAGCAGTTGCAAACTCAGGTTAGAAATATGGATAAAGAAATTTTCATGTCTAAAAGTAGCTTTTTTTTTACTTTAGAACAATAGCTAAAGGAAAATAAAGTTGATTTTAGCTATTAAAATTAAAAAGGCTACTATACTTCAGCATAATATATTTTTTTGAAATAGTCTGACAAATAAATCAATAAAGCATGTAAATAGTCAAATTTTAACGGTATTAAGATATGGAAATGTTCGATGATAGGTTTATTTAAACGTAGAAATCCTGTGGTATTAGGGGTGGATATTAGTACTGCAGCGGTTAAATTATTGGAATTAAGTAAAACTGGAGAGCGTTACAGAGTTGAAAGTTATGCTGTAATTCCATTGCCACTAAATGCGGTTGTAGATAAGAATATTGCCGATATTGAGATTGTTACGAATGCGATAAAAATGGCAATTAAACAATCGGGTACTAAGGAAAAAAATGCTTGTATTGCCGTTGCTGGTTCTTCGGTGATGACTAAAACTATTCAAATTCCGGCTTCTTTGGGTGAAGATGAAGTTGAAGAGCAAATTTTAACGGTGGCAGATCAATATGTTCCTTATGCTTTGGATGAGGTTAATTTAGATTTTGAAGTGCAGGGGATTAATGAGAATAATGATGATCAATTGGATGTATTGTTAGCTGCATCTAGGAAGGAAAATGTTGATGATCGAGTGGAAACCTTATTGCAAGCTGGTTTAAAAACTAAGGTGGTGGATGTTGAAGCCTTTGCAATGGAAAATGCATTTTTATTGCTTGCGGAGCAAATGTCACAATCTATTGAAACTCAAACAGTTGCGATAGCTGATATAGGTGCAACTATGACCACATTAAATATTTTGCATAATTGTAAAACTATATATGTGCGGGAACAAAGTTTTGGTGGTAAACAATTGACTGAGGAAATTCAGCGTCGTTATGGTTTGTCGTATGAAGAAGCTGGCTTGGCAAAAAGACAGGGTGGCTTGCCAGATAATTATATTACTGATGTTTTAGAACCGTTTAAACATGCAATGGTGCAACAAATTTCTAGATCATTACAATTTTTTATGTCTTCAAGTGCTAATAGGCATGTTGATAGTATTATTTTAGCTGGTGGTTGCGCTTCAATTTCTGGTTTTGAAAAAATAGTTGAAAAAGAGTTGGATATGTCAGCTTACATAGCTAATCCATTTATTAATATGGCATTGTCTAGTCGCATAAAGCCGCAAAATTTAAGTGATGATGCGCCTGCAATGATGATAGCTTGTGGATTAGCGTTGAGGAGTTTTGATTAATGGCAAAAATTAATCTATTACCATGGCGTGAGGAGATAAAGCAACAACGACAGCAAAAGTTTTTGATTATTTTAGGTGTTAGCGCGGTTGTTACTTGTATATTATTTGCTTTGATGTATTTGTATATTGAAGGTTTAAAAGATTATCAAACTCAGCGGAATAATTTATTAGTTAAAGAAATCAAAAAAGTTGAGAAAAAAATTAAGGAAATTGAGGAAATTAAAGCTAAAAAAGATCGATTGATTGAAAAAATTTCTTTGATTGAAAATTTGCAACAAAGTAGACCTGAAATTGTACATTTGTTTGATGAATTACGCAGAACTACTCCAGAAGGAATTTATCTTGTTGATTTTAAACAAAAAAATAGAGATTTGATTATTAAGGGTAAATCACAATCTAATTCCAGAATTTCTGAATATATGAATTTAATTGAAACTTCTATTTGGTTGGAAGCACCTAAATTGGAGGTAATTAAGGGGCAAGGTAATGCTGCTAAGGAAGCTTGGAGTGATTTCACTTTGAATGCTAAACAAACTGAACAAAATTTGAATGATGATGAGGATGAATAGTGAATTTATCAGAAGTTAATTGGGATTTTAATGAGGCTGGATCTTGGCCAATCCAAATTAAAATATCTGCTATTTCTCTAGTCTGTGCATTGATGTTGGGTGGCGGTATTTATCAATTTACTTTACCGCAACTGGCAGAAAAGGAAAAATTAGAAAAAAAGGAAGTGGAGTATAAAAAGGATTTTGCTGATAAACAACAAAAGGCGATTAATTTGGAAGATTATCGCGCTCAGTTAAAAGATATTGAAACTTTATTGGATAAGATGATTAAGCAGATGCCAACTAAAGCTGAAGTGGCAGCATTGTTGGATGAGATTTCTTTAACTGCTTTGGCTAGTGGTTTGGATAATGAATTGTTTAAACCTGAAGCCGAGGTTTCTAAAGATTTTTATGTTGAAGTTCCTTATAAAATAAAAATGGTGGGTGAGTTTGAGGAGCATGCTTTGTTTGTTAGTGGCTTGGCTTCGTTACCAAGGATTGTAACCGTGCATAATGTTATTTTAACTGTGAAGTCTGATGGTTTGATGGAGATGACAGCGGATATTAAAACTTATAATGAGGCTGTTAATGAAGTTAAGGATGAGAAAGCTAAAAAACCAAAAAAAGGGTAATGTTTTATGCTTATAAGATCGTTGTGGTGGATATTGCTGGGGTTTAGTTTGGGTTTGCAAGGTTGCAATAATGATGACTTTTCTGATTTAAAAAAACATATTCGTAAGGTCAAGGCGAAACCTAAACAAGAAATTGCACCTTTACCTGAAAGTAAGCCGGTTGAACCTTTTTTGTTTAATTTGGATGGTTCACGAGATCCTTTTAAACCGACTGATATTCCTGAGGAAGAAGAGGAAATATTAGGGGATGATGATGTGCCATCTAATGGCATTAAACCTGATTTGAATCGTAGAAAGGAAGAGCTTGAATCTTATCCATTGGATACCTTAGAAATGGTTGGGACTGTAAAAACTGATGTTTTATGGGGTTTGGTGCGATCTAAAGATGGAGTTAGACGGGTGAGAGTTGGTAATTATGTTGGTGGAAATTATGGAAAAATTATGCAAATTACTGAAAAGAAAATTATTTTAGTAGAAATTGTTGCGGATAAAAAACCTAATACATGGTATGAGAAAGATGCTTCATTACCATTGAAAATGGCCGCAGAAGAGTAATAGTGGTCAAGGATTAAATGAATGAATATTAAGCCGATTAATGCATTATTGTTGAGTCGAAAAAAGAATTTAATGCATTGTGTTGTGATGGTGTTATTAGTCATGATTTCACATGTGAAATTTGTATTAGCTAATGAATTAGCTATTCAATCATTGGATTTTACTGTGGTTTCTGGAAATAAAATTCAAGTCCAAATGGAAATGAATGGCATGGCAGTTAATCCTAAAGTTTTTCAAACTGATAACCCTTCTAGAATTGCTTTAGATTTTTATGGGGTAAAAAACAATTTAGGTAAAAAAAGTTTTACAGTTAATAAGGGTGCTATTGGTAAGATTTATGTGGCTGAAGCTGTTGGTAGAACTAGAATTATTGTTAATTTGGTTGAGCATGTGCCATATGAAACCAAAATATCTGGCAATAAAGTTTTATTAACACTTAAGAATTCTAATATATCTTTACAAACCCAATCACAACCACAATCGCAGACTATTAAGGTTGAATCTATACCTAAAACTACTATTCGTACTGAAAATTCTGTGGCTGAAGATCGTAATGTGTCGGTAGTTTCACGGTTAATTCCCAAGCAAATTATTAAGGACATTGATTTTAGAAGAGGTTCAAATGGTGAGGGTTTGTTAATAGTAGCTTTGACCAATCCTAATACAGTAGTTGATGTTAAAGAACAAGCTGGTAAAGTAGTATTGAAATTTTTGAATACTAAACTACCTGAAGTGTTTAGAAAACGTTTTGATGTATCTGATTTTGCTACTCCAGTGCAAAAAATTGATGCGTTGAAAAAATTTGCTGATACTGAAATAACTATTACTACTGCCAATGCTAATTACGATTATTCTTCTTATCAAGAAGATGGTTTGTTAACAGTAAGTTTTAGACCTATGAGTGCTTCTGAAAAAGAGGCAAAGGTTAAAGAAAAATTTCCTTTTTCAGGGGATAGATTATCCTTAAATTTTGAGTCAATTAGAATTACTTCAGTATTACAAATTCTAGCGGATTTTACGGAATTAAATATTATTGCTGCGGATGATGTTGATGGAGAGGTTACTTTACGTTTAGATGATGTGCCTTGGGATCAAGCTTTGGATATGATTTTGAAATCTAAGGGTTTATCACAGCGTAAAACTGGTAATGTAGTTTTAGTAGCTCCCACTGAGAAAATAATTCTTTTGGAGGAGAAAGAACTTGAAGCTAAGAAGGTTGTGGAACAATTAGAACCATTAATCACTGAATACATTCAAATTAATTATGCACGAGCTGAAGACATACGTGGAATGTTGCTTGGAAGTAAAAAAGCTTCTACTAGTACTACAAAAACAACTTTTAGTGTAGGTAGGCTGCTTTCCAAACGTGGAGTGGCTACAGTTGATGTGCGGACTAATATGTTGATTGTGAAAGATACGGCAGATAAAATGGAAGAAATGCGCCATTTAATTAATTTGTTAGATATTCCGATTCGACAGGTTATGATTGAAGCCAGAATTGTAAATGCCGATAAAAATTTCGCTAAAGATATAGGCTTTAGATTTGGGATTGGAGGCTCTGCTAGAACTGGCAGCCGTGGACGTTTTGCTATAGGCCCTAGACCAACTATTGGTGGTTTAGAATCTGGTGATTTTGATGCAGAAAATGGAACTTTTGAGAGCGGAGGGGTGTTTGTACCTTCAATTACTGGAGAGGATGGGGAAAGTAATTATTTATTTGATTTAGCTTCTCAAGGTGCTAATGCATTTCCTCCAGCTGCTTTAGGTATGACTTTAGCTAGGGCGGCAGATTATGTGTTAAATCTAGAAATATCTGCTTTAGAAGGTGAGAATCGTGGAGAATTAATTTCTAATCCAAGGGTGTTAACTTCGGATAGAATAGAGGCTATTATTCGTCAAGGGGTACAGATTCCTTTTTCAACTGTGAGTGCAGATGGTACCGAAACAGAATTTATTGATGCTGTGTTAGAATTAAAAGTTACCCCACAGATTACCCCTAATGGTAGTATTATCATGGAATTGGCAATAAAAAATGATGCTGCTAATGATTCAGGTGGCATTAATAAAGAAGAAGTAATTACTACAGTACAGGTTAATGATGGCGAAACTATTGTTCTTGGAGGAATTTATGCGAATGATAGAGATAAAAATGTTACTAAAGTTCCAGTGCTTGGTGATATTCCTATACTAGGGGCATTGTTTAGAAATAAACAGGAAACCGAGCGTAAAAAAGAATTATTGGTATTTGTTACTCCAAAAATTGTAAAAAATTCATTGTCACTACGTTAATAACATTTCAACTTAGGTGAAAAGGTGGTGTGAAACTATCCTTTTAATATAGCTATGCAACAATCAGAAAATATTTATTTAATTGGTCTTATGGGAGTAGGTAAAACTACTATTGGTAGGCATTTAGCAGGTGCGTTAAAATTGCCTTTTTATGATAGCGATAAAGCTATTGAAGAAAGTACTGGGGTGGATATCCCTACTATTTTCGAATATGAGGGTGAGGATGGTTTTCGGCAGCGAGAACAAAAAATTTTAACTGAGCTGGTAGATATCAAAGGCATTGTTTTAGCTACAGGTGGCGGTGCTATTTTACAGGAAAAAAACCGGCAATTATTAATGCAAAATGGCTTTGTGGTGTATTTGCATTGTTCTATTGAGAAAATTTTGCAGCGTACTCGTAGGGATAATCAACGACCTTTATTGAATAAATCTAACCCGCAAGCAGAATTGGAAAAATTATCTCAATATCGAGAAGCATTATATTTAGAGTGTGCGGATTTTGAAATAAATACTGATGAAATTCAAAGTAAAGTTTTAGTTAATAAAATTTTGGAAGCATATCAACAACATAATTAAATGTGTTATGAAACAATTACAAGTTGCTTTAGGTTCAAGAAGTTATCCTATATATATAGGTGAGAATTTATTCAAAGATAATTTATTTGAACAACATATTAAGTCAAAACAAGTAGTTATTGTAACTAATACTACGATTGAACCGTTGTATTTAGCTTTAGTTATGCAACAATTAGAGGCTTATCAAGTTGAAACTATTGTTTTGCCAGATGGTGAAAATTATAAAACTTTAGCTTATGTAGAAACTATTTTCACATTTTTATTAGAAAAAAAATTTAGTCGCAATGCCACTTTATGTGCTTTAGGTGGTGGAGTTATTGGAGATATGGGAGGCTTTGCTGCGGCTTGTTATCAACGTGGAATTGCCTTCATTCAAATTCCTACAACTTTATTGGCGCAAGTTGATTCATCTGTAGGCGGTAAAACTGGAGTCAATCATATATTAGGTAAAAATATGATTGGAGCTTTTCATCAACCGCAAGCTGTAATTATAGACACTCAAGTATTAGCCAGTTTAGATGATCGTCAATTAGCAGCTGGGATTGCTGAAGTAATCAAATATGGATTAATTCGTGATATAGAATTTTTTATTTGGTTAGAAAATAATATAGAAAAATTACTGTTGCGAGATTCAGCGGCATTAGCTTTTGCAATTGAAAGATCCTGTATTAATAAGGCGGAAATTGTTTCTCAAGATGAAATGGAAACTGGTATTCGTGCAATTTTAAATTTTGGGCATACTTTTGGACATGCAATTGAAACTGGCATGGGTTATGGAAAGTATTTACATGGAGAAGCTATAGCAATTGGCATGTGTCAAGCTGCATTATTGTCGCAACAATTAGGTTATTTAACTGCTGCAGATGTTTTGCGGATTAAAAATATATTTGAAAAAACTGGTTTATGTGTAACAGCACCTAAAGATATGTCTGCACAAACTTATGTTGAGTTAATGTCAGTAGATAAAAAAAATATCAATGGGGATATTCGGGTGATTTGTTTACATGCAATTGGCACGGCTTGTTTGCCTATGGCAGTTGAAACTTCATTACTTATGCAAGTTCTTAATAGCTATAATGCTGATTAGTGGTTGTTGATATTGTGTATAAATCAACGGATGAATTATTAGATTTTATTTCTCAGGAACGGACTGAAAATTTTTCCTTATTAGAAAGAATAATTTCTAACCAAACTGAACAGATTATTTTGTGTGGTAAAAAAGGTGTTGGTAAAACTACATTTCTACAATATCTACATGATAAATGTAATTATATTGGCTCAATTTGTTTGCTTAATGGGAATGACAAATTGAGTTTAGAAGCTATAAAAACTCAATTAATTCATACTTTAATCGCAGCTAGTCCTGAGTTACAAGACCAAGATTTATCTTCAATGATGAATTCTTATCAATCACACCAGCAAAAAATTATTTTAGCATTAGATAATGCGATGTTTTTAAATGATGGTTTGATTAATCAACTGCTTGAATATGCAATTATGAATCCGGTACTTAGGTTAATATTTGTTTTAACCAAGCCGCAAGTATATCTTAAACATATAACTGATAATGGTTTGGATAATTGTTATTTTATTGAAATACCGGTATTAAAAAAATCCCAAATAGGTGGCTATTTATATAGTTTAACCAAAACTTCAGAATTGGATTTATTAGCAGAAGATATTAATTCTAGTTTGGTAAACAAATTATTTAAACAATCACGTGGAATACCTAGAAATATTTTACATGTTGTTGAACAAAGGTTATTAGCGCAAAAACGTCGTTTTAAAAAAATTCTCTATAGTTATTTATTGGTAGCAGGTATTTTGTTTATTATTGCATTCGATCAATTATATGTAAGTTATTCACTACTGGAATCAATAACAAATCTGTTAACCGAAGAGCATAAAATTCAAGAATCTATATTGGAAACTTGGTTTTTGCAGCTCCAAAATTTTTTATACAATTTATAATAAATTCTGCATTGTAGTATCACAATTAAGCTGGAATATTTGCTAGGCTTGATTTTGTGTTTTTAATTCCTTCCTAAATATTCACATAATGACTAATTTAATCAACGATATTTTTCTTAAAGCTTTATTAAAACAACCTATTGATAGAACACCTATTTGGATGATGCGTCAAGCTGGACGTTATTTACCTGAATATCGTCAAATTCGTGAACAAGCTGGGAGTTTCTTAAATTTATGTACTAATCCTGAATTAGCTTGTGAAGTTACTTTACAGCCCTTAGCAAGATTTGATTTTGATGCAGCAATTTTATTTTCAGATATTTTAACTATTCCCGATGCTATGGGTTTAGGTTTGTATTTTGTTGAAGGTGAAGGTCCAAAATTTAAGCATCCGATTAAAACGGTTGCGGATATTAAAGCATTGCCAATTCCAGATCCTGAAATAGAATTAAAATATGTGACTGATGCGGTTAGATTAATTCGCAAAAATTTGCAAGGTCGAGTTCCATTAATTGGTTTTGCGGGTAGTCCATGGACTTTAGCTACTTATATGGTTGAAGGTGGTAGTAGTAAAACTTTTCAAAAAACTAAGGCTTTGATGTATAACGAGCCAAAATTAATGCATCAAATGTTGGATAAATTAGCTCAGTCAGTAGCTAGTTATTTAAATGCGCAAATTGCTGCTGGCGCGCAAGCAGTGATGTTATTTGATACTTGGGGTGGAATTTTAGCAACTGAAGAATATAAACAATTTTCCTTGGCTTATGCACAGCAAGTTAGATCATTATTAAATACTGATATAGATGGCACTAAAGTTCCCACAATATTTTTTACTAAAGGTGGCGGTCAATGGTTAGAATCCATTAGTAATGTTGGATTTGATGCTGTAGGTTTGGATTGGCAAACTGATATTGCTATAGCTCGTGAGCGTGTTGGAAATAAAGTAGCTTTGCAAGGTAATTTAGATCCAATAGCATTGTATGCTCAGCCCGATATTATTGTAGAAAAAGTTAAAACTATTTTGGCTAAATATGGGTATGGTTCTGGACATGTATTTAATTTAGGACATGGAATTTTACCTGATGTAAATCCTGAACATGTTAAAGCTATGGTGGGCGCGGTACATAAATATAGTGCGCAATATCATCTTACTTGAGTTTGAATTCTTGCTTTAAGTGTATTAATTATGGTTTATTTATATATTTTAAGATTATATAAAGGATAATCATGTCAAAATTATTTCTAATAATTGGTTTGTTAGGTGCAAGTTTTGGAATTAATGCAGAAGAGAAAATAACAGATCCTCTAGAAATAACAGTTCATAGAAGTCCTACTTGTAGTTGTTGTAGTAAATGGATTGCGCATTTAAAAGAGCATGATTTTAAAGTGAATGATGTTGTAACTACAGAAATTTTAGGGATTAAAGCTAAGTATGCAGTACCTAAAAATATGAATTCTTGCCATACAGCTATTATAGGTGGTTATGCAGTTGAGGGGCATGTGCCTGCGCAAGATATTAAAAAATTATTGAATTTAAAACCTAAGGTTTTGGGAATTTCTGTACCTGGAATGCCAGTTGGAACTCCAGGAATGGAAATGGGGAATAAAAAAGATGCTTTTCAAGTAATTAGTTTTGATAAAGATGCACAGTATAAAGTTTTTAATAGTTATGAGGCAAAATAATGATTTTAGC
>DAOUTG010000091.1 GCA_030626845.1 Methylococcaceae bacterium
AGACTTGTTTTCATGGCTACTGAATGAAATGGGCGAGTTACCGCTTCCTAGAAATAGTCGAAAGCGTGTGTTTTCTAACCCTTTGAAATTGCTGGATGTCCCGTTTTAAATTGGTAGCCCAACTGTTTTTGGTCTTGTTCATAAGTTTGCCTAGTCAAAGCTGATAAGTTTTCTTGCTATAAGATTAATCAGATAATAGGGAATAATATTTCTTAAACTCTCTAATTCTATCCGCTAAACCATTTTTACCCCCATTTACTTTTTTAGTGATAGTTGTGCTGACGGATTTGCTTGCGCCTTTATCAGCAACATCATTTAAAGCACGAGAATCCCAATACCATGCGGCAGAAAGTAGCGCATATTTTGTGGCGACCAACTCAGGGTTAGCAACGACATCTTCCTCAACAACTTCATTAAATGCGCTATAATTATTCTTCCCTGTGAGTTGAATATAACCGCGCCCACGATATTTATAGCCTTCTTTAGTACTTTCGTTTCCATTTCCCATGCGCCGACCATAAACCCTTGAGGCAATTTTTTCTGGTTTACGGGCATATTTTTCAGCTAGATTACCTCGAAAGTATTTTCTAAAGACTCTTTTTAAGCCAGAAACTGAATAATTTAAGTTTTCTTCTGTGGCTCTAAACCCTGCACTTTCATGGCTACATTGTGCTAAAAAATGGGCTAGGCGTAAAGGGGTGTTGATTTGAAATTTTTCGGCGCAATCTGGAATTTGTTTAATCACTTCAGTAGGTAAATGTCCTTCTAATTGATTTAAGTTTAAATCACCTAAATCGTTACAGGGTTCATCCGCTTCATCTGTTGCTGTGCTATCATCTGCAAATAGTGATGCGCGGGATTCATCACCAAAAATACCATCTGCCTTCAGATCATTATTAGCTTGATAATCTTTTAATGCCTGTTCTGTTACTGAACCAAATACACCATCAACTTGAATACCTAATTTAGCTTGCATTTTTTCGACTTCTTCGCCACGAGAATTAATTCGTAATGACATGGTTTATTCCTTGTTTTATTAAAGTTAAATATAACGATTTATCGACAATTTTAATAAATAGTTTACGCTTAAATTTATCTATTGGGTTAAATATTTTTTAAAAATAGTAAACAATAGGTAAAGTGGTTTTAACACCCTTATTTCATATTCATATAGGTCATTATTTATGATGCCAGACGCTAAAAATATTTTTAACTACCGTAAATACTGGGCGCAACGTTTTGGTGTTGCCACCGAATTACCTATGAGTCGTGATGAGATGGATGAATTAGGCTGGGATGCCTGTGATGTCATTTTGGTTACAGGCGATGCCTATATTGACCATCCTAGCTTTGGGATGGCATTAATTGGGCGTTTATTGGAGGCGCAAGGCTTTAGAGTAGGAATTATTTCTCAACCTGATTGGCATAGTGCGGATGATTTTACCCAATTAGGACGACCCAATTTATTTTTTGGGGTAACGGGCGGTAATATGGATTCAATGGTGAACCGTTATACTGCGGATAAAAAAATTCGTAGTAATGATGCTTATACTCAAAATGGCGCAGCGGGGAAACGTCCTGACCGGGCGGTTAATGTTTATTCCCATCGTTGTCGGGAGGCGTATAAAGAAGTTGCGGTTATTATTGGGGGGATTGAGGCGAGTTTACGCCGAATTTCTCATTATGATTATTGGTCAGATAAGGTGCGTAAGTCGGTGTTGATGGATTCAAAAGCCGACCTATTAGTCTATGGTAATGCAGAACGCCAAATTGTGGAAATCACGCATCGTTTAGCGAATGGTGAAAAAGTAACTGATTTAAAAGGTATTCGTGGCACGGTACATTTTGTTAAACAAATCCCGCAAGGTTGGGCGGTTAAAGATTTTACTGATGTTGATACACCTGCACAAATTAAACTACCAGAAAACCCTTATCAGCAACAATCTGGCTGCGAGATAAAATCAACAAATAGCACTAGTGATGAAAATATAATCCATTTTGCTAAACATATTACCCAAGCGATGCGTGATAAAACCGTCATTCGTTTGCCTGCTTATGAAGCTTTAAAAGATGATCCTGTACTTTATGCCCATGCCTCGCGGGTGATGCACGGAGAAACGAATCCTGGTAATGCACTGCCATTAATTCAACAACATGGTTCAAGGCAGCTTTGGGTTAATCCACCGCCGATTCCTTTATCGACTGCGGAAATGGATGGGGTTTTTGATTTGCCTTATTCACGTTTACCTCATACGCATTATGGTCAAGCGAATATTCCTGCGTTTGAAATGATTCAGCATTCAGTTAATATTATGCGTGGTTGTTTTGGCGGCTGTACGTTTTGTTCGATTACTGAACACGAAGGACGTATTATTCAAAACCGTTCTGAAGATTCAATTATTAAAGAAATTGAAGCGATTCGTGATACTTCGCCTAACTTCACCGGGCATATTTCTGATTTAGGCGGGCCTACGGCAAATATGTATCGTTTGGCGTGTAAAGATCCTACAATTGAAGCCACTTGTCGTAAACCTTCTTGTGTTTATCCTGGTATTTGTTCCAACTTGAATACTAACCATGCACCGCTGATTAAACTTTATCAACGCGCTCGAAAACTTAAAGGAATCAAAAAAATATTTATTGCTTCAGGGTTACGTTATGATCTGGCTATTGAATCACCCGAATATGTGAAAGAATTGGTAACGCATCACGTCGGTGGCTATTTAAAAATTGCCCCAGAGCATACAGAATCTGAACCGTTATCAAAAATGATGAAACCTGGAATGGGAACGTATGATCGTTTTAAACAGTTATTTGATAAATTTTCTAAGGAAGCGGGGAAAGAGCAGTATTTAATTCCTTATTTTATAGCAGCCCACCCTGGGACAAGCGATAAAGATATGATGAATTTAGCTTTATGGTTAAAGCGTCATGATTTTAAGGCAGATCAAGTTCAAGCTTTTTTACCTTCGCCCATGTCAATAGCAACTGCGATGTATCATTCAGGTAAAGATACCCTACATAAGTTTAATCGTAAACAAGGGGATATAACTATTCCTAAGGGCATTAAACAGCGGCGATTACATAAAGCTTTTTTACGTTACCATGATCCTGAAAATTGGCCATTACTGCGTGAGGCTTTGAAATCTATGGGCAAGGCGAATTTAATTGGTAATGGAAAACAACATTTAATTCCCTCATATCAACCTAAAGGGATTAAGAATAAAGCTTTAAAATCTAATGCTACTAAATCAAAGCGTTTTAGAACTAAGCAAGTGTTTAAATAACCTCTGATGTGAGAATTATGGGTGTTTCAACAGTGTCAACTAGCAAATAAAAGAAGTTGAATTATGACACATTATTATATTAACCTCAGATTTTTGATGAAATAGCTGATACCATAATAATACGCTTTGATTTTTAATAAAAAATAACTTAAATTAGGGATAAAAAATGTGTGGAATTGTTGGCATTATTGGTCATAATGATATTTCAGCCGAACTTTTAAAAATGCTTCATGGACTTGAATATAGAGGGTATGATTCTTCTGGAATTGCTGTAAATTTCAATGGTGATTTTCAAGTTTATAAAAAAGCAGGTCCTTTATCTGTTTTAAGACAAGAAATAGAGGGAATCACTTTACAGGGAACATCTGGGATTGGTCATACACGTTGGGCAACGCATGGCGCACCGACAGATAATAATGCTCACCCATTTTTATCCTTAAATTCATCAGTGACCGTTGTTCATAATGGGATTATTGAAAATTACAAAGTACTTAGGAAAACTTTGTTAGAAAAAGGTTATGTTATGGCATCGGAAACAGACTCGGAGGTTATTGCACATTTAATTGAGTTATTTGTTGATAATAATCCAAATTGGACATTCCGTGATTTGGTGGTTTATTTATCTGATACCCTAGAAGGAGCTTATGCGCTATTGATTCAGTTTGCAGATAAACCTAATGAAATTTATGGGTTAAGGTTTGAATGTCCGTTAGCTTATGTTCAGACGGCTAATACGGTTGCTATATCTTCAGATATAGCGAGTCTTATTGGCTATGATCGTAATATCAATATATTACGAGACGGACAGGCGGTACATATTACTTTAGATAATGAGGAACTTATTAATTTTGATAGCACTGAGGTGGATAGATTGCATGTCAGCGTTGATTGGGATGTGAAAGCTGCGGAAAAATCAGGCTATGATTATTTTTTAAGAAAAGAAATTGATGAGCAATCTGATTCTGTACGTGCCTTAAAAAGGACATTAATAGATAAAGCTGAGAAAATAACAGCATTTATAAAAGACACAAATCCTGATACCGTTATATTTATTGCTTGCGGTTCGGCATCTTATAGTGGTGTTTTTGCATCTGTGTTTGCAAGACATGCCGAACTAAAACAAACTGTATCTTGGGAGATTGGCTCTGAGTTTCGATATAACCCACCGATTATTAATGAAAAAACCCTTGTTATTGGAATGAGTCAATCTGGGGAGACAGCTGATACAGTAACGGCATTGCGTTATGCAAAATCTAAAGGGGCTAAAGTTATTTCTATTATTAATGTTGTGGGAAGTACGATTAGTATGATTGGTGACTTAACGATTAATCTTAGCGCAGGGCCTGAGGTTGCTGTCCCAAGTACAAAAGCGGTTATTAATCAATTTATTAGTGCGGTTTTTTTAATTGAAGTTTTAAGAAACCAAGAACAAGATTTTTTAACGCAATGGTTATTAACGGTTGATGAATTAGCAACCGTCATAGGAAAAATAATCGAGCAAGAAGAGGTTATTAAAAATTATGCTAAACAATTGGCAGGTCATCAAAATATGTTTATTGTTGGACGGGGGTTAGATTACTCTATTTCATTGGAAGGGGCTTTGAAATTGAAGGAAACAGCTTACATCCATGCAGAAGCTATGTATGCAGGCGAGTTTAAGCACGGTAGTATTTCCTTAATAGAATATGGGATGCCTGTGTTGATACTTTTGGGTGATGAGTCAGTCGCTGCAAAAACAATAATCAATGCAGAAGAAGTTGCAACACGGGGTGGGCAACTTTTTATTATTGATTCATTGGCCGGTGAAAATTTTGATTTTTCTTGTGAAGTCAATTATATAAAAATACCTCCTATTAAAAAACCTTTTAATTTAATTAGTCAAATAGTGGTGCTTCAATTACTTGCTTATCATGCAGGGTTACATCGTAATATTAATGTAGATAAACCTCGAAATTTGGCGAAATCAGTCACAGTAGAGTAAATTGAAAGATGAAGAATTGATAACGAAATTTGTCAGTAAATGACAAAGGTTATACCTAATTTGTTTTTCTAAAATCAAGCTGTTTTACTTAACTATTTGATAATTCAAAGAATATCATGACTTATAAAATAGTTTTAATTTATGGTCTATTAATTGCATGTTTCTTTAAGCTATCTACAATAGCTAATCGTTATTGTCGCTTTCATTTTTAGTCAATGAGTCGTTTGAAATAAAACTGAACTTAGCTCTTGGTTTTTAATCATCAACCATGATATGGTTTACATATCATGTTATCGTTTAATCCTATTAAATTTATAAGCTGTTAATACTCATGAATATTTATTACAAAAAAATAGAGACTGGCAAGGGTTTTACGCTGATTGAATTGCTTGTTGTTATTGCTATCCTTGGAATTGTTACTGCTATTGGACTTCCTAGCTTTAAAGGTATTATGAATAGTAGCCGTTTAACAACAAATGCTAATATGCTCGTTGCCTCATTAAATTTAGCCCGTAGTGAAGCCATTAAACGTAATACAATGGTGTATGTAACAAATATTGGGAGCGCGAATCAGACATGGGAAAATGGTTGGAATGTGTTTGTAGATGGGAATGGTGATAAAACATTTGACCCTAATAATGACAAAGATATTCTTTTGAAAACTTATCAAGCCTTGGATAATAATTATACATTAAGGGTCGGTGGAAACATAAAAAGTTGGCTTGCTTACAAACCTACTGGTTTATATACAACTTCAACAGGTAGAACGGGTGATTCGTTTCGTCTTTGTACGATGGATGTGGATATAAAGAATTCTCGTAAAATCACATTAAATAGTGTGGGTCGGGCGCGTGTTGATGATAATGCTATATCCTGCCCATAAAAAATTATCCTGTTTAACTTTATCAATTAGGGAACTCAAATGAAAAAAAATAACGGATTTACCTTAATTGAGGTTTTAATTTCTATGCTAATTTTGGCCATTGGATTATTAGGGTTAGCCGCTTTGCAAATGACCACTTTGCGGCAAAATTTAAGTGCCTATCATCGAACGCAAGCAACACAATTTGCTTATGATATAGCGGATCGTATGCGGGTAAATATTAATAATGCAAAATTAGGTTCAAATAGTGTTTATCATAAAAAAACAGCCGCGAGTGCAAGCAAACAAACTTCATGTACCACGGTTGCAAGTTCATGTTCTTCTGCTCAAATGGCTGAACAGGATTTATTTGAATGGTATGAACGCTTAGGGAGTGTGTTACCGAATGGATTAGGCGTTATTGAGAGTATTGATTCAATAGATAAACGATTATTCACGATAAGAGTGAGTTGGAATGATAAAAATAAAATCAAGGATGAATTTAAAACCAGCGATAGGGCAATATTTGAAATGAGTTTTAAATTATGAAAAATTATCATATTCATAGTAAACAAAACGGACTGACTTTGATAGAAATCTTGGTTGCGATGGTGATTGGGTTATTCTTATTGGCAGGCGTTATGCAGATTTTTTTAGGAAGTCAGCAAAGTTATCGTTTGCAAGAAAACTTATCCAGAATGCAGGAAAATGGACGCTTTGCGATAGATTTTATAACTAGAGATATTCGCATGGCAGGGGCTATGGGCTGTGTGGAAACTTTGGATATAAAAAGTACGTTCAGTCCTTATTCAGCTACTGATCCTAAATCTATATTTAATAATTTTACAGAGAATGTTTCAAATGATCTTTTTCCCTCAAATGATACTTATAAACCGAATACAAATAAAATAACCTTAAAAAGTATGTTGCCAACAGATATTTTTGTAGTATCACCCTCTGGCTCATTAACACCAAAAGAAATTATAGACTTACAAAAGGGCGATCTTTCTGTAGGTTCAACTTCTAGTCTAAGTAATGGTGATATTATTATGGTTACTAATTGTGATCAAGGGGAAATTTTTGAGATCACTAGTTTGACATCAAATTCAATTGGACATACAGACGCATTTAAGTCTGATTATGGAAATGATGCCCAAATTTATAAAGCTAATTTTGTTACCTATAGTATTTATACACCAAGCCCAATTAACAATGAAGTTCAACCTACTTCTTTATATAGAAGAGTTAATGGGCAAACAAGGAAAGAAGTTTTAGTTGAAAACATTGAAAATATGCAAATTTTGTATGGTGA
>DAOUTG010000044.1 GCA_030626845.1 Methylococcaceae bacterium
CTGATGATTTTTGCAGGCAACATCAACTTTCTAATCATGACAGTAAACTCATTAGCTGGTTGGTTCGTAATCACCTTCTTATGTCAATGACGGCACAACGTAAAGATATTAGTGACCCTGACATTATTTATGAGTTTTCCTCACAAATAAATACGACTGAACGCTTAAATTATCTGTATTTATTAACGGTTGCAGATATTCGTGCAACAAGTCCTAATTTATGGAATTCATGGAAAGATTCATTATTGAAACAACTTTATAATGCAAGTTTAAAGACTTTACATAGAAATTTACAAAACCCTATTTCTATTTCTAAGCGTTTACAAGAAAATAAAAAAGAAGTGACCGATGCATTATTTAACAAAGGGTTAGCTATCACTGTCATCGAAACCGCCTTGTCCCATACCAGTGACAGCTATTTTTTACGCTATTCAACCGATGAAATTGTTTGGCACACGCTTGCGATTTCGGCTTGTAATGAAGCAGATCTACCTTTGGTTCTATTGCGGGCTCAAAATAAACGCGGCAGTGCAGAAGTTTTTGTGTATACAAAAAATGAAGATATGGTGTTTTCAATTAGCACCAGCAGTTTAGATCAACTAGGACTAACAATTCTTGATGCACGCATTATTACCACCGATGATAAATATGTTCTCAATAGTTTTCAGGTTATTGAGCAATCAGGTGAACCGATTACAGATGAGCGTCAAAAGAAACGTATCTGCGACTCATTACGTCACAATTTATTAAAAAAACAGCTCAAAGAACAAAAAAATATCTATCGACAGTCTAGGCAAGCAAAACATTTCCCGATAACAAATCGTGTCGTCTACCATCTAGATCCTTTGAACCGACATACAATTATCGAACTCATTACGACAGATGAAGCTGGTTTATTATCAAGGATTGGTCAAGTGTTTATCTCACTCAACATCCAATTACATGATGCTAAAATTACAACTATTGGTAGCCGTGCAGAAGATATTTTTTATCTGACTAATCTTGAAGGTGGATTATTAGCTGATACACAACGAGATAATCTAAAAACTTCTTTATTACAACAATTAAATGAAGAATAGATTTAAGGCATTGTTGAAATTTGATTAAAAACATTGAAAATAATAAATAAATACCTATATTAATAAATGAAATTTAAAACTTAACCCTAACTTTAGGAATAAAAATGGCAAATGAAGACGTAAAAATAACGATTGATAATGTAGAATATTTATTCAATGATTTAAGTGATGAAGCTAAAGCTCAAATCCAGAGCATACAATTTGTAGACCAAGAAGTTGGTCGGCTTAACGCACAATTAGCCATTGTAAATACAGCAAAAATAGCTTATCAAAATGCGCTAAAAGAAGTTATGCCAAAATAAATGTTGATTTGTAGAGTGGGCATTGCCCACCCTGCGATGGTTGTATCTGTATTACTTAGGACTCAGGATTTAATAAAACCCGAAACTACAGGGTCAACAGGAACGGCAACATAATTCCATTGAGGCAAAAATTCATCAAACTGAATTTGCATATTTTCTTTAAAATCATCTGCTACTTTACGCCCTATTTCAAAGGTTGTATTGAGAATGCTCGAAAATACTTTTAAGCCTGTCGTAGTTTTGGCTTTTGCCATCAAATTATTAACCAATTCAACACTTTTAAAAACAACGCCTTTGCAAGCTCTTGTAATATGCGGAAATAAGCGATGTTCTATTGGGTTATATTTCGATGTATACGGCGGATAATGGGCGATACGAATATTAATCTTTAATTCCTCTGAACGCCTAAAAGCTATATTAAGTTATTATCCATTAGATAATGGTGAGCCACGACTTAAAATGTTGCATTTTGAAAAACTTACCGCCCAAATAATTTAACTAAATAGGTTAGTTTATCAACCCTCTCAGCCGTTAATTGTTCCCAATTAAATCGCCATTGCCAATTGCCCTCTGTTGTTCCTGGAACATTCATTCGACCTTCTGAACCTTGCTCTAAAATATCTTGTAAAGGAATCACGGCAAGATTAGCAACCGATGCAAATGCCGATTGTATTAATGCCCAAGGCATTCCTTGGGAGGGTGACCCTAAAAGCTGATAAATATTATATTTTTCATTATCACTTAAAGGTTCATACCAACCTAAGGTAGTATCATTGTCATGGGTTCCCGTATAAACTACGCTATTATTTTCATAATTATGCGGTAAATAAGGATTTTTGGCGGTATCACCAAAAGCAAATTGTAAAATTTTCATCCCAGGCAAATTAAAATCTATCCGAAGTTTATCTACTTCTTTTGTAATTACCCCTAAATCTTCTGCCACTAATGGAATATCTCCAAATGCTTTTTGTATGGCGGCTAAAAGTTCATTCCCAGGGGCTTTAACCCATTGTCCATTGATTGCAGTTTTTTCTGTTGCAGGAATTTCCCACGCAGCTTCCAGCCCTCGAAAATGGTCAATACGCACAATATCAAATAATTCTAATTGGGTTTTTAAGCGTTGTATCCACCATTGAAAATCAGTTTTTTGTAAATGTTTCCAATTGTAATGAGGATTCCCCCAGCGTTGACCTGTTTTTGAAAAGTAATCAGGTGGAACACCTGCAACAACAGGCATATTACCTTCGTTATTTAATTTGAATACTTTTCGATCAACCCAAACATCAACACTATCATAAGAGACAAAAATAGGAATATCGCCTAATAATAAAACTTCATGTTCTGCTGCAAATTCTTTTAATTTTAACCATTGTTTGAAAAATATATATTGTTCAAATTTCACAATTTCAATGAATTGCTTTAAACGTTTTTTGGCATCTTTAATTGGTTTAGCCCGGCGTTGTCTTAATGGTTCTGGCCATTGACTCCAGCAACGTGATCCAAATTCAGTTCTCAATGCCATGAAAAGTGCAAAATCATCTAACCAAGAAGCTTTATTTTCACAAAATTGTTTAAAATCTTCAATTTCTTCTACAGTTGCTGAAGTTTGAAACCCATAAAATGATTTGGTTAATAAACATTTTTTGGTGAAATTATCATCTGCTTCACAATGTTCACAATGATTTGTTGTTTGTAGCCAGCCTTTTTCTTTTAACCAATTTAGGCTAATTAAGCCCGGGTTTCCTGCGTGAGCTGATAAACATTGATAAGGTGAGCCATCACTATGAGGAACACCTAAAGGTAGCGTTTGCCAAACCGTTATCCCTGAGTCTTGTAAAAATTTTATAAAATGATAAGCAGACTCTCCCATATCCCCTTTAGCGTAATTTCCAGGAAGTGAGGTAATGTGTAGCAACACCCCAGCGCGTCGTTGTTCTAAAAGTGTTGCCATATCTATTATTTCCCGTTTAATAGTTTAAGTCACAAGCTAATGATTAGTTTGTGACTTGAGAAAACTGACAAGAGGTCAGTTTTTTAAATTAACTTTCTGTTCCAGGACGCATTGCACCGCCCATTGCAGGCTCTCCAGAACCCTGGGTGAATGATTCGGTTAAATAAGTAGGCGGCTGTTCACCTAATAAGGCATACAAATTAGTTAAATTTAAGCGAAATTGTTTTTCAAAATCACTCACAGCTTCACTAGGATTATAATCACCAAACCACCAAAACCAATCAGAGCCTTCACAAACGGCGAGTTGTATCTCTGCTTTTTGTCGTTGTTCTATATTTAAACGACCTGTAGGAATAACCTTATCAAAGCATTTCTTCACATCACCTAACATGTCCCAGCCACGATTTTTATCACCATCGCCAATCCATGTTGAAAAAGTCCCATAAACCCAGCTGCCTGCCACTAATTTTTCTAAAGGCTTCACTTCAGTATTTTCAGCTAAACATTCTGAAAAGGTACTCAGCTCAATGGTTGGATGATCTACTAAACGTTTATAAAGCGCGTTTAAAAAATGATAACCATTATTAGGAAAGTATTCCCAAGCATTTTCACCATCCATAATGATTGAAACCACATCATGGGCCTCATCGGCGGCAATATTTTCTAAATGTCCAATGAGATTAGTAACCGCATCATCGGCATGCCATTTAGAATATTCAAAACCAATTAAATCAGATAAACCGTCATCCCTAAAAAAACACGCTATGTTAGCTTCTTTTATTTTGAAGGGATGATGGACACTTGTCCCATTTTCACTTGTACTGTTTAGACTGTTATGTAAAACATTTCCACCCGTTGCTGCCCAGTCAAAACCAAATTCGCTAAGAATTTTTAAGGTCTCAGAACTTACAGCCCCTTCTGAAGGCCAACAACCTTTAGGCGTAAACCCAAAAAAATGATTAAAAGTTTCAAGTCCCTTTTTTAAATGCCATTCTACACGTTCCTTACCCCCAGGATAGTGATCTAAATCTGGTAATGGTGCATCAGGCATTGCTTCGTGGGTGGTATTAATATCTAACATCAAAGGCACAATCGGATGTGCATAAGGAGTCACCGAAAGCTCAATTTGTCCACTTTGAGCTAAAACTTTATAGCGATTAAGCACATGGGCTAGTAAATCGGCAATGACTTCTAAAAGTTCAACACGATCTTCTAAAGTATAACCTGAGCCTTTTTCAATTAAACGTTGAACTCGCTTATCAGTTAATTTTACGGTTTCTCCCATCCATACTAGATGATACCAAACAACAATATCACTGATAAATTGAGAACTGACATAGCCCATTGCACAATCGGTGGTCTCTAAATCATCCGCTATTTTAATTAAATGGGAAAATTTGGCATAGCGGTCAATTTGTCGTTCTTTATTCGCTTTTTTACAATCTTTAATTAATTGTAAGCGTTCATCCGCATCAAGTGTTATTTTATCGGCAGCGAGTGCCGCTAATAAATGATCTTTAATGAGTGTGCCATTATGTAAATACTCATGAAGTTGATAGGCATAATTTTCAATTTGTTCCAGCAAAATAGGGGCAAAATTAACCACTGCTTTTGCATTAGGTGTCGCTTCCAGATGTGCGACCATATCAACATAATCTTTAATGACATGTAAATAAGTCCAGGGCAATTTATAATCGCCACTTTGTAAATTTCTATATTCTGGCTGGTGCATATGCCAGCATAAAACTAATTTTAATTTTTTATTTTCTTTCACGAAATCGTCCTTGTCCTAACATGGTTGCTGTTACTAATACTACGCCACCAGCGCTTACTTCAAATCGTTTGCTATCTTCTACTTTATCTTCACCAATAATGGTTCCTTCTGGAATTTGGCAACCCTTTTCGACAATTGTTTTGGTGATACGACAATGACGACCGATGTTAACCGAAGGTAGAATGACGGAGTCTTTGATATGACTATAGGAATTAACTCGTACATTTGAGAATAATAATGAATGGGTCACTTTTGAACCTGAAATAACACAACCGCCTGAAACCATTGAGTCAACAGCTTCTCCACGTCTATCATCATCATTAAAAACAAATTTAGCAGGGGGTGTTTGTGCCTGATAAGTCCAAATAGGCCAAGTATTATCGTAAAGATTTAAATCAGGGTTAATTCCAATAAGTTCCATATTCGCTGACCAATAGGCATCTAATGTTCCTACATCACGCCAATAGCTTTGCTGACCACTTTGTAAATCTAAAAAAGGGTAAGCATTAACAAGATGGTCATCAATGACCGATGGAATAATATCTTTACCAAAATCACGACTGGAATCTGGATTATTAGCATCCTTAACTAGCTGATCAAATAAAAACTCAGTTTTAAAAACATAAATTCCCATTGAAGCTAATGCCGTATTAGTACGTCCTGGCATAACAGGGGGATTTTCAGGTTTTTCAACAAAAGCGTTAACCCGTCGATCCTCATCAATCCCAATAACTCCAAATGCAGTGGCATCTTCTAGAGAAACTTCAATACAGCCTACGGTTAAATCAGCATTTTTTTCCACATGATCGGCTAACATTTGACCATAATCCATTTTATAAATGTGGTCACCTGCTAAGACTAAAATATACTCAGGCGCAATCGAACGAAGAATATCTATATTTTGGTAGATAGCATCGGCTGTGCCTTGATACCACGAGGTTTCATTGATTCGTTGTTGGGCGGGTAATAGGTCTACAAACTCACCAAACTCACCGCGTAAAAAGCTCCAGCCCTGCTGAAGATGACGAATCAGTGAATCTGATTTATATTGAGTTAAAACCCCTATTTTACGAATTCCTGAATTAACACAATTAGACAGTGGAAAATCAATAATCCTAAATTTCCCCCCAAAAGGCACCGCCGGTTTTGCGCGCCAATCGGTCATTTGTTTTAGTCTTGAACCACGACCGCCTGCTAAAATTAATGCGACGGTATTTCGTGTTAGATGACTAACAAAACGATCATGAGGTTGACTTGGTGAATCTGACATTTTTATCCCCTTTATGAAATTGACTGTTACATAATAAATATAATTTGGTAACATGACTTACCAATTCATTTTACTACACTGAGGCATTACAAGGTGAACAAGCAACAAAAAAAAATTACGCTTGATTCTGATTCGATAAAAATCAGTGAGGCAACCCATCATGACCCTTTTTCTATTTTGGGTCGTCATATTAAAAACAAACAAACACAGGTAAAGGTTTATTTACCTTATGCTGAAACCGTTTCTATTACAGGATACGGTGAATTACAACGAATGACCGATACTGATTTTTTTGAAGCTCCCTTAAAGTCTGCTAAGACTTTAAAACATTATGAATTACATGGCGTTGATAAAGAAGGACATCCCTTTAAGTTTTATGATCCTTATGATTTCCCATCACAACTACCTGAATTTGATCAACATTTATTTTCAGAGGGCAAACATTGGCATATTTATAGAAAATTAGGGGCGCATTCGTATAAAGTTGATGGAATTAATGGGATTCATTTTGCTGTTTGGGCGCCTAATGCACAGCGTGTAAGCGTCATTGGGGATTTCAATCACTGGGATGGACGCTGTAATCCTATGCGAAATTTAGGCCGCTGTGGAATATGGGAAATTTTCATTCCTAATTTGGATGCTGTCTGTTTATATAAATTTGAAATTCTTAATGCTGAAACTAAGGAGATCATGACTAAGGTTGACCCTTATGGTCAAGAATTTGAGTTTAGACCACAAACCGCGTCAATTATTAGGCAAAAGAAAGATTATCAATGGAAAGATAGCCAATGGATGAAACAACGCTGTAAACATGATTGGTTACACGAGCCAATGTCTATTTATGAGGTTCATTTAGGGTCGTGGCAACGAGACGTTCGAGGTAACTTTTTAAATTATCGTGAACTTGCATCACAGTTAGTTGAATATGTTAAAGAACTCGGGTTTACCCATATTGAATTATTGCCGATTACAGAACATCCTTTAGATGCTTCATGGGGTTATCAGACCTCAGGTTATTTTGCACCGACAAGTCGTCATGGGTCACCTGATGATTTTCGTTATTTTGTTGATTATTGTCATGAAAATGAAGTGGGTATTATTTTAGATTGGGTTCCCGCTCATTTTCCAAAGGATAGTTTTGCTTTAGCACGTTTTGATGGGAGCGCACTCTATGAACATGAAGACCCACGTAAAGGAGAACATCGAGATTGGGGGACTTTAATTTATAACTACAGCCGAAATGAAGTTAAAAACTTTTTATTGGCAAGTGCTGTTTTTTGGTTAGAAGAGTTTCATTTAGATGGTTTACGTGTTGATGCCGTGGCTTCCATGTTATATCTGGATTATTCGCGAGAAGAGAATGATTGGATACCCAATATGTATGGCGGCAATGAAAACTTAGAAGCGATTGATTTTCTACGTGACTTAAATTCTGTTACTCACGATCAGCACCCTGGAACCGTTATTATGGCAGAAGAATCAACTTCATGGCCACAAGTAACACGTCCAACATGGACAGGGGGCTTAGGGTTTTCAATGAAGTGGAATATGGGCTGGATGCACGATATACTGTCTTATATGAGTCTTGATTCTATACATAGAAAACATCATCATGACCAATTAACCTTTGGCATGTTGTATGCCTTTACTGAAAATTTCGTTCTCCCCTTTTCACACGATGAAGTGGTTCATGGAAAAGGCTCTTTATTATCTAAAATGCCAGGCGATGAGTGGCAAAAATTTGCTAATCTACGTTTACTTTATAGTTTTATGTTTACCTACCCTGGTAAAAAACTTTTATTTCAAGGGTGTGAATTTGGACAAGGCGCAGAGTGGAATTTTAATCAAGCTTTAGATTGGTTTCAACTCGATTATCCACAACATAAGGGTATTCAAACCTTAATTAAAGACTTAAATAAATTATATGTGAAACATCCCGCTTTATTTCAACATGATTTTGACCATGAAGGTTTTGAATGGATAGACTGTCATGATATACAACAATCTGTCATTAGCTATCGTCGTAAAACGGCTGAAGAAGATTTAGTGATTGTTTTAAATTTCACCCCTAATCCTAGAGAAAATTATCGCATTGGCGTCCCTGCTGAAGGAACGTATATAGAAATTTTTAACTCAGATTCTAGCTATTATTGGGGAAGTAATGTTGGAAATGGACAGGTGATTTCTGAGCCAGAGGCATGGATGAATAACCCACACTCAGTTACCTTAACCTTACCGCCTTTAGCTGCTGTAGTTTTAAAACTATAAAACCATGTAGGGTGGGCTATGCCCACTCTACGCATAATTAAACGACATAATAATTTTGCAAAACTGAAATTTATGAAAAAAATACTTTTTGTTAGTAGTGAAGCCCATCCTCTGATTAAAACAGGGGGGCTTGCTGACGTTTCAGGTAGTCTTCCGAAAGCATTAAATGAGCTTTCACAAAGTATTCATTTACTATTACCCCATTATAAAAGTTTAAAACTGACCGAACCTGTACATCATCGTTGTACCATTTACGTTGATAATTGTGAAATACATATTCTTGAAACCAAACTACCTAATAGCCATGTTACCGTTTGGTTAGTAGATTACCCGCCCTTTTTTAATTTACCAGGAAATAATCCCTACAGTGATGATCAGGGTAATCCTTGGCATAATAATTTGGAGCGATTCACCTTATTTTGTAAAGTGGCAACCGAAATTGCGATGGATAGAACTCATTTAAAATGGAAACCTGACATTGTTCATTGTAATGATTGGCAATCAGGGCTAGTTCCTGCCTTATTGAGTCTTGAAAATTCACGTCCTGCAACAGTATTTACCATTCATAACTTAGCCTATCAAGGCTTATATCCTGCTGAAAAATATCCTACTTTAAATTTACCAAGTCAACTTTGGCATCCCGATGGCTTGGAATTTTATGGCATGTTATCTCTCATTAAAGGAGGAGTCGTTTATGCCGATCATATTACTACCGTTAGTCCCAGTTATGCCTTAGAAATACAAACCTCTGACTTTGGCTACGGACTTGAAGGTTTATTGCATTATAAACAGGATATATTGAGTGGTATTATTAATGGGATAGATACCGATATTTGGAATCCTGAAACAGATGATCAAATTGCCCAACACTACAATAGTGATAACTTAAGCGATAAGAAAAATAATAAAATAGCATTACAAAAACGGTTATTTTTACCCATTGATAAGGATATTCCTGTTTTTGGATTAATTAGTCGCTTAGTAGAGCAAAAAGGGATTGATCTTATTTTAGAATGTTTACCTGACATGCTTTCCTTGCCGATTCAGTTTGTTTTATTAGGTAGTGGAGATCATAATTTTGAACATCGTTTGCATAATCTTACCTTACTCTATCCTGATAAAATATCAGTTAATTTAGGCTATGATGAATCATTAGCACATTTAATTGAAGCAGGTGCTGATATTTTTATGATGCCGTCACGTTTTGAACCTTGTGGATTAAATCAACTTTATAGTCAACGTTATGGTACGATTCCTATTGTTAGAAAAACAGGGGGTCTAGCAGATACCATAGAAGATGCCTTACCTGAAAGTTTGGCGAATAACACGGCGACAGGCATTGCTTTTCATGATGCAAATGCTGATTCTTTAATGGAAGCTATTAAGCGAACTTTAATTTTATTCTATGACAAATCTACTTGGAAAAAATTACAACGTAACTGTATGAAAAAAGATTTTTCATGGAAAAATAGTGCCGCACACTACTTATCGCTTTATAAGCAACTTTAATCTAGGTCAGATCGCCAAGGTCTTAAAGACCTTGGAGGTTTAAATGGCAAATAATTTATTTTTTTTAGCGTTATTTTCATTTAGCCTGGGGTGTATCGCCAGCGAAACAGTGATGGAAATAATTCCTTTATCTAATCGCCCTGCCTCAGAAATACACCCTATTATTGCGCCTTTATTAGATGCTTCGGATAGCTTAATTCCCAATGGTTTTAATTTAATCGTTAAAACGACCCCTGCAAAATTACGAGAACTTAAAGCGATTATCAAAAAACTAGATAATGTGCTGACAAATCTGACAATTACCGTTGTTCAGACGCAAGATTTTAGTGCAGAACAACTCAATGCAGGACTGGGGATTAATATTAATCTTTCAGTCAATAACCCCTCACAAAACCAAGGTTATGTTGAAGGGCATTATCAACAACAACATCGGAAAAATAACACCGATAATCAACAAGTTTTAACGACTTTAGAGGGAACAGCCGCCCATATAAAAGCCGGTCGTCATCATCCTATTAGTCACACGCAAGTTTATTATTCAGCGTTTGGTGAACCTATTGTAAATCAGCAAACCCAATTGGTTGAAGTGAGTACAGGGTTTTCTGTATTACCCCGACTGAATGGTGAACAGGTGATATTAGAGATTTCTCCTTGGTCAGATACGCTGCAAGAAAAGGGTAATATAAATACTCAAGAGGTAACAACGACACTTAGAACCCATTTAGGTAAGTGGGTAGAAATAGCGGCAGTGAATCAACAACACAACTCAGAAGCGAGTGAAAATTTATCCTATCAACAAGGAAGTTATACTAAAAGATTGCGAATTTTGGTTAAAGTTAACAAAAAATAAATTTAAAAATGATTTCTTAGTAAAAAAACTTATAATAGGAGTTATCTTTTAGCAATTATATCCAAATCATCTCTATTTAAATTATTAATAGCTTATTAATAATTTATTTTTTAAAAAATTATTTACAAAACCCAAAATGAAATTAGGTACTGCATTAACTCCCAACGCCACTAAAGCCTTACTTCTAGGTAGTGGCGAATTAGGCAAAGAAATTACTATTTCTTTACAACGTTATGGTGTCGAAGTGATTGCTGTTGATTGCTATGCCAATGCACCCGCTCATCAAGTCGCTCATCGAGCGCATGTTATTGATATGACCAATGCTGATGCCATTAAAAAACTAATTGCTGAGGAAAAACCTGATTTTATTATTCCTGAAATTGAGGCCATTGCCACTGATGCGTTAGCTGAAATTGAAGCGCAAGGACAATGCACGATTGTTCCTAATGCAAGAGCTGTGCAGTTAACCATGAATCGTGAAGGGATTAGAACGCTTGCGGCTGAAAAATTAGCACTTCCGACTTCGGCTTATGCGTTTGCAACAGGGCTTTCTGAGTTGAAAATAGCGATTGAGCAAGGTATTGGTTACCCTTGCTTCATTAAACCTACGATGTCATCCTCTGGAAAGGGACAATCAATGGTTAATAATGAACATGAATTAGAAATTGCTTGGGAGGTTGCCAAACAAGGCGGGAGAGCTGCAACAGGTAAAGTGATTATTGAGGCAAAAATTGATTTTGATTTTGAAATTACGCTATTGACCGTACGTGCTTTAAATACTCAAGGAGAAATGGAAACACATTTTTGTGAACCGATTGGACATCGACAAGAAGACGGTGATTACCGTGAAAGTTGGCAGCCTCAAGCCATGAGTGACCAAGCAATTAAAAATGCTCAAAGAATTGCCCAAAAGATCACCGATGAAATAGGCGGATTAGGGGTTTTTGGGGTTGAGTTATTTATCCAAGCCGATAATGTTTGGTTTAGCGAAGTAAGTCCCAGACCTCATGATACAGGGATGGTTACAATGTTGACCCAACGACAAAGTGAATTTGATTTACATGCGCGGGCTATTTTAGGTTTGCCTATATCAACCCATATGCAGCAACCAGGCGCATCTGCGGTTATTTTAGGCGGTATTGATAGCCAAAGTATCATTTATGAAGGGCTAGATAAAGCCCTTAGTATGCCTGAAACCGAAGTGCGGTTATTTGGAAAACCTAAAGCTTTGATTTCCAGAAGAATGGGCGTTGCTATCAGCGTTGCTAATAATACGAATAGTGCAAAAGCTAATGCGATAAAAGCAGCGAAATTAATAAAAATTATTAATCTGCCGAAGGAGGAAATATGATTAAATTTTTAACCGCTTTTCTAGTGGCTTTTATTTTTTCAAGTGCTGTATTTGCTGATGTTTTTAAATATACAGATAAAAGTGGAAAAATTCATTATACCGATACACCACCAAATAAAAATTATAAGCGAATTATTCGTACTAAAATTGTTGTAAGACTGAGAAATAAAGACAACAAACTGGGTAATTTAAGTAGTTTTTCAAAAGGGGGATTTTCAAAATCAGGTAAAAGTTTAAGTCGTAAAGCAAAAGCACGTTACACTAGAATGTCGCATAATGCAAAAGCGAATAAAAAGAAATATAGTGCTTATGTCGCACAATCTGCTAAGAAATATAATGTGGATCCTAGACTAGTTCATGCCGTTATTTTAGCTGAATCTGCTTATAATCCTAATGCAGTTTCACCCGTTGGAGCAATGGGTTTAATGCAGTTAATGCCTGCGACAGCAAAACGATTTGGTGTTACTAATCGTCGAGACCCAAGGCAAAGTATTGATGGCGGGACGCATTATTTAAAGATTTTATTAAAACTATTTAAATCAAATACTCGACTTGCTGTTGCCGCTTATAATGCAGGAGAAGGCGCGGTAATGAAATATAATAATTCTATTCCTCCTTACAAAGAGACGCAAAATTATGTTAAAAAAGTATTAGCATTTTATCAAATTTAATTTTAAGCTATCATTTAAAATGAAAGGCTATAAACAAACAGGAGTCCAAAATATGTTTTGGACTCCGATTTTATAAAAATCTTGAAATTACATATTATCTAAAATCGCTTTTTTAACCGCATCTAAATTTGCCTCAATTGTAACAGGATGGGTATCTTTGCATTGAGAAATAGCGGTATCAGGATCTTTTAAACCATTGCCTGTTAAAGTGCAGACAATTTTAGAACCTTCCTTTATTTTTCCATTGCTAATATCATGTAATGCACCTGCTAAAGAAGTGGCAGAAGCAGGTTCGCAAAAAATACCTTCATAACCAGAAAGCATTTTCTGCGCCGCTAAAATTTGTTCATCGGTAAATTTATCAAACCACCCACCCGATTCCTTTTGAGCATTTCTAGCAAAATCCCATGATTGTGGGCGACCAATACGAATGGCTGTGGCTATAGTTTCTGGGTTGTCAATCATCTCACCTTTAATAAAAGGTGCTGCACCTGCCGCCTGATAACCACACATAATAGGTCGTTTAGTTGCCACTTTATCGGTCGCATATTCGCTATATCCTTTCCAATAAGCCGTAATATTCCCTGCATTTCCCACAGGTAGGCAGTGATAATCGGGGGCATCCCCTAAATCATCGACAATTTCAAACGCTGCGGTTTTTTGTCCTTCAATTCTAAAAGGGTTAATCGAATTAACAATCGTCACAGGGGCGTGTTTCGCAACTTCTTTAACCAAACTCATGCCTTGGTCAAAATTACCATTAATTTGGATGATTTCTGCCCCATACATTAAGGTTTGTGCTAATTTTCCTAAAGCAATTTTTCCTTCAGGAATTAATACAAAGGCACGAATCCCTGCGCGTACTGCATAGGCTGCAGCAGAGGCTGACGTATTACCTGTTGAAGCACAAATAATGGCTTCACTGCCTTCTTCAACCGCTTTGGTGACCGCCATTGTCATCCCACGATCTTTAAATGAACCTGTTGGGTTTAAACCTTCATATTTCACATAAATTTCAACTTCTTTACCGATTAGTTTAGGAATGTTTTCCAATTTAATCAAAGGCGTATTCCCTTCATTTAAACTAATGATGCGAGTGTTTTTATTAATAGGTAAGCGGTCTTGATAACGATTAATTAATCCTGTGTAATGCGCCATATTATTTCCAGTTATTTTTCTTAAATTAACGAATAAGCCTATTTTGTATCTATTTTACAAAGCCGAGTCAATGCAATAAATTATCATTTCAAATGTGGAGTGAAAAAACAAAACTCTACCTTAAAATTTAAAGTAGATTCCCTATTTTATTTGAGCGTTTCCATTCGAATCCTCACAACCTTACTCTTAATGCTGTCTAGTGCTTCGATTTTTTTAATCGCCGCATTCATTTCTTTTTCAAGTGTCATTTGCATTAATAAAATGACAGAAACTTTAGCTGTTCCCTTATTAGGCTCTTTTTGAATCATCGCCTCAATACTAATTTGATGCTCTGCAAAAATACCTGTCACCTCCGCAAGAACCCCTGATTTATCATTGGCATTTAAACGTAAATAATAAGCGGTTTTCATTTCTTCTGCTTTCAATACGGGAATATCTTCAATTGAATTTTCTTGAAAAGCTAAATGAGGCACATGGTTTTCAGGATCAGTGGTTAAGGTTCTAACCACATCAATGACATCAGCAACTACAGCAGAGGCGGTAGGTTCTGCCCCTGCTCCTGCGCCGTAATAAAGCGTAGGGCCTACCGCATCGCCTTGAACTAAAATAGCATTCATGACCCCATCAACATTGGCAATTAAACGCCGATGTGGAATTAAAGTTGGATGAACCCTTAATTCAATGCCTTGATCTGTTTTGCGAGCAATACCTAAATGTTTAATTCGGTAGCCTAGCTCTTCGGCATAATTGACATCTTCACGAGTAATCTGAGTGATACCTTCAATATAAATTTTTTCAAACTGCAAAGGAATACCGAAGGCAATTGAAGCTAAAATAGTTAATTTATGGGCAGCATCTATACCCTCTATATCAAATGTAGGATCAGCTTCTGCATAACCTAATGCTTGCGCCTCGGCTAACACATCATCAAAATCACGCCCTTTATCACGCATTTCAGTGAGAATAAAGTTACCCGTGCCATTGATAATCCCTGCAAGCCATTCAATTTGATTACCACTTAAACCTTCTCGCAAGGCTTTAATAATTGGAATACCCCCTGCAACCGCTGCCTCAAAAGCAACCACAACCCCTTTCGCATTGGCGAGTTCAAAAATTTCATTGCCATGTAAAGCAATTAATGCTTTATTTGCAGTAACCACGTGTTTACCTTTAGAAATGGCGATTAAAACCAAGTCTTTAGCCAGACTATCGCCACCAATTAATTCTAAAATAATCTCAATTTCAGGGTCATTAATTATTTCTAAAGGGTCTGTCGTTAAGTGAATTCCCTGTGTATCACAAATACGTTCTCTTTCTAAATGTCGAGCGCAAGCACGAGTGACGATAATTTCACGCCCTGCACGGCGAGCAATTTCAGCCGCATTACGTTTCAATACATTGATTGTGCCGCCACCGACCACTCCCAATCCTAATACACCTACTTTTACGGGTTTCAAATTTAGCTCCTTAATGCTTGGGGTAACTTACTGTGATTATCATTATACAACGTTGTCTTTTTTAAACATATTCCGAACACCTCTCAGCGCTTGACGGGTTCTATGCTCATTTTCAATGAGACTAAATCTAACATGGTCATCCCCATGCTGACCAAAACCTATCCCAGGCGATACGGCAACTTTAGCATCAATAATCATTTTTTTACAAAATTCTAATGACCCCAGTGCCTTATAAGCTTGAGGAATTTTCGCCCAAACAAACATCGTTGCTTTAGGTTTTTCTACCCTCCAGCCTAGAGCATTTAAGCCTTCACATAAAACATCTCGGCGATTTTTATACATTGCACAAATTTCTTTAACACAATCTTGAGGCCCCTCAAGCGCATGAATAGCTGCCACCTGAATGGGTGTAAAAGTACCGTAATCCAAATAAGATTTCATTCTAGTTAAAGCAGCAACTAAATCAGGATTGCCACACATAAAGCCAACGCGCCAGCCTGGCATATTATAACTTTTAGAGAGCGAGAAAAATTCCACTGCAATTTCTTTTGCGCCTTCAACTTCTAAAATAGAAGGGGCTTTATAACCATCAAAAACAATATCTGCATAAGCAATATCATGTACCACCCAAATATTATGTTCTTTGGCAACGACTATAATTCGCTCAAAAAAATCCAGTTCAATACATTGTGTGGTTGGGTTTCCTGGAAAATTAAGAATCAACATTTTAGGCTTAGGCCATGAATCAATAATCGCTTTATGTAATTCATCAAAAAAATCAACGCCAGGAACTAACGGTACATGTCTTAAATCAGCTCCAGCAATCACCACGCCATAGGGGTGAATTGGATAAGCAGGATTAGGGACTAAAACGACATCGCCCGGCCCTAATGTTGCCAAAGCGAGGTGTGCCAAACCTTCTTTTGAACCAATAGTAACAATTGCCTCAGTTTCAGGGTTTAAATCAACGTCATAACGCTTTTTGTACCAATTACAAATTGCTTGTCTTAATCGAGGAATCCCTTTGGAAACCGAATAACGATGAGTGTCATCACGTTGTGCAGCTTCCACCATTTTATCAACAATATGTTTCGGGGTTGGCTGGTCTGGATTACCCATACCAAAATCAATGATATCTTCACCGCTCGCACGGGCTTTTGCTTTTAATTCATTAACAATGTTAAAAACATAAGGGGGTAAACGGCTGATTCGATGAAATTCTTCCATTGAGGACTCTAAAGTTATGAACTAAAATAGTTTAAATTACTGTGATTAAGGATTTCTGTCAATACTGATTGTGTATCTAAATTTAAATCTTAGGGTAAGTTACAGTTAGAAGAAATCTACGCTTATTTATGATGACATCTGCTTATGACAGCAATTCAGCGTATTTTAAACCCATATCGAAAATCAACAACTTACGAGAAAATAAAAAATATTCTTCCCGCTATTTATTGGGTAATACCTGATTTTTTATCAAATTTACTCACCTCATTTTCCTAAGCTGTTTAAGTGGATGCGTGACATTGACGATTACCGAAAAATCTCCAGTTGCGTAGGGTAGGCTATGCCCACCCTATGGGAAAAATCAAACTACAATATTAACTAATTTTTTAGGGACAACAATTACTTTTCTAATGGCTTTTCCCTCAATAAATTTTTGTGTCTGCTCATCGGCGAATGCTAATGCTTCAAGTTGTTCTTTTGTGGCATCAACAGAGACCTCAAGCTTACTTCTCAATTTACCATTGACTTGTACAATAATGGTCATTGAATCTTGCGTCATCGCCGTATTATCAATGTCAGGAAAAGACTCACTGACCACATCACTTTCATGTCCCAAATCTAACCATAATTGACGACAAATATGGGGTACAATCGGAGATAGCATTAAACTAATGCCTTCTAAGACTTCTTGACGAATGGCATTAGCATTCGTACTTTGTCCTTTAAATTTAGTTAAGTGATTAAGCAACTCCATATTAGCGGCAATCGCCGTATTAAAGGTATAACGCCGCCCCAAATCATCGCTTACTTTTTCTAAGGTTTGATGCAATTGACGACGTAGGTTTTTCTCATCAGCTGTCAAACTATTTTTATCTAAAGATAAATTAGTTAAGTTTTGACTAATGTGTAAATACGCTTGTCGCCATAAGCGTTTTAGAAACCGATAAGCCCCTTCAACCCCTGCATCATTCCATTCCAAAGATTGATCTGGCGGTGACGTAAACATGGTGTAAAGCCTGACGGTATCAGCCCCATATTTATTAATCAACGCTTGCGGGTCAATGCCGTTATTTTTAGATTTCGACATTTTTTCGATATTACCAATAATCACCTCTGAGCCATCAGCTAGTGATTTTGCCGCAATCACTTTGCCTTTATCATCATGCTCAACCTCAACCTCGGTCGGGTTTAAATAGTGTTTTTGTCCACTTTCCTCTAGTTGATAATACGTTTCTGCCACTACCATCCCTTGGGTTAATAAGCGTTTAAACGGCTCATCAGAAACAATCAAACCTTCATCACGCAATAATTTAGTATAAAAACGCGCATATAATAAATGTAAAATGGCATGTTCAATCCCACCAATATATTGATCGACTGGTAGCCAGTGTTTCGCGCTTTCATCTAACATGCTGTTTGCTTTAGGGCTGGCAAAACGAGCAAAATACCATGAGGATTCCATAAAGGTATCGAAGGTATCGGTTTCACGACGTGCAGGCTTTCCACACGAAGGACAATCAACATGCGAAAAAGTCGGGTGGGTAACTAACGATGATGTGCCATCTAAAACCACATCTTTTGGCAATTCAACGGGTAATTGTTCATCAGGAACAGCGACAGTGCCGCAGGTCTCACAATAAATAATAGGAATCGGTGCGCCCCAATAACGTTGTCTGGAAACGCCCCAGTCACGTAAGCGAAAATTAGTTTTACGTTGCCCTTTATTTTCAGTTTCTAATTTATTAGCAATGGCCTTAAAGGCCGTTTTAAAGTTTAAGCCATCAAATTCACCCGAATTTTTTAAAATACCTTTCGTCGTAAAGGCTTGCTCAGCGATACTATCCTCGTCATCGGTCGCTGTATAAATAACCTGTTTGATAGGAATATTATATTTCGTTGCAAATTCAAAATCCCGTTGATCATGTGCAGGAACAGCCATTACCGCGCCGGTGCCATAACCCATTAAGACGAAATTTGCGATCCACACAGGCACTTGTTCACCTGTAATCGGATGCGTTGCAACCATGCCCGAATCTACCCCGCGCTTTTCCATGGTTTCCATCGCCGCTTCTGAGGACTCCATGGTTTTACATTCATGAATAAAAGTGGCTAATTCAGGTTTTAATTCCACCGCTTTTTGTGCTAATGGATGTTCGGCCGCAACTGCTAAATAAGTCACTCCCATTAAAGTATCTGGGCGAGTAGTATAAATGCGCAACGGTTCTGATATATCTACAACGGCAAAGTCTACTTCCAAACCTTCTGAACGCCCAATCCAGTTCGCTTGCATAGTTTTAACTTGCTCTGGCCAGTCGTCTAATTTTTCTAAATCCGCTAAAAGTTCATCCCCATACGCGGTAATTTTTAAAAACCATTGCGAAATTTCTTTACGTTCTACGGCAGTATCACAACGCCAACAGCAACCATCAATAACTTGTTCATTGGCTAATACGGTGGCATCATGCGGACACCAGTTGACGGGTGCGGTTTTTTTATAAACCAACCCTTTTTTTAATAAACGCAGAAAAAACCATTGCTCCCAACGATAATAGCTGGGGTCGCACGTGGCAAATTCACGCGACCAATCATACGCAAAGCCAAGCTCTTTTAATTGCTCACGCATGTAATTTATATTTTCATAGGTCCAGTCAGCAGGGTGTACCCCGTGTTTCATTGCTGCATTTTCAGCAGGTAAACCAAAGGCATCCCATCCCATCGGCTGCATGACATTTTTACCCAACATTCGTTGATAACGGCTAATGACATCGCCAATCGTATAATTGCGAACATGCCCCATGTGCAGCTTGCCACTCGGGTAAGGAAACATGGATAAGCAATAGTATTTTTCTTTGCTAGTGTCTTCAACGGCGTTAAATACACCCCTTTTTTCCCACGCGGTTTGCGCCTGATTTTCTATAATGGCAGGTTGGTAATTTTCTTCCATGTCTCGTCTTTTATCGCTCAAAAGAGTTAGAATACCGCAGTATCACTTAAATCTAAAGTGTGATTTTTAATAGCGTTATCAACCGTTCTTTAATTACTAGCTTTAATTATATATAATTAGAGCATCTTACAAAATTATTAAACCTGTTGAAACATAAAAAATCCCCCTCCTCCTCCTAATTTTATCATTTATAAGTAAGTTTTTAATTTTGAGCTATTCAAGCTAGAAATTCACTCGCTTTAATAGATTTTGCAAAAGACTCGTAGAACAACTAATTCATGAGGTTGAAATATTAGCCCTGATTTATAAAAACAACAGAAAAAATACACCGTCAAACAAAAAACAATAGGCGAATATCAGGGTAAAATTCATGTATCTGATGATTTTTATGAACCATTAGGAAATTAATGCAAAAAAAAGAAATCCAATTACCCTTAAAAATAATTCAGCAACTTTTACATCATGCTCAATCTTCTATAGAAACTGAAGTATGTGGTTTGATTGGGGCAAAGAATGGGAAAGCTCAAAGTTGTTATCCTGTGAAGAATAGTGATGCTAATCCTCAGTGTAAATTTACTTTAGATGCCGCTGAACAAATTAGTGTTTTTAAAACTTTGCGTAAAAAAGAAGAGCAATTATTTGCAATTTATCACTCTCATCCACATAGCGAAGCTTATCCTTCGTCAACTGATTTAGCGTTAGCAAATTATCCAGAGGCTTTGTATTTAATTATTTCTTTAAATACTAAAGATCTTTTAGTATTACGCGGGTTTTATTTACTTGATAATCAAGTTGAAGAGGTTGGGCTTATTATGTAATGGGAAACTATTTAATTCCCTATAAAATAGGGTTTTCTTTTTAACTTTTTAGATTAAGAACCACATTATTATGACCGTAGCTATTCTTTATACCCGTTTAAAACAAGCTAAAAGTGAAGAAGACGTTAAAGATATTTATATCCAAGCCCTAGGACTTAAAAGTTATACCAAAGGTTTAGTTGATATTCGCACGGATGAAATTTGGTTTGAAGCCAAAGATACAGGCAGGAATTCCAGTTATGCCATGTTTACCCAATTATTGCATTATGTTCAAGATGGTTTGAATAAGGGTGAAACCATTCCGCCGTTTTTAGCGGTGATTGATACCGAAAAAGCGTCATTAATGAAGACTTCGGATGTGTTACCATTTTTGAAAAAAAAGACGGTGAAATGGGGTAAGTCGGCGAGTCAATACCCTAAAGAGGCGTTAGATGAAGTTTCGGCACATATTGGGACGCATTTTGTGTCGTTTAAGATTGCAACCCATGCAGATGAGTTTATTAGTACCGTTAAGGCGGCGATTGCTTCGAGCGATATTATTCGTACTCAGATTACGCCTGATAATTTAAAGCAGGTGTTTGATAAATGGGTGATGATGATTGGGCGTGAGGTGATTGGGGTTGATGAGGATAATTATGCGCTGTTATTTTTTGCCGATATTATGCACGATGGGACGGTTTC
>DAOUTG010000023.1 GCA_030626845.1 Methylococcaceae bacterium
GTGGAGAGTTTAACGGCTAACGCGCCTCGGCTGGTGTTGATGCTTGCAAGTAGGTAGGCATAGTCGAGTTTTCCATCGCCGTTGAAGTCGGCGGTGACGGTTGCATTTTTGGTGGGGGATTCATTGCGTAAGGGTTCGTTTGATAATTCTGTTGCGGTGGGTAATCTTAAACCTGCTGGAAATTCTTCTGCATAAGCTGAAACGCTAATCAACAGCGTAGTTAATCCTAGTATAGTTTTTTTCATGATAATCTCTTTTTGTTAGTTGGAAGTTTGAAAGTTAAATAAGATTTACATCAGTAGTGATATAAGTGATGAAAAGATGAATAAGCCCAGTCTTCAACGTGTTTTACATAACCATGTTTAACAGGGTTGTAATGGATGTATTCGATATGGCGAATAAAATCTTCTTCATTACGAATAGTATGCTCCCAAAAACGTCGTTGCCATATTCCACGTTCTTTTTTTCGTAATCGGCTTTTAGAAATTCGTTCTTGTTGTTCAATGTTTCTGGAAAAAGTTGATTTTATTTGTCGCCAACGCAAACTAAAATCAGCATCATTTTCGGGCAGTGTCCATATAGTATGTAAGTGGTCAGGTAAAATCACAATAGCATCAATTTTAAATGGGTGAGCCTGTTTAACAGTTCGGAAAGCTTCTCGTAATATATCAACATCTTCTATGAGCAGTTTTTGTTTACGTTCAGCTAGATTAACCGTAAAAAAGTAAGTCCCTCCTTTAATGTAATTTCGGCGATAATCGGTCATTTTTATTACCTATCAATGAAATAATAAATTAACTTGTAGCTTGTAGCTTGTATCTTGTAGGATGGGTAGAGCGATAGCGAAACCCATCAAAGCGGATGGCGCAAAGTGATGGGTTTCGCTCCATTTCGCTATCGCTCATTACGCTCTACCCATGCTACAAGTTATTCTTTTACCCATCTTACGAGTTTGTGGCAACTGCATTAAAATTTGACTGGCTTTAAATGAAGTTAAGGTTTTTCCTGAGCCTGTGGTGTGCCAAATATAACCGTTTTTATCAGTGTTTTTTACGCGGTTTACAATAGCTTCAGTGGCATAATATTGATAGGGTCTTAGTACCATTAAGATTTTTTGTTCATTCAAGACGATGTATTTTGTAATCATCTTGGCAAGGTGACATTTTTCTAAAAAACTTTCTGCAAATTCTTCTAACCCTGTGATATTTTTATTGTTTTCATCCGCCCAGAAAAAAGTTTGTTTAAAGGACTGGTAGCGGTTATTGGCGTAATATTTAGTATTGACTCCATTACTGATAATAAATAACTGAATATAATTAAAGAGTGCTGAACCTGCAAAATATGAATGTTTTTGATAACGGTTGATTTGATTAAAGGCTTCTTTAAGTTCTAAACCTCTTTTTTAAGCTCTATTTGTACCAGTGGCAAGCCGTTTATAAACAAGGTAACATCGTAGCGATTTTTATAATTCCCTTCAATAGTGACTTGCTGAGTGACTTGGAATTGATTTTTACACCAGTGATCTTGGTTGATAAATTCAATATAGACGAAATCACCCCCATCCTTTTGCAGATACATTCTATCCCTAAGAATTTTCGCCCTTTCAAATACATTACCTTTGTTTAGGTGATTTAGGATTTTAGAAAATTCGCTATCGGTTAAGGTAATATTATTATGTTTTTCCAGTTGAATTTTTAGATTGGCAAGTAGTTCATTTTCGTCTCTGATTTTTACAAAGTTGTGACCCAATGAAACCAGTTGTTTAACGAGATTATTTTCTAAAGTTTGCTCTGATTCAGTTGTCATTATTATTTTAGTTGATAAATAATTTTACAGCTTGGTTTTCATTGTATTACAAAATACTGATTTTTAGATAAATTTAAGTTCATAAAGGGACAAATCCGAGACTCAAATTTTTAATGTTCTATTTTATTATTTTATACTTGTTTTACTCTTGTTTTAAGGACGTAATAAAATTTTAAATTCAATAACTTACAAGCCTATTAGACGACAAATCGGTTGGATAAGACTACAAATCAGTTGGATTAGACGACAAATAGGTTGCTTAAAGACGACAAATTAGTTGCTTTTAGCGACTTTAAATATTAAAGTCGTCTTTTTATTTAATTGTGTTCTATTTTATTATTTTATACTTGTTTTACTCTTGTTTTAAGGGCGTAATAAAATTTTAAATTCAATAACTTACAAGCCTATTAGACTACAAATCGGTTGGATAAGACGAGAAATCAGTTGGATTAGACTACAAATCAGTTGCTTAAAGACTACAAATTGGTTGATTTTAGCTACGTTAAATATTAAAGTAGTCTTTTTATTTAATTGTTTCTTCTCATGTCTAAGAATAATTTAACGGTTTATAAGTCTAATAAAGTTATTGAAGCGGGTTATAAATTAAGTCTAAATGAACAACGGCTTATTTTATGTTGTATTGCTAAGGTTAATTCCAGTAAACCATTATCCGCGTCAGAACGCTTTGAGGTAACAGCTAAAGAATTTGCAGCCCATTTTAAAATTAGTGAGGATAGGGCGTATCAAACTTTAAAAGATGTATCTGAACAGCTTTTTGAACGCTATGTGATTATTGATAATCCAGACCCAACGGATAAAGATTTAGAATACACGCGAACCCGTTGGATTAGTGCGATTAATTATTATCCCGATAAAGGAAAAGTGAGCTTGCTGTTTTCGCCCTTAATGTTGCCTTATTTAAGCGAATTAACAGGAAAATTTACTTTTTATCAGTTAAATCAAATTAGTGCGATGTCTTCTATTTATGGGATTCGTTTGTATGAGTTATTAATGCAGTGGAAGTCAACAGGCGAGCGAGAAATTGAAATAGATTGGTTAAAACAGCAATTTGAATTAGATGAAAGTTATAATCGTATGTTTAATTTAAAAAAACGAGTCATTGAGCCAGCTATTAAAGATATTAATACGCATTCTAATTACACGGTGGAATGGACTCAGCGCAAAACAGGGCGCAGAGTGACGCATTTGACGTTTATTTTTAGTGAGAAGGCGAATAATAAGCCGTCTAAGCCTCGTGTTAAAGAGGCTATGATTTTGGGTGTGCCTAGGTCAGAAATTGAAAAAAAGGCGCGTGCGGGTGAAACTTGGGAGGAGGCGGCGGTAAGGATTAAGGCACAAAAGCATTAGACGAGTAAACCGATCCCATAAAGGGACAAATTCTTGGTTTGGTTTCTTTTATGTATATTTTATACTTGTTTTAATATTTTAAGGTTTTTAAGTTATTGATTTTTAAGGATCTGTAGATAAATAAAGGGACAAATCCTTGGTCAATAAAGGGACAAATTAGTTGTTTGTTACTTTTTTATAATTTTATACTTGTTTTAATATTTTAGCCGTTTTAACTTATTGATTTTTAAGGCTCTGTAGATAAATAAAGGGACAAATCCTTGGTTATAATAGGACAAATCCTCGGTATTAAGGGACAAATCCTCGGTCAATAAAGGGACAAATCCTCGGTTTTATAGGGCTTTCTTTATTGTTGTCCTCAAATATATTATACTTGGGCTTATGAATACAAAAAAACTGACTGTATATAAATCAAATGACGTTATTGAAGCAGGTTATAAACTCAGCTTAAATGAGCAACGAGTTATTTTAGCGTGTATTGCTCAAGTTAATTCCGCAGAAAAATTATTAGAAACTGATGAGTTTGAGTTATCAGCAAGAGATTTTGCACATATTTTTTCTGTTTCTGATGATACTGCCTATCTTGCATTAAAAGAAGTCACTGAATTTTTATTTAAACGCTATGTTGTTATTGAAAAAACTTATAAAAATACTTTTGAACCTTCTTTTTTAAAAACTAATTGGATTAGTTCAATAGAGTATGTTCCTACATCTGGAAAAATTATTTTAACTTTTGCACAAAAGATGTTGCCTTATTTAAGTGAGTTACGCGGTGCATTTACGCGCTATAGTTTGGAGCATATTGGAGGCATGACTTCTGTATATGGAATACGTTTATATGAATTATTAATGCAATGGAAAGCAACAGGGAGTCGTGAAGTTAAAATTTTATGGTTAAAAAAACAGTTTCAGATTGAAGATAAATACCCTTCCATTAAAGATTTAAAAAAACGAGTGCTTGAGCCAGCGATTAGGGATATTAATACGCATTCAAATTATACGGTGGAATGGTCTCAACGTAAGACGGGGCGACGGGTGTCGCATTTTACGTTTGTTTTTTCTGAGAAAGAATCCGCTAAACCTAAAAAGCCACGGGCTAAAGTGCCAATGACTAATGGGGTGAGTAATTTAGACATAGAGCGTTTGGCGAGGGTGGGCGAGTCTTATGAACAAGCCGCCGAGCGGATTAAGGCAGAAAGAGCGAGAGCGAAAAATTAAACAAACATCTTTTGCAGCAATCCTTTTTTATAGTCTTTTGTACCTTTAAGTTGTTTTTCTACAAGGTTTATCTTTTGATCTAGTTCGGTTAGGAAGTTGGCGATTTTGGTTTGTTCTTCAAGGGATGGAAGATTGATTTTTTCAGATGAAACAATATCAGAATTTAAATTTACCTGTGTTCCTGATTGTCCGTATTTATACCAAGTCTTTTTAATCATATCTAAATAATAATATATAAACTCTTTATTTTCTGAAAGCTTATCAAAAACAACAAAACCATCATGAATACATACATTAAAATTTGTATAAATAGGCTTTCCAATAGTTGCACAAATACTCATTATTAAATTTCCTTTTTCAACTAACCTGCTCTTTTTTACACCTTCATTTGATAAATATTGCACTGTTTTTTCTAAATACTTCTTTGATTTTGTTACATCAGATATTCTGACCCAGCCAATAATAGAATCATCATCAAACCATTTAGAATCTGATATAGGACGAGGTGAAGCCCCTCTTTTTATATTACAAACATCCTTAAACTTCTTAACTTCCCAATCAGGGTAAGCATTGCCGTTGTCGTCTTTAAATCTCAACGTCTGAGAAAAAATCTTTTGCATTACCCCTTTTTTATAGCGTTCTAAAAGCTGTTTTTTCTTAGTCAGTAGTTCTATTTTTCGATCAACCTGCGTTAAAAAATCGGCTATTTTTTGTTGTTCTTGGATTTCTCTTGGGTATTTAAGTTTTAAACTTTTAAGATCAGAAGTATAAATTCTTGCTATCGTTGTAGAATTTAATTTACCCCAGTTAATGTTACAAAAAACATAATATAATAATTCATTTTTAATTCTTAATTTTGAGTTATCAATCCATACAATATTAGAATCTTGATAATATGATTTTTTACCATCAAAAGGAATACATTTACCAACTGTTCCACTGCAAGTAATTAAAATTTCTCCTTTTTTTGGATAATTATATTTTGATCTATATTCTTCAAAAAGTTTTTTACTAATAAATACATCAGGCTTTTCTCCTAATGTTCCTATTTTATAGAATGGGATTTCTTCGTTTTCATTTGTTTCTTCTGCAAATATTCTTTTACACATTAAAGTATTGCATTCTTCTCCCAACTTCTTAACTTCCCAATCCCCCGAAAACTCAGGAAACCGCAACACAGGCACTTTTTTTATATTATCCATATTATTTTTCATTACTCGCTTTTATACTTTCAGATAAAAATAAAATTTCATGATAAAAAGCGGGTAATTGTTCCACAATATCAATCGCAACTCCTTCATCATAACCATGAGCAGTGTTATTTTTGTTTTCCCTGTAAATATCCCACTCATCCCAACTATGCTTAACAATGCCGATTTTATAAGCGTACCGAATTAAGTTAGATAATTTTTCTCGGTCTATTTCCATCGGATCATCAGAAATACTTTTTAAATAGCGGATTAATATTTTTTTGGACATTTCATAACAATATTCAAATCGTTGAATACAAGAATCCCTTACAAAAGTGTTGGTTTTGTCTTTTTCATACTCACTTAATGCCTCGCCCAATGACGAAATCGCTTTATTAAAGACGGTTAAATCGAGTCGCTGGTTATCCATTTTACAGCTCCTTAAAAAGGGGTTGAAATATTAAGTTGCTTGCAAAAATCTGCAATCTTGCCATCGGTTAAACTAATTTCTTTATCTAATCCAATCAACTCACTCGCAACCGCCTGTAAATTAATCGGCTCTTCTTCCTCAAAAGTATCCACATAACGCGGAATATTTAAGTTGTAATCATTCTCTTTAACTTCATCCAAACTTGCACAATAACTGTATTTATCCTCAACAATTCGTTGCTGAAACGTGTGAATAAGCTTATCAATATCCTGATCTCTTAAATAATTTTGATTCTTCTTTTTTTCAAAATGCGCACTAGCATCAATAAATAAAATCGTATTATCCGCTTCACGACATTTTTTAAACACTAAAATACAGGTGGGAATCGACGTGCCAAAAAAAATATTCGCGGGTAATCCAATCACCGCATCTAAATAATTTTTATTTTCAATCAAATACTTTCTAATATGCCCTTCACTACTGCCTCGAAATAAAACCCCATGCGGTAACACCACCGCCATAATGCCATTATCAGCCAATTGAGAAATCATGTGCTGTACAAAGGCAAAATCCGCTTTAGTCTTCGGCGCTAATTTTCCATATTGACTAAAACGATCATCGCCCATCAATAGAGAATTAGCCGACCAATGCGAGGAAAAAGGCGGATTAGCCACAACAGCCTCAAACTGTTGATCTAAATGTTGCGGATGTTCAAGTGTATCTTCTTGTTTAATATCAAATGCTTGATAATGAATGCCATGTAAAATCATGTTCATTCTGGCAAGGTTATAAGTAGTACGGTTTAGCTCTTGCCCATAAAAACCCGTGACATCACCTATCTCTTTGTTCACCCGAAGTAATAACGACCCTGAACCACAGGTGGGATCATAAACCGATTTTAAGCGCGTTTTACCCGTAGTCACAATTTTAGCTAACACCGTTGAAACCTGTTGAGGCGTATAAAATTCCCCTGCTTTTTTCCCCGCACCACTGGCAAATTGTCCAATTAAATATTCATACGCATCACCTAATACATCAGATTTTGGATCATCCAAACTAAAATCTATTTGATCTAAATGCCCTAATACTTTGACAATCAATGTATTTTTAGCCGTCTCCGTCCGTCCAAGCTTTTGGGAAGTTAAATCTAAATCTGAAAATAAATCATCAAAATCATCTTCCGATTCTGTTCCCATCGTACTCGATTCAATGTTCTTTAAGATTTTAGCTAAATCATCCAAAATAAAATTACTTTGACTTTCTTTATCGGTTTCTCTATTACCCTTTTTAGCAATTTCACCGAAAAGTTCGGAAGGTTTTAAAAAATAACCCAAACTTTCAATAGCCGCTTCTTTAATAGCGGCCAGATAGTCTTGTCCTTCATCATTTTCTTCCTTAATATCCGTGTATTGAAGACCATCCTCTTTGAGTTCCTCTTTTGCAAAAATTGCCATTCTTTCAGACAAGTATTTATAAAAAATAAAGCCTAAAATGTAATCACGAAATTCATCTGCATCCATTTTTCCTCGTAGTTCATTGGCAATAGCCCAAAGCTGCTGTTCTAATCGTTTTTTTTGTTCGTCTGACATTGATTGTTTTAATTTAAGTGACTAAAATGAATAGCTTCCCCGGCCTATAAAATGTGGGGTTGTTATATAGTTTAATAAAGTTTAAAAAAAATAACTAGAAATAACTTTTGAATCACTGGGGTGAATAACTGGCAGGGAATTTAGCCGTGTAGGGTGGGCTAAGTTCACCTTACACGGCTGAGTGGGGAATTACCGCACAAGGCTCTTCAAAACTGCTCGCTTTGCACACGGTTCTTATTATTCAGTTGATCGCGTTAGTAATTAAAGAATAGTGGATAACTCTAATTTAAACGTTGTAAGTTGAAGAAGCGGTTTTACCGCCTTTCCCTGTCCAATCAGTGTGAAAAAATTCACCCCTCGGTTTATCAATGCGTTCATAAGAATGTGCGCCAAAATAATCCCGTTGTGCTTGTAATAAATTAGCAGGTAAGCGTTCAGTGCGATAACCATCATAATAAGCTAAGGCTGACGAAAAAACAGGGGTAGAAATGCCTAGTTTAACGCCTAGAATAACTGCTTGTCGCCAACCCTTATCAGCATTTTTCATTGCATTGGAAAAATAATCAGCCAATAATAAATTATCTAAATCAGCATTCTTATCATAGGCTTCTTTGATGTCATTCAAAAATTGGCTACGAATAATACATCCCCCTCGCCACATTAAAGCAATTTCTCCATAATTAAATGACCAATTATATTCATTGGCGGCTTCTTTTATTAATCGAAAACCTTGGGCATAAGAGATGATTTTAGCGGCATATAAAGCATCGCCAATTGCTTGAATCATCGCTTGTTTATCGCCTGAAAAAATTTGTTTTTGTTTAGGAAGAGCTGCCGCTGCAATCACACGCTCATCTTTTTGTGCGGATAAACAACGCGCAAAGACTGACTCTGCAATTAAAGTTAAAGGCATGCCTAAATCAAGGGCATTAATCGCTGTCCATTTCCCCGTTCCTTTTTGTCCTGCGGTATCTAAAATACTTTCAACTAGCGGCTCTCCGTTTTCATCCTTATAAGCTAAAATATTAGCGGTAATTTCGATTAAATACGAGCTAAGTTGACCTTGATTCCATTGGGAAAAAATAGCTTGCACTTCGTCATTATTTAAGCCTAAGCCTTCCGTTAATAATTGATAAGCTTCACAAATAAGCTGCATATCGCCATATTCAATGCCATTATGTACCATTTTGACATAATGCCCTGCTCCTTGATCTCCAACCCACTGACAACAAGGCTGCTCATCAACTTTAGCTGAAATGGCTTGAAAGATAGGCTTAACCGCTTCCCATGCAGCAGGATTCCCACCTGGCATAATAGAAGGCCCGAAACGCGCCCCTTCTTCTCCACCAGAAACACCTGTGCCGATAAATAAAAGTCCTTGTTTTTTTAAGCTTTCAGTACGGCGGTTACTATCGGTATAAAGTGAATTACCCCCATCAATAATAATGTCACCTGCAGAGAGTAATGGAATTAATTGTTCAATATAATGATCGACGACTTCCCCTGCTTTAACCATTAACATGACTTTACGGGGGGCTTCTAATTGCTCAACGAGCGATTCTAAAGTTTCAGCACCTATCACTTGCGTATCTTTTGCGCCTTCTTGTAAAAACGCTTCTGTTTTGCTATGAGTACGGTTATGTACGACGACTTTAAAACCATGGTCATTCATATTAAGGACAAGATTTTGTCCCATGACGGCTAATCCGATTAAACCTATATCTGCTTTCATGTATCCTCTTTAAATTTAATGCTAAAAATATGTAAATTTATTGTTATTTATAAGTGATTATCATAAGGCTTTCGCTTAAACTTAACAAATTTAAGAAAAAAACATTTTTGCTGCCATAATAAAGAGCATCACTGAGAAATAGCGTTTTAATTGGACTGCAGGTAATTTACTCGCAAGTTTTGCCCCTAATGGCGCAGTTAGAACGCTACAAAGTACAATACCTAAAAAAGCAGGTAAATAGATATAACCTAAGCTCCATGCAGGTAATTGAGGGTGCTGTAACCCTAAAAAAATATAACTAAGGGTGGCTGCAAAGGCAATCGGTAAACCACAGGCACTTGAAATAGCTACCGCATTTTTCATTGGCACTTGGCAGGCTACTAAAAAAGGCACGGTTAATGTTCCCCCTCCAATTCCTAATAGGGATGATAATAATCCAATTCCTCCCCCTGCCATATAATCCAGCGATTTAATATTTTTAATTGCCCCTTGGTGAGGTTTAAATTGTAATGCCATTTTAAAAGCAACATAGGTCAAATAAGTGATAAAAATAAAACGTAAATTATCAGCACTTATTTTATCAGCAATCATTGCGCCTAAAGCTGCACCTACAATAATCCCTGGTGTCAGTTGTGCTACTTTAGCCCATAAAACATTCCCTTGACGATGATGAGCTAAAACAGACGAAGCTGCTGTAAAGATAATAGTTGCAAGGGAGGTAGCTATAGCAAAAATCATTTGTTGTTCTGGAATCATTATTTCTTGAATAGAAAATAAAGACACCAAGATAGGAACAATAATTAACCCCCCGCCAATACCAAATAATCCCGCTAATAACCCAGAGAAAGCCCCTAAAATTAAACTAGCACTTATTATTTCCCCCATTCGCTTTATCTGTGGATATTATAATAAATGCTTAATTGCTTCTTTTTCTTCATGCAGTTCTTTCTCTGTTATCTTCATTTTTTCCAAACTTAAAGCATTAATATCAAGCCCTTGTACAATACTAATTTCACCTTGACTCACCGTGACAGGAAATGAATAAATCAAGCCTTTTTCAATGCCATAACTTCCATCAGATAATAAAGCCATGCTCACCCAATCACCGTCTGGTGTTCCTAAAGCCCATAAACGCATTTGTTTGATTGCAGCAGTTGCAGCAGAGGCGGCACTTGATTGACCTCGTGCTTTAATAACCGTTGCGCCTCGTTGTTGTATTGCTGGAATTAATTCATCAATAAACCAATCATTGTCAACCAAGTCTAATGCATTTTGACCTTTTATTTTTGCGTGGTGAATATCTGGGTATTGAGTATTAGAATGGTTGCCCCAAATAATCACGTTTTTAATATCAGTAGCTTTTACGCCACTTTTTTCAGCTAACTGATTAATAGTACGATTATGATCTAACATCGTCATGGCGGTAAAGTTTTTAGACTTTAAATTAGGCGCGTTGTTAAGGGCAATTAAGGCATTGGTATTAGCAGGATTTCCTGTTACTAAAACTTTAACATTTTTATTAGCAACCTCATTTAAAGCCTTTCCTTGAACTGAAAAAATTTCAGCATTACATTCTAGTAAATCTTTTCGTTCCATCCCCGCCCCTCTTGGACGTGCACCGACTAGAAAAGCATAATCAACATTATGGAATGCAACATTAGGGTCATCTGTGGTAATCACTCGATTTAATAACGGATAAGCACAATCATTAAGCTCCATAACCACCCCATTCAAGGCAGACATAGCAGAAGGTATTTCTAATAAATATAAATTAATCGGTTGATCTTCACCTAAAAATTCACCTGCTGCCAAGCGAAAAAGTAAAGCATAACTAATTTGTCCAGCTGCACCCGTTACAGCAATATCAACAGGGTTTTTCATGGGTTTTTCCTTGTAGTAATGTAGTCTAAACTAGGTCTTTAAATTGACTAAGACTACTTAAAAATAACCCTAATAGCTAGTTTTAAAATGATCTATTTTTAAAAACCTAGTTTTTATAATAACGATAAAGTAAGAAGAATCTAAAAAATAGCGAAAATAAAAGAATGCCCGAATATCTTTAAAATTTTGCTATGATAAAATTACGCAAGTCTAAATTTATGCATTATAATGACGTGATTTTAGATTGCGTTTAAGTCTTAATATAATAAATTATCGCATTTAGCTTATGAAAAAATTATTATTCCAATTTGATACTGATATTCATCCCTCTGTGTTTGATACCGTTGTTGCCTATGATGGGGGGGCGGATCATGTGACACCTTATGGGGGTTTAACACCTGAAAATGTGGGTATCTTAATTGAGGGTGCAATTTTTACTCGCGCCCCTAAGGATAAAAAAAATACTGCCATTTTTATTGGGGGGGGCAATATATTAGCGGGTGAAGAACTTTTTAATGCTGTACAAAAACACTTTTTTCTAGGGTTTCAAGTTTCGGTGATGCTGGATTGCAATGGGTGCAATACTACAGCGGCGGCAGGCGTTGCAAAACTTGCAATGTATGGTGGGTTGGAAGGAAAAAAAGTTGTTATTCTTGCAGGAACAGGTCCTGTGGGGCAAAGAGCGGCGGTCATGTTAGCTAAAGAGGGGGCTGATGTGACTATTACTTCACGTAATTTACCTCATGCTCAAAAAGCCTGTAAGGCAATGGAACAACGTTTTGGGGTTCAATTAATCGCTGTTGAGGCAATGAGTTGCGATGACCGTGCAGCAGTAATAGCAGATGCTGAGATTGTTTTTGCGACAGGGGCATCAGGAATTGAACTATTGAAACCTGAGCATTGGCAAAATAATCCTCATCTCAAAATAATTGCCGATGCTAATACGATCCCGCCGCTAGGCATTGGTGGAACAGATATGATGGACAAAGGCATTGAGCGTTATGGAAAAATTATTTGGGGAGCGCTCGGTTTTGGTCCATTAAAATTGGCTGTACACAGAGCGTGTATTGCCAAACTATTTGAAGATAATAAACAAGTTTTTGATGCTGAATTAATCTTTAAACTAGCAAAAAGTATGGCTTAGATCAAAATCATAATAAATTAAATAATAACTCATGTTTTAGGATTTAACCTTAAACTACCCGTCCCCTTAGGAGAAATAAATGTTTAAAAAATCCATGTCAATTGCAGGTTTTGATGATGAATTGTTCCAAGCGATAGAAGAGGAACATCAACGTCAAGAAGACCATATTGAACTCATCGCTTCTGAAAACTATACCAGTCCTAGGGTTTTAGAAGCCCAAGGCTCGCAATTGACTAATAAATACGCGGAAGGTTATCCTGCTAAACGTTATTACGGTGGTTGCGAGTTTGTGGATAAAGTAGAACAATTAGCCATTGATAGAGCGAAAGAATTATTTGGTGCAGATTATGTCAATGTGCAACCTCATTCAGGTTCACAAGCAAATATGGCTGTTTTTATGGCATTAATTCAACCTGGTGATACGATTTTAGGTTTAAGCCTTGCAGATGGTGGTCATTTAACCCATGGCGCAAAACCTAGCTTTTCAGGGAAAATTTACAATGCTATCCAATATGGATTAAATCCTGAAACAGGAGATATTGATTATGAACAGGTTGAAGCTTTAGCCCTAAAACATAAGCCCAAACTAATTGTTGCGGGATTTTCAGCTTATTCACGGACTTGGGATTGGCAGCGTTTTCGTGATATTGCTGATAAAGTGGGTGCGTATTTGTTTGTTGATATGGCACATGTCGCAGGACTTGTTGCTGCAGGACTTTATCCTAATCCTATACCGATTGCAGATGTTGTCACCACCACAACGCATAAGTCATTACGTGGTCCTCGTGGGGGGTTGATTTTATGTAAAAGCAATCCAGAACTTGAGAAAAAATTTAATTCTAATATTTTCCCAGGTATTCAAGGCGGGCCTTTAATGCATGTAATTGCGGCAAAAGCTGTGGCATTAAAAGAAGCTTTAGAACCTGAGTTTAAAACTTATCAGCAACAAGTGATTAATAATGCGAAAGCCATGGCAGAAATATTTATTTTGCGGGGTTTTGATGTGGTTTCAGGCGGAACAGATAATCATTTAATGCTGGTCTCTTTAATTGCTAAAGGCATTACAGGTAAAGAGGCCGATGCCGCATTAAATAAAGCGCATATTACGGTTAATAAAAATGCAGTTCCCAATGACCCAGAATCTCCTTTTGTAACGAGTGGTATTCGGGTAGGGACACCTGCACCAACAACCCGTGGATTTAAAGAAGCGCAAGTTACTGAAATTGCTAACTTAATGTGTGATGTTATGGAAAATATTGATGATGAAAATGTAATTTCAGCCGTACGAGAAAAAGTGAGTGTCTTGTGTTCGAGGTTTCCTGTTTATAGATAAATATAACTGGGTAGAGATGTGGTGCATCACGTCTCTATCTTTTAAATTTATTGAAACCCCAATTGTGTCCTCTCTAATAAACGCTGGGCTAAAATTTTACAAATATTACTATTTAATTTGGCGTGAAGGCGTGGATAAAAACGCATCGCTGATTGTACTTGTTGTTGATTAAGCATAATAACTTGTAATGGTTGACTGTTTATAGGCACTCTAACAGTTGCCGTACGGGTTGCATTACCCGCGTAACCTGCTTCACCAAAAATCTCCCCCCAACCTAAGCGAGCAATCAATTTTTTACGTCCTTCTTCGTGTAAAATAATTTCAGATTCACCTGCTATAACAATAAATAATTTATCACCGACATCGCCTTGTTGAATCACTATTTCTCCCGATTGATATTCTCGAACTTGAGAAAGTAAGATCACTCGTTTAATTTGAAAGGGTGACATATTAGAAAAAATCTCACTCTGAGTAAAAACCTCTCTAACATTAAGCGTTATTACATCCCACAAACTGACTAACCGAATACGTTTAAATAATAGGGGCGTAATCAAAAGATCGCTAAACATTGCAACGATCATTGTTAATGCTGAAAGTAGTCCAAATTGAGCGATAATATTAAAACGTGAGGCAATTAAAATTAAAAAGCCAAAAGTTAAAGCAAGAGAAGTAGAAATAACGGGAATGGCTTCAATTTTAACCGCTCGTCTAGCGGCTGCAATTTGATCACCATCAACACGACACTCCTTATTATAAGTGCTTAAAATATGAATGGTATCATCAATGGCAATCCCTATTGCAATAACAGAAACAAGGGCTGTCCCAGGATTTAAAGGGATACCTAACATACCCATAGTGCCAAACATCATTATCACAGGAATAATATTTGGGATTAATGAAACTAATCCCGCTGTCACTGAAGAATACAAGATGGACATTAATACACAAATAATAACAATTAATAAGGCAACAGAGTTAATTTGGCTATGAAATAAACTTTCAGCCGCTTTATTAACCATTAGGTTTTTACCTGTTAAAGAAAAGGTGTTTTCTTTTTTTAATATCACTTGAATATTATGATCTAGTTCATCTAAATAGCCATTTAAGGTCGCTGAATCAGAAATATTATGCCGAACAATAAGATTAGTAATACGATTGTCACTATTAAGAACACGTTCTACATCATTACGTTGAAAAAGCATTAAATACTGTTCAACTAAACTTTGAGTATCAGGAATTGTATAAAATGCAGCGTTTGAATCATGAACTTCTCTATTAATTAATTTTAAATAATCATTGATAGAGATAATTTTGTCATAAATACCCTGACTATCCATGAAAGATTGTATTGCTTCTATTTTTTTTAATTCAACGGGGTTTCTAAAGCTCTTACCTTGTGCTGCATGAATAGTGACAAAGAAAACCTGCATACCTGCAAAATTATCATGTAAGCTTTGGCTATTAGCTATAATTTGATTATCTGACTTAAAGAAAGAGAGAGGGTCATTACTAGCGGTCACTTTTAATGCAAAAAAACCAAAAACTAAAATGAAAATTGTGGTAATAACAATAATTTTTTGTGAATGATTTTCTGATGCCCTTTCAATAAAATTAATAAAGGGGGTTATCCAATTTTTATCAGTGTTTACTTCGGTCGTGATCCAACTTTTTTTAGGACCAAAAAGTTGTAATAGCATGGGTAACACTAAAACAGTTGCAAATAAATTAGCAATCATTCCCAAAGCACTACTAATACCAAAATGCTTAATAAGTGTAATGTCACTTAGACCATTAGATAAAAAGCCAATAGTCGTTGTAAATGAGGTAATGAAAATAGGTAAACCCACATGAATAGCCATAAAGCGAATAGCGGGAAAACGTTGTTGGTCGTTATTCTTAGCAATGCCTTGTAAATAAGCCGCAAGCATATGAGTATCTTCTGTTGAACCAATCACAATGACTAATGCAGGTAGAATTGCGGTCAATAAATTAATGGGAATACCACAATAGCCTAAGAAGCCTAATGCCCAAATAATGCTTAAACTGGAAGTAATTAATGGTAAAATTGCAGCCATTGAGGTTCGCAGCATTAAAACAATACTCGTCATTAAGACTAAAACGGCGAGTGGAGTGATTTGGGTTAAATCTGAAAAAATACCTTGTTCAAATTCTACATTAACGCGTGGATTACCAATTTGAAAAACATTCTCAAATTCTGCGTGTAGCGGTTTAATAACTTTTTCGATCTTGTCATAGGCTTTACGGTTAAATTCGGGTTCGTTAAATGTGGGTCGTAAAGTGACAATAATAGCGGCTTTTTTTCCATCTTTTGAAAGATGATTGCCCTGAATTAAAGGGCTATATAACGCATTATCTTTAATGGTTGCAATGTCTGCTTTGGTTTCAGGTAAGTTTGAAATAAGCGGGTTAATCGCTAATCCATCATCACCATGACGAATACTTAATGCGGTGGCTAAACTTTCAACTTTTTCTATGATGTCTAAATCTTGTAATGCATAAGTTACATCATCAATAACTTTTAGTTTGTCAGCAGTAAATAAGTCATCGTGCTGATAATAAATTAAGACTAAATTATCTGAACCAAATTCTTTAATAACCTGGTTATAGATAGGAATATTAGGATCTTTTTTATCCAACATACTATCGTAACTAGTATCTAACCTAAGGTCTAGCAAGCCTAACACACTAATCAAAGTAATAAGAAAGACTAATAAAAAACTAATAAAAGGCTTACGCGCCCCAAAAGTCATTATTTTCTCAATAAAAACAGCTTGGTGTTCTACTGTTTTTCCTTGTTTAAATTCGTTTTGAACTTTATGAATAGGTTGATGAGATACTAAGCTAATAATAGTTTTTTTTTCATCATAAAACTTCGTATGAGTTTCATCTTGTTGTCGGGGAGAAACAATGGTTAAAGAGAATTCTGCAAGACGTAATTTATCATCCTTATCTAAAGCTTGTACTTGCCCTTGTTGCAAACGCTGCTCATTGATAAATACCCCGTTACTTGATTTTAAATCAACAATATGTAACAAGTTTTTTTCATCTATAAATAAGCGACAATGCGCTTTAGATATAGAACAATGGTCAATACTAAGATGGGGTTTATTTTGATTGCGACCGATAATAAAACCCTCATCAGATCGTAATTGTTGGGTTTCTATATTGACTTGTTGCAATTCAGCATTTTCTTTATAGAAAAATATCCATGAAGTGTTTTCGGGTAATGTTTGAGGTTTGATATTATTCACAATTTATTCCGAAGTTCAAAATAGGTTTCGGATTTCAGTATTTCATTGATTTAGAAGTAATTTATTTTTAAAAATATTTATATAGACAAAAAATTGTTAGAGAGTTTTTCTTTAGTTGCTTTTGTAAGGCTTGATTGTTAATGCTAAATGGATAGAAAATCCTAAATATGAATAGCTCCGTATTATGCAAGCCTCATATAGTCTACTAGCAACAATTAATCCTTTTTTACCCTATCACGTGAACGGATTCGCGCTAATCTCTCCACTTTTTTCTTATGTTTTTCTGGGGTTTTCTTTTTAACTTCTTTGTAAGGGTTATCAGGTGACTTGAATTTAAGTCTTACTGGTGTCCCTTTTAATTTTAGTTTATCTCGATAAAAATTAATTAAATAACGTCTATAAGCATTAGGCAAAGCATCGGTTTGTGAGCCGTGAATAATTACTGTCGGTGGGTTACGTCCGCCTTGATGTGCATATTTTAATTTGATTCGCCGTCCTTGAACTAAAGGGGGCTGATGTGCGGTGGTCGCTTCTTTTAAAATTTGTGTCAATATGGGCGTTGACATGTCTATCATTGACGCATCATAAAGCGTATGAACTACGTCAAAAAGTTTTCCAACGCCGCTGCCATGTAATGCAGAAATAGGATGTTTTTCAGCAAAATCTAAGAAAGGTAATTTAACGTCAATTTGTCGTTTAATGAGTTCTTTTTGGTCAAAACTTAAGCCATCCCATTTATTTAAACCTAAAATTAAAGAGCGTCCTGCTTCAATCACTAAGCCTAATAAATGACAATCTTGATCGGTAATTCCTTCACTGGCATCAATTAAATAAATAACCACATTGGCTTTTTCAATGGCTTGCAATGATTTAATGACACTGAATTTTTCAATGGCTAAAGAGATTTTTGCACGGCGGCGCATTCCTGCGGTATCTATTAAAGTAAACAGAGTTTCATTACGTTCAAAGGGAATAGAAATACTATCGCGGGTTGTTCCTGGTTGGTCGAAAACTACCACGCGTTCTTCGCCTAATAGACGATTGACTAAGGTTGATTTACCTACGTTTGGGCGACCAACAATCGCTATACCGATACCTTTCTTTTCTTCAGTTTCTTCTTCGGTTTCTGGTAAAAGGCTATCAATATGAGCCAGTAGTTCATGCACACCCCGTCCATGTGTTGCAGCAATCTTTACAGGTTCACCTAAAGCCAGTGCATGAAATTCAGCGGTCGCAAGTTCTGCATTAATTCCATCAATTTTATTGGTGACTAAAATAATGGGTTTGTCTAATTTTCTAAGTTCATTCGCAATTTGTTGATCAGATGCGTTCATGCCTTCTCGTGCATCAACTATAAAAAAAACAACATCCGCTTCTTCTAAGGCACAATCAACTTGTTTTTTTGCAAAAGCATCTGTCCCTTCGGCATCATCCATAATACCGCCTGTATCAACAAGCAGACAATCACGTTCACCCCGTTTAATACGTCCATATTGACGGTCACGGGTTAGCCCTGGGTAATCGGCAACCAGTGCTTCTCGACTTCGGGTTAAATAATTAAATAAGGTGGATTTACCGACATTAGGTCGCCCAACTAAAGCTATAACAGGTAGCATCTTTAAAATAATCTCGCTCTTAATGCGGCTAAAGTGCCGTCTTTTGCATAAATATAAACGGTGTCATTAACGACAACGGGTTTTGAATCAATGGCAGCATCTGCAATTTTTATTCGGTTAAGTAATCTGCCGTCATTGCGTGAAAGCCAATGTAAATAACCTTCATAATCACCCACTACCACATAATTATCATAAGCGATAGGCGCGGTTAATAAACGATAATGTAAAGCTTCTTGTTTCCATAATGTGCCACCATTACGTTTTTCTAACTCCCAAACATCACTTTTAGCATCACTTAAAAAAATATAACGTCGATCAATATTTAAACTCGTGTAAGCGGATAAATCCTCATTACGCCATAAAGGATTACCATCATCAATAGAAACGGCTGTTGTACCGCCGTTATAGCTGGCAATATAAACAACACCCTCACTTTCCACTGGGTCTGAATCTAAATCAACTAAACGCTCAACTTCTGAACGCCCACTAGGGATAGCAAGCGTGGTTTCCCAGTTATTTTTCCCCGTTTTAAGATCAAGTGATAATAATTTACCACTGGCATAACCTGCAATAATTTGGTTATCAATAATAAGAGGTGTTCCTGTCCCTCGTATGGTTAATGCGGGGACATTTTTTTCAAATGACCATAATTGAAGTCCATCGCTTTCATTTAAAGCAATAATACGCCCATCGGTGGTACGAATAATAACAATCCCATTGCTAATAACAGGGATAGCAAGGACTTCACTTGAAACGGTACTTTTCCATAGTTCTTCGCCTGAACTACGATTAAAGGCGATGACTTCGGCATTACTTGAGCCTAATATTAAAGTATTAATGCTAAGACCCGGGCCTGCTGAAAAAGGGTATTCTGTGCTTGATTCCCAAAGTAAATCACCATTAGAGGTAGACCTTGCTTGAACTAGACCTGAACGGTCAGCAACAAAAATATTATCTGCGCTAATGGCAATATCTAATTTTAGGTATTGCTTATCTTTACCAATACCGATAGATTCTTTCCAGATAACATCTAGCTCTAATTCTATATCATATTCAGTGAGTGGGGCAGGGGGTTCAGATTCACTGTTGCTACCTAAAATAGAACTTCCTAAACTTTGAAGAGCATCAGTTAAGCCACTTAAAGAAGCACAGCCAGGAAGCATTAGACTAAATCCGAGTAAAGTAAGCGGTAAAATGTATTTTTGTGGTTTATTTTTCAGCATCATGTCATTAAGCGTTGCGGAGGGTGGGCTAAGTCCACTCTATGCAACTAATTTTTAGTTTCAAGAGGAGTAATAACTTCAACCGCAGTAATATCATCTAGTTTCATTTGTAACAAAGGGGAGCCTTGCGCTGCTCTCATCGCATTTTGATAAGCCGTACGTGCTTCTCCTAAACGATTTAAAGCCACATATAAATCACCCGTTAACTCATCATAATTCGCTGAAAAACTTTTTGTTTTTTCAGGGTCAGCATCAGAAATTAATTGGAGACCTTTTTCATAATCCTTAGTCGCTAACATTAAACGCACTAAACGAATACGGGCAACATTTTTTAACTCAACATCTTTTTGCTTTAATAGACCTTCTAAAATTGTTTTTGCAGCGGCTAAATCACCTGCATTAACTTTCAATTTAGCTTGCATTAAAATGGCATAATTTGCATAATTACTTTTTGGGAATTGCTTAATTAATTGCGTGGCAATTTTTGTTGCTTCATTATCTTTTTCTTGATCTGCAAAAACTAATAATTCGCTATATAATGAGGATGCTTCTATGGCTTGTTCTTGCTGATGATCTTTCCAAAAATCCCAGCCGACAATGAATACCCCGCCTAAAATAGCCCCTATAATAAGTGATCGTCCATTTTCTTTCCACCAAGCTTTGAGTGCTTCTACTTGTTCTTCTTCTGTATCGTAAATTGCCACGGTTTTTCTCTTATTTTAATTGGGTATCTAAAAATTCAATTGCAGCCTTATACGATAGCGTTTGTTGAGGCTGGATTTCGCGTAAAAATTTAACGGCGATATTATTATTATCGGCTTCATCTTCACCAATGATTATCGCAAATTTCGCGCCGCTTTTATCAGCTTTTTTAAATTGGCTTTTAAAACTCCCCGCATTGCAATTGACTTGTAATTTAAGTTGCGGTAGTTGGTCTCGAATTTTTTCTGCAAAAACTAAGCCCTGTTTTTCAGCTTTTTCGCCAACACGAATCATGTAAACATCGACACTTGAAGCGATAGGAACATCATCTAGTAATTCAACCAAGGATAATAAACGTTCCATGCCTAAAGCAAAGCCAATCGCGTAATTATTTTTACCGCCGAGCTGTTCAATGAGTCCATCATAACGCCCTCCTGCACAAACTGTTCCTTGTGCGCCCAGTTCATCCGTGACCCATTCAAAAACGGTTTTACTATAATAATCTAACCCTCTAACTAAGCGAGGATTTATTTGATAGCAAATACCTAAAGTATCTAAATTATCGGTTAACATTTGAAAATGGCTACGACTTTCATCGCCTAAATAATCCATTAAACTGGGTGCATTTTCAACCACTGTTTTCATCTTAGGATTTTTGGTGTCCAAAATTCTTAAGGGGTTGGTGGTTAAACGTCTTTGACTATCTTCATCTAATTGATCTTGATAATGATTAAAGTATTCAACTAATTTTTCACGATAACGCGCTCGTTCTTCAATTGTTCCCAGTGAATTAAGTTGTAATTGTAATTTATCAGCAATCCCTAAGTTTTTCCATAAACGCGTCGCTAAAGTAATAATTTCGGTATCAATATCAGCGGCTGCCATGCCATAGGTTTCAACGCCTAATTGGTAAAATTGGCGATAACGTCCTTTTTGCGGTCTTTCATGACGAAACATAGGCCCTAAATACCATAGGCGATGCACTTGGTTATGTAATAAGCCATGTTCTAAACAGGCTCTTAAACAACCTGCTGTACCTTCGGGACGTAGGGTTAAAGAATCCCCATTGCGGTCTTCAAAGGTATACATTTCTTTTTCGACAATATCGGTGACTTCCCCAATAGCGCGTTTAAATAGCGCGGTCTTTTCAACAATGGGTAAACGAATTTCGTTGTAACCATAGGCTGAAAGGACTTCTCTAATGTTTTGTTCAACGTAATGCCATAAAGGGGATTGTTCGGGTAACACATCGTGCATTCCACGAATGGCTTGAATTGACTGACTATTTTTTGCCATAGTTTATTAATTTTTAAAGGTAAGGTTATTCTACGCGTTGCGCTTCTTTAGAGTCAGGAAACTGGGTTAATAATTTATTTTTATATTGTTCTGCCCCTGATCTGTTTTTTAGTCCTAATTCTATACGGTAGGCATACCATAAAGAATCTGCAGATTCAGGACTGACACTGAAATAACGCTGTAAAAAAGCCCTTGCTGACATAAATTTATGAAAACGATAACTCATTTTTAGCATTTCTAATAAAGCTGGGGGGTATTGAGGATGAACCTCAAGGGCTTTTCTAAAATAACTCTCCGCTTCTCTCATTTTATTTTGTTTTAAATAACATAAACCTGCATTGGTAAAAGAAAACCATTTTCGTGAATTTAAAGGCATGTTAAAAGCTACGGCTAAATGCGCTAGTCCTTCTTCATATTCGCCTTGTTCACATAAAAAACGACCATAATTATTTCGAGGTTGAGGGTTTTCATCATTTTCTGATACGGCACGTTTATAATGATATTTTGCATCACTTGGGCGTTTAATTTTTTCATAAAGAACAGCGAGTGCATTATGGGTATCGCCATTACTTGAGTCTAAATCAATTGATTTTTCTAATTTTTCTTTAGCAATATCTAGCTGCCCTAATCCCAAGTAACGCACCCCTATTTTTAAATAAATGCTGGCTTGTTCTTCAGAACTAACGTCTCTAGGGGGATTAACTTGAACACAGGCGATTAAAAAAAGAGAAAGACCAATAATTAACGGCGATTTCATTATGACTCTGCTAAGTGAAGTTTTAAGTGGCGGCGACTTTTATCTTTCACTTTTCCAACTAATTGACCACAAGCGGCATCAATATCTTCACCCCGTGTTTTTCTTATTGTGGTGATTATGCCCGCATTTTGTAATAAATCTCTAAAACGCTTAATAGTTACCATCGGCGTGCAGTGATAGCCTGAATTTGGAAAAGGATTAAAAGGGATTAAGTTAAGTTTAGCAGGTATATTTTTTAATAACTTAATTAATGCCCTAGCATCGGCACTTGAATCATTAATCCCATTAAGCATCACATATTCAAAGGTTATTGTCCGTCGGGGTGCAAGTTTTACATTTTCACGACAGGCGATCATTAATTCTTTTAAAGGATATTTTTGATTAATCGGGACTAAAACATTCCGAAGTTCATCATTTGCCGCATGTAAAGAAACCGCAAGGCTGACATCACAAGCCTCAGTAAGTCGATACATAGCAGGAACAACGCCTGAGGTACTTAATGTGACGCGGCGTTTTGATAAACCGTAGACAAAATCATCCATCATTAAATTCATTGCTTTAACGACATTATCAAAATTTAACAAAGGTTCGCCCATCCCCATCATTACGACATTAGTAATTCGTTTTTCTTCACCTAAACGGTTTTGAGCCACATAAAGTTGCCCGATAATTTCAGAGACACTTAAATTGCGGTTGAAACCTTGTTGTGCTGTTGAACAAAAAGTACAAGCTAAAGCACAACCAATTTGAGAAGAAACGCACAGTGTACCGCGTTTTTCTTCGGGAATAAAAACGGTTTCAATACGATTATTGCAGCCCATCTGAATCACCCATTTACGTGTTCCATCGGAGGCAATTTGTTCGGTGATGATTTCAGGGGTTTCTATACAGCAGTTTTCCTTTAAATTGGCTCGCAAGGCTTTACTGAGATTGGTCATTTCCTCAAACTCAGTCACTTGTTCTTGATAAAGCCATTTTAGGACTTGTGTTGCCCGAAAAGGTTTTTCACCAATAGAAACAAAAAAAGCTTCCATGCCTTTTCTGTCTAAGTCCAATAAATTAATTGTGGACACTTAACGGATGCGCTCACAAAGTTCATCATCAGAGAAAAAATAACTAATTTCTCTTGCAGCCGTGTCGGTTGCATCAGAACCATGAACCGCATTTTCATCAATGCTTTCTGCAAAATCTGCACGAATAGTCCCTGCATCAGCATCTTTAGGATTCGTTGCCCCCATGATGTCACGATTTGCAAGGACTGCGCCTTCACCTTCTAAGACTTGCATCATCACCGGCCCTGAAATCATAAAGCTGACTAAATCATTAAAGAAAGGGCGTTCTTTATGCTCTGCATAAAAGCCTTCTGCTTGTGCTTTTGTTAATTGAATCATTTTAGCCGCGATAATACGCAAGCCTTTTGCTTCAAAGCGGCTGTAAATTTGTCCAATAACATTTTTAGCTACTGCGTCGGGTTTGATAATTGAAAAAGTGCGTTCTAAAGTCATGTTTTATTCCTGTTGGATTGATATATAAATTAAAATTGTTTAAATGGGTTGTAAAGTCAGTTCTGTTTTAATTATTTTTTTTAAGGTTTTGAGAGTTTTTAAAATATCAAATATTTTTTCATCATCAATATGGGCTTGCATGATTAATGGGCTAATAAATTTATTTTCTAATTCGGCTTCATTCCATGCCCGCCCGCCTCTAATGAGGGGTTGTTGCAAATGAAAAATAACCTCTTTATCTGTTTCTGACAGTTCACAATCGGCTTTTGTCCAATGGTTCATTAAATCAGATTGCCAAATTTGTTTTAGTCCAAAAGCCTGATCTAAACGGGTGAGCGTCCAATCTTTGAAAGTGGCTTGTTTCATTTATATGATAACCTTCAGATTTTTAAAAAATCATAATGCTCAATAATATTTTGTAAAATGCCTAATATTTGGGAAACATTATTTAAATAATAACGCTGAGTATCTATATAGATAATATCATTTTCTAGTTTTAAAAATTGCCAATCATCCCCAGTTGTTACACAACCATAAATTATTTTTATATGGTTATCATCTTGTTGATTGTAAAGTCTTGCGCCTAACATTTGAGCAACGCACTGAGGTATTCCTTGTTTTATATCATTATCTTTTGCTTCAATGAGCATAAAGACGGGGGATTCAACGGTATAAGTATCACCACGAGCGGCCAGAATGAAATCACATTCTCCATTTAAATTTTGTTCTTTATCAACGTCTAAATTAAAGCCTGAATAAATGCCAAAGTTTTCGTTATTTTGTTCCCATAACTCAAATAATAAAGGGGAGATAATTCGTTCTGAGCGTGCTTTTTCCGATAACAAAGGCATCTTTAAACCGAGTGCTAATGTTTTATTTAACCAAGCACTGGGTTTCAACGACGGTACATTTTGAAAAATTTTAATGCCTTTTTCTTCTAACTTAAATTGACGTTTGAGTTCTCTAAATCTGAATCCAGAATAGGGCATTTTTTCTCCTTATTATTTTAAGCGGTATTTAATGAAACTCCCTTTAATTTAGTAAAATTCGGACTATATTTATCCTATACTTTATAAGCAAGTATGAGGATAAAAACTCATATCCATCATCTGTTTAAAAGAATATTGACATTGCTTTGGAAACGTTGTTACAGCAAGTTCTGTTTCTTTTTCTGCTTGGCGTAGTGCATATTTATAAGCTTTAGTTAGCGTAGACTGTAAATTAGTGGGATTTTTAAGGCTCGGATTATCATCAAGATGATCTTTAATTCGATCACGTTGCTCTTCAATGGTTAAAATCCAACTTCGTGTTTGCAAAGCAGGTTGATATTGCCATTTTAACAAGTGTGTTAATAAAACTTCTAAACGGCTGAGTAGTTCACGTTTTTCACTTGCCCCCATACTTTTTAATTCCTCAATTAAAAAATCAACGTCCAACTTTGAAAGACAGCCTGTTCTTAAAAATTGGGCTTGTTGATTTGTCCAAGCATAAAAATCTTGTTCATGTAAGGTTGTCATATCTGATTCCCTTTATTTTAACTAATTTTAATTCATACGATAAATATACATATCTTCAAAGTAAATATTATCAAGAAAATTTTCACCAAGACGAGTATTTATCCAATATTTATCATTCCACAAACAAGAGTCCCTTACATGAAGTAATGCTTTTACAAAACGGTTATCGTTATCAACGACTTCAATATTATGTAAAGAAATTATATTTTTTTCTATTGAGTCACTTTTTTCATTAATTTCGTTAATACGTTTGTAATAATCTCTTGCGCCTGTTTTGGCAACAATAGGCGATGCGATTATTAACATCCAAATTTCTTTTTCTGCATCTAACAACCAAAAAGCCGCTTGTACTTTTGAACTCTTTTCTTCCAAATGTTTAATTAAAGCTTCACCCGCTAAAAGCATGTCTTGAGAAAGTTCTTTAGTTATAAAAAGTTCTTTAGCCACGGTAAGACTCCTGATTCATTATCGGTCATAGCATCAATAAATTCTTCGGCTTTTATTTTGGTTATTGTACAGTCATAACGGGCTTCTTCTGACCAGTCTTTGACAACACTCCAATTCAATTTAAACGCTACGCTTCTATCTTCTTCATGACCTAATTTTTGCTTCAAATTAGATATTTTCAATAGTTTGTCAAAATCATGTGTGTAACTATCCTGAACATGTTTTTTATCTGGAAAATCAAACGCCTTTACTTGTTTTGCAATACAGGCTTTCAATGTGCATTCCAGTGCGTAACCTGCTAAATAATAAGCACCATGATAATAATCAGCATCTAAAAGAACTTGCGCTTCTTTAACTCTAATGTCTGCTAATTTTTCAAGATCATTCTTGTTCATTGTTTAGAAAAACGACTAAGGCATATCATCAATATCCGCCCCTTCTGCGACAGGCACCATCAAATCTTCTTTACTAATTCCCAAGCTCAATACCACAGGACTTGCAATAAAAATTGAAGAATAAGTGCCTATTCCCACACCGACTAATAAAGCAATCGCAAAATTATGAATAATTTCACCGCCTAAAATAGCTAAAGCAATTAATACTAATGCGGTCGTTACCGAAGTCATTAAGGTGCGGCTTAAAGTTTGGTTTAAAGAAATATTCATGATTTCTTCTGATGAATCCTTGCGAAGGTTTCTAAAATTTTCTCGAATACGATCATAAACTACAATAGTATCGTTTAATGAATAACCTATCACCGCTAAAATTGCCGCTAAAACAGTTAAGTCAAACTCCAGTTGTAATAATGAGAAAAAACCTAAAGTAATTAAAACATCGTGTAAAAGAGCGGCAACTGAACCTAAGGCAAATTTATACTCAAACCGCCAAGCGACATAAATTAAGATGCCAAATAGGGAATATAATAAAGCTAACCCGCCGTCTTCTGCTAATTCATCCCCGACTTGAGGCCCTACAAATTCAACACGGCGTACCAGTGCTTTTTCAACCTTATCCTTATTAACTGCCTCTAAGACCTGCGTGCTTAATTCTACATTACTCATGCCTTCTTTAGGTTTTAAACGAATTAATACATCTTTTGCGGTTCCAAAATTTTGAACCGTTGCATCATCAAAACCCGTTTTTTCTAAAGTTTCACGTAATATACTTAAATCAGCGGCTTGTGGGTAACCTACTTCAACCAAAGTACCGCCCGTAAAGTCAATACCTAGCTTTAAACCATTAATTGCTAATGAAGCTATTGAAACTATCAGTAAAATAGCTGATAAAATCATTGTAAATTTTCGCTTACCTAAAAAATCAAGTTCTTGTTTAAACATTTTTTTATCCACAAAAATTACAGAGAAAGTTTTTCAATACGGCGATGACCGTAAAACCAGTTAATCAACATTCGCGTCCCTAAAATTGAAGTAAACATTGAACTTAAAATACCAATGGATAGGGTAATAGCAAAACCTTTAATAGGCCCTGTTCCAAAGCCAAATAAAACTAAAGCAACTAACAGTGTCGTAATATTGGCATCGAAAATAGTCGAAAAAGCTTTTTCATAACCTGAAAAAATACTTGATTGCGGCGTATTACCATTTTTAATTTCTTCTTTAATACGCTCAAAAATTAACACGTTAGCATCAACCGCCATACCCACGGTTAATACAATCCCTGCAATGCCTGGTAAGGTTAACGTTGCCTGTATCATTGATAACACAGCGACGATAATCACGAGATTAAAGGCAAGGGCAATATTTGCGACCAAACCAAACAGACGATAGTAAACCAACATAAAGACAAGAACTAAGGCTAAACCAACAACAACAGAATTAAAACCCTTATCAATATTATCTTGTCCAAGGCTTGGCCCTACGGTACGTTCTTCAATAATATCAACTGGGGCAGCTAATGCACCTGCTCTTAATAATAAAGATAAGGTGCGAGCTTCTTCTGGATTATCTAGTCCTGTCGTTTGAAAACGCTTACTAAAGGCATCACGAATGGTTGCGACACTAATGACTTTTTCAATTTTTTCTTTATAGCTCTCTTTTTTGCCCTTAACCATGCGGGTTTTAGGTTTATATTCAATAAACACTACCGCCATCGGTTTACCGATATTCTTCTGAGTCATTTTCCCCATCTTTTTAGCACCGACACCATTCAAAGTAATCGACACCGCAGGGGCATTATTTTGATCCATGGTATAGGCAGCGTCAACAATCTCAGCTCCCGTTACAATAACACGGCGTTTAAGTAAAATAGGACTGCCATCAACTTCATGATAAAGGCGGCTACCAATCACAGGTAACCCTTGTACGGCTTTTTGAACATCATGCTCAATATCAACTAAACGATATTCTAAAGTCGCTGTTTTTCCTAAAATAGCTTTAGCTTTAGTTGTATCTTGTACCCCTGGCAACTGAATAACAATACGGTTATCACCTTGCTGTTGAATAACAGGTTCAGCAACCCCAATTTCATTGACTCGGTTACGCAGCGTTGTCATGTTTTGATCTAACGCAAACTTTTTAATCTCTTTTTTCTCTTGCTCAGAAAGCGTGACTAATAAAGTATTTTCTACATCAGAACTCTCTGCAACATTGAGGTCAGAAAAATCACGGTTTAAAAGATCAGACGTTGCAATATTATCTTCTGTACTCTTTAACGTGATTTTAATTGAATCTTGGTTTTTGGCAATAGATTGGTAACGAATTTTTTTAGCCCGTAAGGCGGCTTTTACATCAGAATAATAACGCTCTTCTGCCTGCTTAACGGCTGCATCCATGTCAACTTCTAAAAGAAAATGTACTCCGCCACGTAAATCTAAGCCTAAGTACATAGGGCTTGCATTTAAAGCCCGTAACCACATTGGCGTTGCTGGGGCTAAATTTAAGGCAACAGTGACATCGTTACCCATTTTTTCTTTTAATAAATCCGATGCTTTAAGCTGGTCATCGGTATTGTTAAAACGAACCAAGACTTTATTATTCTTAAATTCAAATTCTTTAATACTTAAGCCTGCTTGATCCAACTCAGCTTTAATGCCGTCTGCTTGTTGTTGTTTTAATTTAGTGGTGGCACTGGAAGCAAGTTGTACTGACGGGTCATTACCAAATAAATTGGGTATTGCATAAATAATTCCAATCACAAATACGATTAGAATCATTAAGTTTTTCCATAAAGGGAAATGATTTTGCATGGTTTTTCCAACAAATAAAGAGGTCTAAACTAATTTTAAGATTTCTTAGTTTTTGCCAATGGTGATGATTTTTTACTCATCGCTTTATACGTTCCTTTAGGCATCATGTTAGCGATAGCATGACGCTGTACTTGAATGAAGTTATTATCAGCAATTTCAAGCTTGACAAAATTCTCATCAACCTCAGCCACTTTACCTAAAATACCGCCACTGGTTACAACTTCAGTGCCTTTTTTTAAAGCCTCGAGCATGGATTTTTGTTCTTTCGTCTTTTTTGACTGAGGACGAATAAACATAAAATAAAAGAATGCTAAAATTGCTAAAGGAAATAACATTCCTTCAATACCAGGTTGACTTGCAGGGGCTGCGGCTTCTGCCATTGCATCCGAAATAAAAAAACTCATGACTCTCCTTAATTATTCTTATAAGATTTATAACTTATTGATAAATTATCAATAAAACCGTTCATTATGCCACAATTGGCACAGATTTTTCTCGTTGTTGATAAAATTTACCTACAAATGCTTCTAAATTTTGGGCTGCAATCGCATCACGTAAGCCTTGCATTAAATTCAAATAATAATAAAGATTGTGAATCGTATTTAATCGTGATCCTAGCATTTCACGACATTTATCCAAATGTTTTAAATAAGCGCGTGAATAATTTTGACAAGTATAGCAACCACAGGACTCATCTAGCGGACGCGTATCAAGTTGATATTGTTTATTACGAATTTTAATAACGCCTGTTGAAGTAAAAAGGTGACCATTACGCGCATTACGGGTTGGCATTACGCAATCAAATAGGTCAATTCCGCGTCTAACGGCCTCAACTAGATCCTCTGGTGTACCAACGCCCATTAAATAACGTGGCTTATTTATAGGCATTTTGGCATGTAAATTATCTAAGGTAGCCATCATTTCTTTTTTAGGTTCACCCACAGAAAGTCCACCAATAGCATACCCATCAAAGCCTATATCTATTAAACCTTCAATGGATTCTTGACGTAAGTTATCAACCATTCCCCCCTGAACAATTCCAAATAGAGCAGAAGGATTATCTCCATGCGCTTTTTTACTGCGTTGCGCCCAGCGTAATGATAATCGCATTGAATCTGCCGCTTCTTGAAATGTAGCAGGATAGGGCGTACATTCATCAAAAATCATCACAATATCTGAGCCTAAATCACGCTGAACTTGCATAGATTCTTCAGGCCCCATAAAAATAGAAGAGCCGTTGATAGGGGATTTAAAAGTAACACCTGCTTCGCTAATTTTTCGTAATGCGCCTAAACTAAAAACTTGAAAGCCGCCTGAATCGGTAAGAATAGGTTTATCCCAGTGCATAAAGTCATGCAAATCCCCATGTGCTTTTATTACCTCAACACCCGGACGTAACATGAGATGAAAAGTATTGCCTAGAATAATCTGAGAACCTATGCCTGTTAGTTCTTCTGGGGTTAAGGATTTAACCGTTCCATAAGTACCAACAGGCATAAAAATAGGGGTTTCAATAACCCCTCTTGCAAATGTTAGCTGACCTCGGCGAGCATGACCGTCTGTATTTTTTAAACTAAATTCCATGAATTTTTGATTTACCTATCATTATATTTTTAGAGATATTATATATTATGTTAAAAAAATAATTTAAAAAAAGTTTGACCTAAGCAAAATTTATCGTTATTATTATCAGCTCTTTCAGGTACTGAAAGGAAACGGCTTACGATAAGTCGCTTAGAAGAGTCATAAAATCGGGGTATAGCGCAGTTTGGTAGCGCGCCTGCTTTGGGAGCAGGATGTCGGGAGTTCGAATCTCTCTACCCCGACCA
>DAOUTG010000016.1 GCA_030626845.1 Methylococcaceae bacterium
CCCACGGACGTGGGGAAGACGAGTCGTCCGAATGCGTTACTTTCAGTACCCCAGAAACACCCCCACGGACGTGGGGAAGACACTACGAGGGTGTTGATTATGACTCCACTAAAAGAAACACCCCCACGGACGTGGGGAAGACAATGCAACTAGTTCGCCCAGTGAGGGTGGAACAGAAACACCCCCACGGACGTGGGGAAGACGTGATGATAGTGGTAGTAATGAGAATGATATTAGAAACACCCCCACGGACGTGGGGAAGACACTTTAATGAATCAATGACTTAGCTAAATTGCTAAGACTTTTTCAACAACTAATTGTAACCCCGATAGCTCTATTAAGTCACGCCTTGTATCACCTAATCCTAAGATTTCATAACCCGGAGCTTTTGATATTTTTCTAAAAATCATTAATCCACTTTCAGGCGGACAATATTGAAATAAATACTCTATCACTTTTCTTGCCGTATTATCTTTAAGTCCTGATATAAAAATATTAGGCCGAGGTTCAACAAACCATAGTTTCATTCGTCCTCTGACCGCAGGCGGCAGATCATTTGCAATAACAATTAACATTATCTAACTCCAACTAACATTTCTTCTATATCTTTGCTTATATTCACTAATAAATCCGTCTCAATGGCACGTTTACGAAACTCATTGGCGACCCGATGCCTATTATAATCCCCCGCCATGTCTAATGTGAGTGAAAATGCTAAATCTATACACAAGGTTTCTTTATATAAATCCGCTAAATCATAAACAAAGGGTAATGGACTCCCAGAATGAATAAAACCTATATGAGGCGAATAACCTAAACTATGTACGGCAGAACTAATAATGGCATATAAAGCCGCATTACTTGAGGTTAAAACCTGATTGGTTATGCTCCCCATTTCAAATTTTCCAGGCGTATATTTTCTACCTTTCCAGCCTACGCCATAATCCTTGGCTTTTTGCTCATAACTTTCACGAACTCTAAAACCTTCCATCCCTTGCATTTCTTGTACTGTTTTCCCTTTTAAATCAGCGGTTGGAAAACGCCGTGCAAACATCCTTCTAGCCACTTCAACCGATTTTTTCTTATCTGTTGCTAATAACATTTGTTTTTTAAGATTGCGCGTATTTGAGGTTGGTGACTGACCTGCCGCATAAAAAAATAGGCTATCTTCACCGACCCAGCATAAACTGCAATTTGCAACCGCCATCACTTTAACCGCTTCGTGAGTAACCGTTGTTCCAGGTCCTAAAAGCAGACAATTAAGGGTTGCAATAGGAAGCCTAACTACATTTCCATCGCAATCAATCCACTTTACTGAGCTATCATCAATTTCTAGCCGACCACGCTCTAAGTAGATAAAAGGATATTTATCTTTTATTTGCGGTAATGTGTCGCGTGTGACCTTAATAATTAATCGCGTTATATCGGGTTCTTCACTCATTATTATTTTCCATAAAGATTAAATTAAAACACCCCCACCTGCGTGGGGAAAAATTTAAATTGTTAAAGAGCGATCAACAGCTTTTATTCTCTATCGAGCATTAATCACAGTTACCCTACGGTCACGATAAATTTTATGCTCACCAAAACACACGGGGACATCCGTTAAGCTAAAAACCTCATCACCGTCCTGCTCACCGTCTAAAACCCGAAAATCCTCCAATAATTTTTTTTCAGATGCAAGCACTTGCGCGGCAATTATCGCATCCTCTTCACTGTCAAAACACTCACGACAAATAAAATCAGTGGGAACACAGGCTTTACGCCCTAAATACAAATCCCAAACGGGATTTTTTAAGGCTGCTGCAATAATTTCGGCTTTATCTTTAGGAGCTTCTAACACGACAGCAAAATAAGCATCTTGTAGGTAATAGCGATAAGTGAGCTTTGCACCCCCGCCCACTGCTTTTTTACCTTGAGCTGTTTTGGGTATCAATAGACTTTGCCAAGGGTCTTTGTCATCATAACCTGAACCGACCATGTGAAAATCACGCAATAACGGTTCGCGGTCAATCTTTTCACCTGTTTTTTTAGTGCGATTATAAGCAATAACCGTTTGTGAAAGCGTTGAAAATTCTGCTAATAATTTTTTTTGCTCACCGCCTGCCCCTAATGCACAACACACCAAGCCCATTACTCCCGATTTAGTCGGAAAATTAAGCGTATCACGACGACCGAATTTCGAATCATGCCCCCACGATTGCAAGGGGGCTTCTAACCACAGTAATAGATAACGTGAACTCATGGTTATTCCTCAGCATGGCTTTTTAAATCTGAAATTAAAGCATCAATATTATAGGTTTCATCTTCGCCAAAGGTATAATCGTTCAATTTACCAAATAATGAACCTGCTAATTTTTCTTTTTTAGCTAGATAGTTATTAAGTATTTCAATGCTAGGTTGTAAATAGCCCGTGCCTTGTTTTGCCTTAACCGCTTGTTCAAACGGCACTTGTAAACGTTGCCCTTTGCGAACATAAACTTTCGCATATTCCCACGGAGAAGCCGCTGATTGCGTGGTTTGTCTCGCACTAGGTACGGCAATAAATAAGGCTTTAGTAAAGGCTTCAACCGCATCGGCTAAATTTTCACCTGCTAATGAATCATATAACTGCCCTAAATTTAAACTAATATAACGATAATAGGTTGCCGAATTAAATTCCAAACTGCCCATGTGTGCAGAACCTGTTGCCCCTTCTTCTGGATTGTCTTCAAGCGCGGTAAAAAATTCAACTTCTGAGGTGGATTTATGGGTTGAAATCGCATGAGAAAAAGAACTCGCCGCTTCTATATTCATTGTAGGCGCATTGGCAACCATGCGCCCAAATAATGCAATATCTAACCCATCATGAAATCCATTAAATTCATTTAATAAAGCCGTAATGCTTTTAAGTTGCTCAAATTTCTTTTTTTCGTTTTGAAGCGATAGCGTTAATTCCTTATCTTTTTCTTTCTTGGCGGTTTTTAAATCCTCTGAAAGGACTTTTATTTTGTCATCCAATTCAATTAAAGAAAAATTAAAAGGACTCATCGCTTCTGCAATTCTACCTGCATCGGAATGACTTAAAAAAAGTAAAGTAGAGGCTTTGTATTCTTCGGTTTTTTTATCATTTGAGGATTTATCATCCAAAATTTTAGAAACATGCTCACTTAATATTTTAATATTCTCGTTTAACTCATCGGTTAGCTCTACATTATTTGCAGTTAGTTTTTGATGACAGGCTTCAACTATTAATTTTGTAATACGCTTAGTGCGAATACCTAGATTAATCCCTAAGTCTTGCAATGCCAAACGCACTTGCCGCTTCCAACATTGTGAACTGACTCTTGCACGTTCTACACCACCAACGATAGCAGATTTTGGACTGCCAACATCATCACGATTTAAACAACTCACTGGAAACGATTGTAAAATATGAAATTCGATGATTGTATTTTGAAATGGATTGGTCTTCATTTGTTTTTCCTAAATATAAATATAAATATAAAAATTACAAGGGTTATAAAGGCACGATTTGCAATAATCCACAACCAAAAGCTCGTCCACGTCCGATGCCTTGTTGAAAACTCTGTATAAATTTTTCTTTGTTGGTTACTTCTAGTATGCCCATCACCGTTGCATAACCTTGGGTAACTTGATGTCCTTTTTTATCAAAAGATTTAACGTGATTATTGGTGACTTCGATATTTTGCGAGTTGACGCTAAAACCCCAGCTTGTTTCTGATTTTTCAACAAACCATTCTGCAATGGCTTCGCGCCCTTTTATGGGAACAATTTTTCGACTTTTATTGTTACGTTGGCAAGGGTTTATAACGACTTCAAACCGATATTGTTTATAATCTAGAAAATTAGGGGCAATTTTTTTGCTGGAGAGTTCGCCTTGTTCTGGCACAATCGGATTACGATTTGCAAGAATTAAGATTTTACGATGGTTTTCATCACCCCCTTTATCGGCATATAAAAGACCGTTTGATGTCCCTGTTTGTTTTTGTTCTGGCGTTCTAATATCTTCAAATAAATTATAAACTACGCGATGTAAAGAATATTCATCGGTGATTTTCAAAATTTTCACATCACGGCGGTTAAGATGTAATGCACTGGCTATCATCATGTTTGTTCTCCTTTTCCTTGGTAGCAATAAAAATCTTGCGCCCATTGTGATTTAATTTTTTGGTGATTGTTGTTAAACCAGCGTAAATCATTTAATAATTGTGCAAAGTCTAAAGGGGCAGTAACTTTGTTATTTATCAAACTAAATAGGGGACGTAAAACCCGACAAGCCTCTTCAACTGAGTCACAGGCTAATAAACGTCGTAGCTTGGCTTTAGCTTGGTCACTTTCTTTGCCGTCATCATAACAACGTGCAATCGCTTGACCTATTTTTAATGAGCCATTGTGTTCTATTTTTGCTTTTGACATAGCGGCGGCAATGGTTGCAAAGGGTAGGCGTTCCCACGGTTTATCTAAATCAATATTAAACCCCACGAGAATATCCCAACTTTGATATTCTGTTTTTGAATTGTCTGCACGGCGTAAAGCGGCTGCACTACCATTATTTTTTAAACATTCAATAATAAATTGTGTAAATGCGAGTTCGCGACTGGTTTTTTTAAGGAGTTCACTCATGTTTTAGCCTCTTTAGATTGCATAGTATTTTTCAAATATTTACTTAAATTAGGACGGTTTTTTGCCCATGCGTCAATTTGTCTCGCTGTTTCTTTTGGGCAATAGTGTTCATAAGCCTGATTAATATAAAGGACATATATTTTGCGTAATTGATTAGTTTTTTTAATATCTCCACAGGCATCAAGTAAATTTTGAAATTGTCTTTCAGCTAACTGCCAAAATAAGTTACTGGCTAATGCGGCTTGATTTTTTCCTTCTGAATTTTGAGATTTAAAGTAATTTAAAGTCGAGCTATAAACTATTTTTGCTAATTTATCGAGTTCTGCCATTTCTAATTTAAGTTGAGCATACCAAGTTTCTCCTAAATCATCAGACGGCATTAAAACAGTGGATTCAACAAAGTCATCAGAGCCTGAACAGTATTGTTCCCCTGCATTACTACTTACACGCAAGCCCCCTGACCAAAGTCCCAATGTAATATTTTGATTACGGGCGCGTAAAAAATTTAAACTCAGATAAGAACAATTAAATCCGCCACTATTGGCTTCCATAAAACCTAATAACGCGGTTAAAAATCGCCACGGTTTACGTTCAGGGTCAACCCATATTATTTTGGCATCTTTTTTATCAAAATTAACGGCAACACTGGGGTCAACAATACCTGATTTATAATCAAGATGGGCAATGCCTTCTGAATAATGCAGACCTTTATCACTTAAAAGACAAAAACGAGAAACAGGAATTAATCGCCCCATTAAACTTTGCTTGAGTTGCTGTGCTTGAGGACAGTCTTCACCTTCTGGCATCGCTTCCCACGGTGGTGTACCTATTCCTTGTGGGTAAATCGTTAAATCTTTAATTTGTTCTTGGGTGAAAAGATTAAGCCAAAGTGTTTGTTGTAAGGTTTCAGTTAATAAAAAGCTATGTAAAAAGCCCATAAAACCAAGTGAAGTCCCTGATTTTCCTGTTGTTGGTTTGCCATTAGGTTTTGTTTTGCCTTTATAACCTACTGATAAAACCACGGTGTTGTCGGTTTTTTTACCTGATAAAGCAAAGCCCATTAAGGTGAGAATTAATAAGGCTTTATCGGCATCATTTAATATTTTTTCAAGCTGAATAGCATTGAAAATAGTGGTATTACCTGTGGCTATTTCAGGTAATACTGCACCGATAGTTTGTTCTTTAGCGACTGAAATAGCAGGCATTTGTAAAAAAGGTTTTTCGCCGTATAAATAAAATCGGTCATGCCATTTTTCTAAGTAATTTAAGCATTCATCGGCTAATCCTTCCGCTTCTAACGCCTCCCAGTCTTCTGCATCTTCTGGAGTACAAGCTGCTTGAGCAATAGCAAGTAATAGCTTTGTTATCGCTATTTTTTGAATAGGATTACCCCCTAATGTTTTATAACTGGCTTCTGTGAAAACCTGCTTTAAACTCACTTTGCCACTATTGACAATAGGAATCCAAGGTTCATCAATTAAGTTAAATTTGTTTTCTTTCATTAAATTATCCTGTACGTTAAGCACTCTCACGGCCATGAGGAAGAGATAGAAAAATCGGGTAAATTACTTCCATGAATCCACCCTACACCATTCAATTATTTTTTACTTTGATAGCCAAGCTTATCATTATAACTAAGTTGATAGCTGTCTAAACTTGCACCCCCCATAAGGCTTTTTATTTCATCACTCTCATCAACAATGGCTACTCGCAATAAACTTTCTCCTAATTCTGGATTGCCTAAATAAAAATAATTTTTAAGCCAATCTAATTTTTGAATTGTTATTTTTTCAGGCGCAAGATAATCTGCGACTTGTACCGTATTTTGTAGCAATAATGCCGCTAATTTTCGCCATTGTGATTTATCATAAAATTTAATGTTTTTAGGTAAGTCAATCGTTTTATTATTTAATAAGGTTATTTGTGCCTTATTGTCATCAATTTGTTGATATTTTTTAATAAGCAACACTTGTACGCTCTCTTGCTCACTATAACGAGTTTCTGCTTTTGATTCAGGTAATGTTTTACCTGCTTTAGATAATCCTACTAACGCTAAACTTGCTAATTTTTCACATTGTTTTTTAAGCTGTTGTTGATATTCCCTCATGATTTCTGTTTCATTACGTTGGCAATAAGTGGCTTCAATTAAGTCACGAATTTGATGCGGTAATGTGATAACTTCTAAATTATGCCAAACTTCTAAACTCCGACATAAAACATAAGGACTGTAAACTTTGGCTGTTTTTCCAAATTGCATTTTCACATCATCAATAGCCGATTTAAGTTCAGGGGCTAGTAACCATGCTTCCTGTTTTGCATTATCAGGACGAAGACTATTTTCATGTCGCCATAAACGTCCAATACGTTGCAATAACATATCGGTTGGACAAAATCGCGTGATTAAAAAATCTGCATCAATATCTAAAGATTGCTCTAAAACTTGTGTGCCGACTAAAATCCGACCTGTTTTCTTTCGTGCCTCTGGGTTGTCTTTACCATATAAATTAACCCATTTTTCTTCATTAACGTCTCTATCACATTTTAAAAACCGTGAATGCAGTAAACCGTATTCAATATCAACATCAATACAGGATAATTGTCGATAAATGGCTTGTGCTTCGGCAACCGTATTTTCTATCCATAATACTTGTTGACCTGCTTCGGCGCGTTTTAAGGCTTCATCAATTGCACACTCATCTTGCTGGCAAATATGAAGGGTAACGTTTGAATTATCTGCTATTGAAACTGCGAGTTCTTGTAAATTACCTTGATTAGGCGAAACGGAAACTAAAGGATAATGTTTTGTTATTACTTTTTGACCCATTAACTGCTGTCGTCTTTCAGTGGTTAAAGTGGCTGTTAAAATAATCACCGTACAATGCAATTCACGCAAGGCTTGAACTAATTTATCTAAAATTGTGCCTGTATAAGTATCATAACTATGAACTTCATCTAAAATAACCACTTTACCTGCAAGCCCAAAGGTTCTCACAAAACCATGTTTGACATTCATTACTGCCATTAAGGCTTGGTCAATCGTACCAACCGCAAAAGGAGCTAGAATACCCCGTTTACCCGATTGAAACCATGAGCCATTTGGATTTCCCTCAACGTTTAATTCAGTACGTTGTAACCATGCACTTCCATGTAATAACATGGCTTCACGGTGTGGACATTCAGGCGATAAAATAGAGTCTAAAAAATCATTCATTCGTTGATAAATTTTGTTAGAGGTTAATTGTGTGGGCAGCGCAAAATAAAGTCCTGTCGCTTGCCTCGTTGCCATGAGTTGATAGGCGGTATATAAAGCGGCTTCTGTTTTACCAATCCCCATCGGAGCTTCTAAGACATAAACGCCTTCTTGGTTGCTATTTTCAATGAGTGTTTTCTGAATTTCACGCGCTGGAAAGCCAAAAATCTGCTGAAAACTTAAATCAGTTACAAATTGAGGTTTAGTAAAACCTGCTTCATCCAATGATTGCTTAATAAAAGGTTGCCAATTTTCTTTAGGATTATTAAAACGCTCACTTGAACCTATCCAATCTGAAACGGTGGTTAAACCTGCTAAAACACGTGATTGTAAAGGGCTAGTAATTTTTGGGAAGGCGCTATCTAATCGTTTTTTTAATTCAGCTATTAAGGATTCTCGTTGTTGTTGCCAGTCTTTACCCCCAAAAACGTCATCATTGGCTAAATTTCTTAATGTGGGAGAATAACCATGATGCTGCCCTAAAATTTGCGGAATATATTTACCGACTTTTAAATGGTCTACGGTGGCTTGACTAACGCCTGCATGACCGCCCCATGTTTTTTCCAAATCAGGGTTCGCTGTTTCTAATTCGGGTTTTGAATTTCGTTGATAATCTTCTGTTCCCCGATAAATTTTCTCCTGAAAAGTCGGACTCACTTTACCCAAATCATGACAAGCGGCAATTAATTCTGAACCATCAGGAAATAAATCATCACGTAACCATGAGGACATTCGTGCCATTAATTCTTTAGCAACTTCACCGACAATCTGGCAATGTTCGGTGATATTTCGTCCAGCTTGTTTTAATCCTTGCTCATTTTTAAAGGTTTTTGCCAAACATTCATCAAGTGGCAGGGCACTATTTAAAGAAGGTTGATTACGTTTATTGCTATTTATCACAGACTTTCTCATTAACTAGAACCTTTTAAAATACTGAATATTGTAGCGTTAAAGCGTAAAGGTTTAAACTTAACATTTAAGTTAATTATTGTAAACTTAGTTGCTCTTTTTATACTTAATACAGGATAATGAATGGCTTTATCATAAATAGTATCATTCGTGGACAAAATAACCTTTATAAACCCAACAGTTGAAATTTTTTCACAAGGTGAGGAAGTTATTACAGGGCAAATTGCGGATACTAATGCTGCTTGGTTATCTTCACAACTGATTGAGATGGGGTTTAAAGTGTCTCGTCATACGGCTGTCGGGGATCAGTTAGATGCACTTGTCAAATTGTTAAAAGAAATTGCCAGCCGTTCTGATTGTTGTCTTTGCACAGGCGGTTTAGGCCCTACGACCGATGACTTAACCCGTGAAGCGGTTGCTGTTGCCTTTGACGCGCCTTTATATTTTGATGAAACTGCTTTAAAAAATATTCAGCGTTTTTTTCAAAAGCGTGGAAAAGTTATGGCTGAGGTGAATCGACAGCAAGCTTTTTTTCCACAAGGGGCAACTCAAATAGATAATTTATGGGGAACAGCCCCTGCTTTTAGTTTTAAATTTCAACGGTGCTTATTTATTTTTTTACCGGGGGTTCCTTATGAAATGCGGCATTTATTTAATGCAAAAATAAAAGCTAGTTTGATGACATGTTTTTCTTTAAAGCCTCAACCATTGATTACCATTAAAACCTTTGGTATCGGAGAATCTGAGTTACAAGTTATTTTAAATACGCTAAATTTACCTAATTTCGTGAAGATAGGCTTTAGAGCAACGAGCGATGAAGTTCAAGTTAAATTATTATTTAATAAAGAAGTGACTGCTGATGATAAAAGTGCGTTAATTCAAAAAATTACTGATAAAATGGGTGATAGAGTTTTTGCCGTTGGTAACTTAGAAAATAACGCCGATAGCTTAGTTGATGTTGTTTCAACGGCATTAGAAAAAAATAAACAGACATTGTCTGCTATTGAATCTGTAAGTCAGGGTTTATTTGCGGCTAAATGTGTAGGACATACTTGGTTATTAAGTTCATCTTTTTATACCCATTTTGAAACATTAAAACAACAATGGCAACTTGAAACAGAAATAGATTTATCTACGGTAGCACAGCAATTAGCTAAAAAACTACAACAACAAAGTGGAGCAGACTTTGCTTTAGTACAACTTCATGATGAGCGTAATGCTTTAAGCAATAACAATCATCCACACCTTTTATATAATACTTTGCAAACACCGCAAGGGATTTATCAACAAATTCAAACCCTAAACGGATCACAAAAGAATAAACAAAATCGGGCAGCAATGCTGGGTTTTGATTTGTTGCGCCGTTATTTACAACAGAAAAAATTATAATGCCTTTATTACAACTTTCAAATGTCTCCATTGCCTATGGAATGCATGCTTTATTAGATCACGCTAATTTTCAACTGGATGCAGGGGAGAGAGTCGGGCTTTTAGGACGCAATGGTGAAGGTAAGTCCACCTTAATGAAAATTATCGCAGGCAGTATCGCTGCAGATGAGGGTGATATTTGGCGGCAGCCCACATTAAAATTATCTTGGTTGGAACAAGCCCCTGAATTAACAGGGGATTTGAGTATTTATGATGCGGTTGCTGATGGTTTAGGTGATTTAGGGCATTGGATTAGTCGTTATCATCATTTATCTATGACACTGGATGCTAATGATGAAAAAGCTTTAAATGAACTGGGGGATTTGCAGCATAAATTGGAAACCCATAATGGTTGGCATTTTCAGCAACGGGTAGAGAGTACCTTAAGTAAACTTAATTTACCTGCCGAAGTTAAAGTGAGTAGTTTATCAGGTGGTTGGAAGCGTCGGGTTGCTTTAGCGCAAGCCTTAGTGATTGAACCTGATGTTTTGTTATTAGATGAGCCAACTAATCACTTGGATTTTGAAAGCATTCGTTGGTTAGAAGAACAAGTCAGTAATTTTAAAGGCGCGGTGTTATTTGTTACTCATGATCGTTCTTTTTTACAAAAACTAGCGACTCGGATTGTTGATTTAGATCGTGGGCAACTGGTTTCATGGCAGGGGAGTTATAGTGATTATTTACGCAGAAAAGCAGCGGCTTTAGAAGATGAAGTCAATCAAAATGCAGAGTTTGATAAAAAATTAGCCCAAGAAGAAGTTTGGATTCGCCAGGGAATTAAAGCTAGACGGACACGTAACGAAGGACGCGTTAGAGCTTTAGAGCAATTACGCCGTGAACGTTCTGAGCGTCGTAATAAACAAGGCACGAGTAAATTAACTTTAGGCGCATCTGATAGTTCAGGAAAAAAGGTAATTGAGGTTAAAAACCTGAGTTTTCAATATACGGATAAAGTTATTATCAATGATTTTTCTACCTTAATACAGCGAGGGGATAAAATTGGTTTAATTGGTGGAAATGGGAGTGGAAAATCTACTTTCCTAAAATTATTATTAAAGCAATTAGAGCCTACAAGCGGTTCAGTTTCTCAAGGAACAAAATTAGAAATTGCCTATTTTGACCAATTAAGAGAACAATTAGACCCTGAGGAAACCGTTGCAGATTCTGTTGCCGAAGGCAGTGATTTTATAGAAATTGCAGGAAATAAACGCCATGTAATGTCTTATTTAGCTGATTTTTTATTTAGTCCTGCAAGAGCTAGGTCACCTGTTAAGAGTTTATCGGGCGGGGAAAAAAATAGATTATTACTGGCTAAATTATTCACACGTTCTGCTAATCTTATTATTATGGATGAACCGACCAATGATTTAGATTTAGAAACTTTAGAATTGCTGGAAGCTAAGTTAGTTGATTTTACAGGGACATTATTATTAGTGAGTCATGATCGGGCTTTTTTGGATAATGTGGTTACGAGTGTTTTAGTTTTTGATGGACAAGGTGAGGTTGATGAGTTTATTGGAGGGTATAGCGATTGGTTTATTCATCAGCAGCAGCAAAGAAAAAACCAACAATCACAGAAAAAAATAAAGGAGAATGCTAAAAATTCAAAAGACAGCCCCCTTAAAAATAAAAAAATAACTTATAAACAACAGCAAGAGTTAGAGAGTTTACCTGAATTAATTGATGAACTAGAAATACAACAGCAAGCGATTAATAAAAAAATTAATGCGGTTGATTTTTATCAACAAACTAAAGAGATAACGGCTAATATTTTGGATGAGTTACAACAAACAGAAAAAAAATTAGAGTCCGCTTATCAGCGATGGGATACGCTAGAGGCTTTAGTTTAGTATGTATCTAGCCCCTTTAAATTATGACCGTTTTTTTAAGAAGGTCTTTTCTAATAAGGCGATTTCTAAGCGGTTTTTAGAGGATTTTTTAGAGGTCACTATTGAAGAAATAGAAATTCTTAAAGAAAAGCACCGCATTACGGATGATGCCTCGGTTGTTGAGTTTGATTTTCGTTGTAAAATTAATGGGGCTTATATCATTATTGATATGCAGCAATGGTATAAAATGGATGTGATTAAAAGATTTCATCTTTATCATGCTTTAAATTCTTCGTTGCAACTTGAAACGTTACCCGTAAAACAATTAGCCCTTGATAAAACCAGTAAAAAGATTAAGAAAACGAAAGATTATCATTATGTCGAACCTGTTTTAACAATTATTTGGATGGTTGATGATACACTCGGTTTTGATGAAAACTATATTAGCTATGCCTTAAGTCCTGAGGTGACGGTTAAATTTATTAAAGATAAAAAGCTTTGGGAAAACCCTGAGTTAACGAAAATAATAACCGAGCAACAAAGAATTTTAGCTATTTTAAAAAATGATACAAAAGGGATTAGTTTTTTAGCTAACAATAAGTTAATTTTTCTTTTTCAAAAAAATATTGTTAAAAATAAGCGACTCGAAAAATATGTCCGGTGGTTTCAGTTTGCTGAAAAAACTAAAAACAAACAAAATGAAGAAAAAGATTTTAAGGAATATCAACGAGATGAAATATTTGTAGAGATTATCAACCGAATTACTCAAGAAAAATTAAGCAATGATGAATACACTTATCTTCAAGATCAAGAAGAATTTTGGGAGAATTATACTGAAATAACTGAGCGTTTGTATAATTCTGGTTTGATTGATGGTGAAAAGAAGGGTCGAGAAGAAGGTAGGGAAGAAGGTAGGGAAGAAGAAGGGTTAATAATTGCTAAAAAAATGCGGAGGGCAAATATTGATTTTGCCGTTATTAGTGATGTCACAGGTTTATCAGAATTACAAATTTCACAGCTTAATTAAAGGGTAAAGCGTCTTCTTAAAGAGGACGCTTTTATTGATTGTTATTTGTGTGAAAAGCGCAATTGATTGTTGTCTAAATTAACGTATATACAGCTTCCTGATAAAAACGCCCCTGCTAATAACTTTTCAGCGAGTGGATTTTCTAATTGTTGTTGAATAGCACGTTTTAAAGGTCTTGCCCCGTAGACAGGATCAAAACCCGCTTCGCCTAAGCTATCTAAAGCGGCATCTGATAACTCAATATCTATTTCTTTAGCTAATAATCTTTTTCGTAACGATTGAATTTGCAATTTACAAATAGCTCTAATATGTGCTTTTTCTAATGGATGAAATACAACAGTTTCATCAATGCGGTTAATAAACTCAGGTTTAAATTTCCATTCAACCACTTCCATGACGGCCGCTTTCATTGCGGCATAATTATTTTCACCTGCTAATTCTTGTATTCGTTCTGAGCCTAAATTAGAAGTCATAATAATGACGGTATGACTAAAATCAACGGTACGTCCCTGTCCGTCGGTTAATCGCCCATCATCTAAAACTTGTAATAAAACATTAAAAACATCAGCGTGCGCTTTTTCAATTTCATCTAATAATACGATTGAATAAGGTTTTCGGCGAACCGCTTCGGTTAAATATCCCCCTTCTTCATAGCCTACATAACCTGGAGGTGCGCCAATTAATCGTGCAACTGAATGTTTTTCCATAAATTCAGACATATCAATACGGACAATAGAATCTTCTGAATCAAATAAAAAATTTGCTAGGGCTTTACAAAGTTCGGTTTTACCCACCCCTGTAGGCCCTAAAAATAAAAATGAACCAATAGGTCGGTTAGGCTCTGAAAGTCCTGATCGTGAACGGCGTATCGCATGACTGACGGAAGTTAAAGCTTCATCTTGACCGACAACACGCAGAACTAATTCTGTTTCCATGCGTAATAACTTGTCTTTTTCCCCTTCCAGCATTTTAGAGACTGGAATACCTGTCCATTTTGAAACCACTTCGGCAATTTCATCTTCGGTGACTTTATTACGCAATAGTTGCATTGGCTGTCGTTCTAAGTCATTGGCAACCGTTAATTCTTTTTCTAATTTAGGAATAACCCCATACTGTAATTCAGACATTTTACTTAAATCATTACTACGACTAGCAACTTCTAATTCTAATCGTGCTTGCTCTAGTTTTTCCTTAATTGAGGTTGAACCCTCCAGCATTAATTTTTCAGCAGTCCAAATTTCTTCCAAATCAGCAAATTCTTTTTCTAAGGCTAAAATTTCGGTTTCTAAATCATGAAGACGTTTTTTAGAACTGGCATCTTTTTCATTTTTTAAGGCCACTTGCTCAATTTTTAATTGAATTAAACGTCGTTCCAGTTTATCCATGCTTTCGGGTTTAGAATCAATTTCCATCCGAATTTTACTGCCGGCCTCATCAATCAAATCAATCGCTTTATCAGGCATTTGGCGGTCAGAAATATAACGATGTGATAAAACGGCGGCGGCAACAATGGCAGGATCACTAATATCAACCCCATGATGAACTTCATAACGTTCTTTTAAGCCGCGCAAAATAGCAATGGTATCTTCAACATTGGGCTCATCAACTAATACTTTTTGAAAACGACGTTCTAATGCCGCATCTTTTTCTAAATATTGACGATATTCATCTAAAGTAGTTGCGCCGACACAATGCAGTTCACCTCGAGCTAAGGCGGGTTTTAACATATTACCTGCATCCATTGCGCCTTCAGCTTTGCCCGCGCCAACCATTGTATGGAGTTCATCTATAAATAAGATGATTTGTCCTTCTTCCTTAGCTAATTCTTTTAAAACGGCTTTTAGACGTTCTTCAAATTCCCCCCGAAATTTTGCTCCTGCAATTAATGCGGCCATGTCTAATGACAAGACCTGTTTATTTTTTAAACCTTCAGGCACTTCACCATTAATAATACGTTGTGCTAATCCTTCGACAATCGCCGTTTTACCTACACCGGGTTCGCCAATTAAAACTGGGTTATTTTTGGTACGCCGTTGTAAAACTTGAATAGTACGGCGAATTTCATCATCACGTCCAATGACAGGATCTAATTTACCTTGTTCGGCACGTTCGGTTAAATCAATGGTATATTTAGAGAGGGCTTGACGCTGGTCTTCGGCATTTTCATTGTTGACTTTTTCATCGCCCCGTAATGCTTTAATCGCATGGTTTAAAATGGGTTTAGTGAGTCCTGATTTTTTTAATAAATTTTGTAAGTGATCTCTTATTTCAAGTGCGGCTAATAAAAATAATTCACTGGAGATAAAACTATCACCATTTTGTTGTGCTAGTTTGTCAGTTAAATTAAGTATTCGGTTTAATTCAGTGGAGATTTGTATATCGCCATCGACACCTGAAACGGTTGCAATTTGCTTTAATTCAGAGTCTAAACCTGTTTGCAGTTGATTAATATTGATCCCAATTTGCATTAATAAAGGTCGAATACCACTCCCTTCTTGATGAAGTAATGCCTGCATTAAATGGGTTGGTGTTATAAATTGATGATCTTTACCCAGGGCAAGACTTTGGGCATCAGCTAAAGCTTGTTGAAATTTATGGGTTAATTTATCCATTCTCATGATATAAACCTTTAAGTTAGTTAATGAATCTTAACTGCTAATTTGGGGGGAATTATTTTATTTTCAATAGCTCTTGGTAGGCTGTATAATCGAAGCGTTATACACCAAGAGGATTGACTGTGAATCTTCTTGTTGATTAATATTTATGACATATGACACTATCACTTATAGAACCTATTAAGGTGTTTAGTTTTTAATAAAGTCACGTGAATTTTTACTATGACGAAAAATTAAAGGTTGTTCATTAACTTCTTGCGATTTTTTTGCAGTTTTAATTGCCTCTTCAATTAAATGATGATCGGGCGATTTGCTACAAACAGGATCGGTCGCATACATATCTCCTTTAAGTAAGTAAGCTTGGCAACGGCAACCACCAAAATCTTTGGATTTTTCATCACAACTTTGACAGGGTTCTTGCATCCATTCAGTCCCCCTAAAAAAATTAAAGGCTTTCGAGTCATGCCAAATTTCGTCAATACTCCCCTCATTAACATTAGGGCAATCTAATTCGGGTAATTCACGTGCAGAATGGCAGGGTAGAGCAACCCCATCAGGTGCAATGGTCAGAAAAGTTGTTCCCCAGCCATTCATACATGCCTTAGGGCGGTCTTCATGAAAATCAGGAACAACGTAGTAAATTTTCATTTTCCCTTCGACCTTTTTCTTAAAGGCTTGGGCTATTGCTTCAGCTTTTTCAAACTGTTCTTTAGTGGGTAATAATAAATCACGATTAGCGTGCGCCCAGCCATAATATTGTGTGTTGGCCAATTCTAAATAATCCGCGCCTAATTCTTCAGCCATTGCTAAAATTTGCGGCATTTCGGCAATATTTTCACGATGAATAACCACGCATAATACCATTGGGTAGCCATGTTTTTTGACTAAATGTGCCACTTGTTTTTTATGTTCAAATGATTTTGTGCCTGCTAAATAATCACTAAGTTTCTCACTACTCGCTTGAATACTGACTTGAATATGGTCTAATCCCGCTTCTTTTAAAGCTACAATTCGCGCTTCATCCAATCCATAAGCAGAGGTAATTAAATTGGTGTAATAACCTAGTTCACGGGCATGTTTTACAATTTCTTCTAAATCTTTCCTGACCAGTGGTTCTCCCCCTGATAAGCCTAGTTGAACCGCACCCATTTTTCGGGCTTGCGTTAAAACCCGTTTCCAGTCATCAGTGGTTAATTCTTGGGGATATTTACTGTAGTCTAAAGGATTAGAACAATAAGGACATTGTAGTGGACATGAATAAGTAAGTTCTGCCAATAACCAACGGGGCGGGGTGATATTAGTTTTGTTGAATCCAGCCATTTTTTAAGGCATCCTCTAAGAAATTAAGCACATCTTTTTCAAGATGGGTGGTTTGAAATTTAGCTTCTAATTCGTCAACAATTTGTGTTAGCTGACGTGTGCCATCACACAATTTCAAAATTTCCGCCGAGGGTTGATTTAATTCAACCATCCCTTCTGGATATAAAATCACATTTTTTTGTTGCACTTCTTCCCATTGTAAGCGGTACATAGGGGAAAAATTGATCGTTAAATCAGGGTTAATACACATTTTTTTAGATTTTAGTGTGGTTTCAGCATTGCTTAGGATAGCATTTTTAGGGGGTATTTTTAAGAAAATGCGTGTTTAAATCAGATAAGGAAGTGAGTTGAAATTTAAAATGCTAGAATGTCAATTTTTATGTGCTATATAATATAAGTCTTGAGTCATATTGACTATGATTTTTAATTTTAACGATTCAATTGTTTGTAACAGGTATCTACTATGAGTTTTAATAATTTTCTTAATAATATTAAGGGAAAAATGTCCGAGTTAAAAACTGAGGCACTAAAATTTAAAAATAAAGAATTTCTTCATGCCGCAATGGCTGGGGCTGCATTAATTGCTTTGGCAGATGGCGAAATTAGTTCGTCTGAAAAACAAAAAATGGTCAAGTTTATTGAAAGTCATGAGGCGTTATCTATTTACGGTACAGCTGATGTTATTAAGGCTTTCCAAGAATTTGTAACTCAAATTGAATTTGATAAAGATATTGGTCATGCTAAAGCTTATGAAGCTTTAAGGAAATTAAAGAAGAATGAAGAGGCATCACGGTTGGTCTTACGAATGATTATTTCAATTGCAGCGGCTGATGGAGATTTTGATGCGGATGAAAAAATCATGGCGGTTAATATTGCGCGTGAATTAAATTTAAATCCAGCAGATTTTTCCCTATAAATTTTACAGGGGGTGGACTCAATTCATCCTCTGTGGGTTATGTTACACAACAAAATGAGGAATACGCCCTTATGGCAAGCTATAATATTATAGAACATCAATACGATACCGTTATTGTTGGCGCAGGTGGTGCAGGTTTACGCGCGACTTTAGGGATGGCAGAAAAAGGCTTAAAAACGGCCTGTATCTCTAAAGTTTTTCCAACGCGTAGTCATACGGTTGCCGCACAAGGGGGAATTAGTGCTGCGTTGGGTAATGCGGGCGAAGATGATTGGCGTTGGCATATGTATGATACGGTTAAGGGGTCTGATTGGTTGGGCGATCAAGATGCCATTGAATATATGTGTCGTGAGGCAATTCCTGCTATTTTAGAGTTAGAACAATATGGTGTTCCTTTTTCACGTACTGAAGACGGTAAAATTTATCAACGTGCCTTTGGTGGAATGACCACGAATTTTGGTGAGGGTATTGCTCAACGGACTTGTGCTGCGGCTGATGTCACAGGTCATGCTATTTTACATACGTTGTATCAACAATCGTTAAAACATAAAGCGGAGTTTTTTGTTGAGTACATTGTATTAGATTTAATTATGGAAAATGGGGAGTGTAAAGGGGTACTTGCTTGGTGTTTAGATGATGGAACACTCCATTTATTCAGAGCGCATATGACGGTTTTAGCAACGGGCGGTTATGGGCGTTGTTTTTTCTCTTGTACTTCGGCGCATACCGTAACAGGTGATGGTAATGCCATGGTATTACGAGCAGGATTAGCGTTGCAAGATATGGAGTTTATTCAATTTCATCCCACAGGTATTTATGGTGCAGGTTGTTTAATTACTGAAGGTGTAAGAGGCGAGGGCGGTTACTTAACCAATTCTGAAGGGGAGCGTTTTATGGAACGTTATGCACCGAATGCAAAAGATTTAGCCTCACGTGATGTGGTGAGTCGTGCGATTACGATGGAGATTCGAGAAGGACGGGGGGTCGGTGAAAATAAAGATCACGCGTATTTACATATCGAACATTTAGATCCTGAAATTATCAAAGAGCGATTACCTGGAATTTCAGAAACAGCGCGTATTTTTGCAGGCGTTGATGTGACTAAAGATCCTATTCCTATTTTGCCTACGGTGCATTATAACATGGGCGGTATTCCGACTAATTACAAAGCCGAAGTGGTTACTTTGGATGATGAAGGTAATCCTGAAACAGTGGTGCCTGGCTTAATGGCAATTGGTGAGGCCGCTTGTGTTTCTGTGCATGGTGCAAACCGTTTGGGTTCAAATTCATTATTAGATTTAGTGGTTTTTGGACGAGCGGCTGCGATTCGTTGTGCAGAAATTATAGTCCCAAGAACGCCACATTTACCTTTGAAAGAAGATGCTTGTGATATCGCCTTAAACCGATTTGATAACATTCGTCATTCACAAGAAGGAACACAAAAAACCGCTGATATTCGTTTAGCTATGCAGCAAACCATGCAAACTCATGCCTCAGTTTTTAGAACAGGTGAGGTTTTGCAACAAGGGATTGCTGAGTTAAAAATGGTACGAGAATTGTTTAATAACGTGCAGGTGAGTGATTCATCACTGATTTGGAATACAGATTTGGTTGAAACCTTGGAGCTTGATAATTTATTGGCACAGGCAACGGTAACGATTGCAAGTGCGGCTAATAGAACAGAAAGTAGAGGTGGACATTCACGAGAAGACTATCCTGAACGTGATGATAGTAATTGGTTGGAGCATACCTTAGTTTGGTTAGAGGGGGATGATGTTTCTATTGATTATCGACCTGTCCATATGCACACGTTAACAAATGATGTTGAGTCTATTCCACCTAAAACGAGGGTTTATTAATGGTTGAGTTTGTATTGCCTAAAAATTCTAGGTTGATTAAAGGGAAGGAATTTCTAGCCTCTGAAGAGGCCACTAAAATCAGGCGCTTTGAGGTTTATCGTTGGGATCCTGACACCGATGAAAACCCCCGTATAGATGCTTATGAAATTGATTTAGATCGTTGTGGGCCGATGGTGTTAGATGCGATTTTAAAAATTAAAAATGAAATTGATTCAGGATTAACTTTTCGCCGTTCTTGTCGTGAGGGGGTTTGTGGTTCTTGTGCAATGAATGTTAATGGAAAAAATACGTTAGTTTGTACCAAAGCGATTGATGAATATGAAGGAACGATTAAGGTTTTTCCGTTGCCGCATTTGGATGTTGTTAAAGATTTAGTCGCTGATATGACTAATTTTTATGCACAATATAGCTCAATTAAACCGTGGATAGAAACCCAAACGCCTGCCCCTTCAGATCATGAGCGGTTACAGAGTAAAGAAGATCGTAAAAAGCTAGACGGCTTATATGAATGTGTTTTATGCGCTTGTTGTTCAACCAGTTGCCCTAGTTATTGGTGGAATAGCGACCGTTATTTAGGCCCTGCGACTTTGTTACAAGCTTATCGGTGGTTGGTTGATAGTCGAGATGAAAATACAGGACAGCGTTTAGATGAGTTGGAAGACCCTTTTAAACTTTATCGTTGTCATACGATTATGAATTGTACCGATACTTGTCCTAAAGGGTTGAATCCTGCTAAGGCGATTGCAGAGATTAAAAAGATGTTGTTAGTGCGCCAAGAAGGGTAAATTTACCGTAGGGTGGTCTTAGCCCACCCTACAGCTTATTTTAGCTGGTTTTTTCTGATAAATACCATTGAACCGTTTTTCTAATTCCCGTTTCAAAACTTTCTGTCGGTGTCCAACCCAATTCTCTTTGAATTTTACTCGCATCAATCGCATAACGAACATCATGACCTGAGCGGTCAGTCACATAAGTAATTAAATCTTGATACGCATCAATTCCTTCAGGTTTATTAGGCGCAAGTTCTTCTAATAATTGGCAGATGGTTTTAACCACATCAATGTTTTGTTTTTCATTATGTCCCCCAATATTATAGGTTTCCCCCACTTTTCCATTCATCGCCACTAAGATTAACGCTTGAGCATGATCGTCAACATAAAGCCAATCACGAATTTGATGCCCTTTACCATAAACAGGAAGCGGCTTTCCTTCAAGGGCATTTAATATCATCAGTGGAATTAACTTTTCTGGAAACTGATGAATTCCGTAATTATTTGAACAGTTAGTGATAAGAATAGGTAAACCATAAGTTCTATGCCAAGCCCTTACTAAATGATCGGAACTTGCTTTGGCTGCTGAATAAGGCGAACTTGGCGCGTAAGTTGTGGTTTCTTTAAATAAGGGTAAAGTTTCGCCTGCCTCTTGCTCATCAGGATGCGGTAAATCGCCATAAACTTCATCGGTGGAAATGTGATGAAAACGAAAATTATCTTTTTTATTGGCTTTTAATTGAGACCAATAATGACGCGCTTGTTCCAGCAAGGTATATGTGCCGACAATATTAGTTTGAATAAATTCAGCCGGCCCGTCAATGGAACGGTCAACATGGGTTTCAGCCGCTAGGTGCATAATAATATCAGGCTGATAAGTATTGATAACGCGTTCAATTTCAGGCGTATCACAAATATCGACTTGTTCAAAATGATAGCGTGGGTTTTGGTCAATTGATTTTAAGGTGTCTAAATTCCCCGCATAAGTTAATTTATCAACATTAATCACGGTATGGGGGCTATTATCAATCAGTTCACGAATAACGGCAGAACCTATAAAGCCTGCACCGCCTGTCACTAAAATACATTTATTATAAGAGGATGTCATAGTTTTAATTATTGAGTTTGTTTAAGCATTGTTGTAAAGAATCTCTCCAATAAGGAATCTTTAAATTAAAAGTTTGTTTAATTTTAGTTTTATTTAAAAGACTATAATGAGGTCGTTTAGCAGCAGTGGGATAATCTTTGGTTTCAATCGCATTAAGTTGACAATCTATCTCACTTAATTCAAAAATAGCCTTTGCAAAATCATACCAACTACAAACGCCTTCATTACTATAATGGAACAATCTAAAATTTGGGTGTTGTTGCTTTAAACTAGGGGCTGAAACAATATCTAAAATAGCTTTAGCCAAATCAGAAGCATAGGTGGGTGTGCCAATTTGGTCAAAAATAACGTTTAATTCATCACGTTCTCGTCCTAATTTAAGCATGGTTTTTAAAAAATTATTGCCATATTCTGAGTAAACCCAGCTAGTGCGAATCATTAATCCCAAGGGGTTAATGGCTTGAAGTGCTTGTTCACCTTTTAATTTAGTTTCCCCGTAAACACCTTGAGGACAGACGCTATCTATTTCTAAATAAGGTTTGAAATTTTCACCCTTAAAAACATAATCGGTACTAATATGAATAAAAATAGCTTTTTGTTTCTTTGCGATTTTAGCCAAGATTTCAACAGCAGATTCATTAATTAAGGTTGCTAATTCGGTTTCTGATTCAGCTCTATCAACAGCGGTATATGCCGCACAGTTAATAATCACTTCAAATTGTTGATTAGAAAAAAAGTGATTAATTGATTCAGGTAATGATAAATCACATTGTTTTCGGCTAATAAAGGTTATTTGATAGTCTTGATAATTTGATTGAAGCACTTTAATGGATTGTCCCAATTGTCCGTTTGCACCAATCACAAGAATTTTTTTTAAAGTCATAAGTTATGCGTAATAATCAGTAGGGTAATAAAATAATTCATCAGTTTCGGATAAAGTTGATTGCTGTTTATCTTTATCTGAAAGCATGAGTTGGTCTTTTGGTAATTTCCAATCAATATTAATCGCTATATCATCAAAGGCAAGACCGCGATCACATTCAGGAGAATAATAATTATCTACTTTATAAGCAAAAATAGCGGTATCACTGAGAACAACAAAGCCGTGTGCAAAACCTCTGGGAACAAATAATTGATGTTTATTTTCTGCACTGAGTAACGCACTCACATGTTGACCGAAGGTTGGACTTCCTTTGCGAATATCAACGGCTATATCAAGTACTTCGCCCGTAATAACGCGAACTAATTTTGATTGTGCATAAGGATTCAATTGAAAATGTAATCCACGTAAAACGCCTTTAGAAGATTTAGATTCATTATCTTGAATAAAATTAACCGAATAACCTAAGGCTTGTTCAAATAAATCTTGTCTAAAAGTTTCAATAAAATAGCCGCGAGTATCACCATGGATCTTAGGTTGGCACAACATAACTTCGGGAATTGCTTGGGGTATAAAGTTCATCTATCGTCCTGTTCTGCAATACTTAATAAGTATTGACCATATTGGTTTTTAAGCAAGGGTTCTGCCAATTTTAATAATTGTGCTTTATTAATATAACCTTGTTCATAGGCGATTTCTTCTAAACAGGCTATTTTAAGTCCCTGGCGTTTTTCTATGGTTTCAATAAAAACAGAAGCTTCGAGAAGACATTCATGCGTTCCTGTATCTAACCAAGCCATTCCACGTCCCATTATTTCTAGCTTAAGACGTTGTTCATCAAGATACATTTGATTAACTGAAGTGATTTCAAGTTCTCCCCGTGCTGAAGGTTTAACTTTTTTGGCTTTTTTAATAACATCGTTAGGATAAAAATAAAGACCTGTTACTGCATAGTTACTTTTAGGTTTTTTAGGTTTTTCTTCTAAGCTAATTACATTGCCTATATTATCAAACTCTGCAACACCGTAATTTTCTGGAGTCGCAACACGGTAGCCAAATACGGTTGACTTACACTCATCTTTTGCATTAATAACGGCTTGTTCAAGTAATTGGGTTAAATTATGTCCATAAAAGATGTTATCACCTAAAATTAGACAAACATCCTCATCAGCAATGAAGTTTTCACCTAAAAGGAAGGCTTGTGCTAATCCATCAGGTGACGGTTGAACGATATATTCAAATTGCATTCCTAGCTCAGAGCCATCGGCTAATAATCGTTGAAAACTTGCTTGGTCTTCTGGGGTGGTAATAATTAAAACCTCACGAATCCCTGCTAACATTAAGACTGATAATGGATAATAAAGCATAGGCTTATCATATAAAGGGACAAGTTGTTTGGATACGCCTTTTGTTATTGGGTACAAACGTGTTCCCGTTCCGCCTGCAAGAATAATTCCTTTCATGTATAAAATTCCTCACCATTATAATGTGTGACTATGACTTAATTTATAGTATTAATCTTTGTACATGACAAAAAATATTATGAAAAATAAATTACTTATAAACCAATTAAATACTGAAGCCCAAAACATGTTTTGGACTCCGATTTACATTTTTGTCATGTACAGAGATACTTTTCAATAATTATACCTAATTTATAGATAAAAACTCAAGAACAGTTAGTCACTCTCCCTTGTATATCTGGCTTGTAGTGATTCAGACTTCGTTGGACCAAAATTACTCTAAAGCCCCTCCGCAACTACTTCCTTGTCCTGCGGTACACCCATAACAATGTGCCAACGTATTAATTGGTTGAGACTCTAAATTATCCCTCAATTGACTAATATGGATTTTTTCACCCTGATTACTACCTAATGGTAAGTCTAACATCTGATTAAAATCACAATCATAAACAAACCCTTGCCAATCAATACTCAAAGTATTAAGACACATCAAACGCGCTAAATTTTCTGCCTGATAACTATCTTTTAATAACTGCATATAAGGGTTAAATTCCCCCTTACTAATTAATAAACTTCCAAAACGCTGAATGGGTAAATTAGTGATTGCAAAAAGTTGATTAAAAACAATCCCCAGTTTTTTCAATTGCAGTTTATATTGTTTTTCTAATTCCTGTTGTGGTGGGGGTAAATTTGCCCCTTGAGGATTAAAAACTAAATTTAAAATTAGCCCGCTTTCTTCTTGTCCATAGCCTAAGGCATTTAAACGTTTTAAAGCAGCAATACTTTGATTAAACGTTCCTTTACCCCGTTGCTTATCAACATTATCTTCTAAATAACACGGTAAAGAGGCAACACACTCAACCTTATGTTTAGCAAGAAATAACGCTAAATCTTCATAACCTTCCTCCTCTAAAATCACCAGGTTACAGCGATCAATAATTTTAATCCCCTCTTGAGTTGCTCGTTCAATTAAATAACGAAACTCAGGATTCATTTCAGGCGCACCCCCTGTTAAATCAAAACTATGAATTTTATATTTTAAGGCGAAAGTAAAAATTAAATCTATTGTTTCTCGATTCATTAATTCAGTGCGTTTAGGACTGGCATTAACATGGCAATGGGTACAACTTAGGTTACATAAATAGCCTAAATTTAATTGTAATATTTCTAGTTGATGGCGTTTTATCATGGGAAAATCACCACTTTTTTTAATATAAGCTAAGGTATTGTGCATTTTTACTCTCTAAAATAAATATTGCCTAAAATCAGGTTGGACATAAGTCTCGTTAAGTCGTATATTACCGAGCTGTTTTAAATTATCAAATTTTTTATCAATGAATACTATCAGTATTAAAGGAGCTAGGACGCATAACCTTAAAAACATTGATTTAGATTTACCTCGTGAGGTATTAATTGTTATGACAGGACTTTCAGGTTCTGGAAAATCTTCGCTAGCCTTTGATACCATTTATGCTGAGGGACAACGGCGTTATGTGGAATCTTTATCGGCTTATGCCCGTCAATTTTTGTCAATAATGGCAAAACCTGATGTTGACCATATCGAAGGTCTGTCACCTGCTATTTCAGTTGAACAAAAATCAACCTCACATAATCCGCGTTCAACTGTGGGTACGATTACTGAAATCTATGATTATCTCCGCTTGCTATATGCACGCGTTGGAACACCTCGTTGCCCCAAACATGGTGAATCGTTAGAGGCTCAAACGATAAGCCAAATGGTAGATTTGGTGTTAACCCAAAATAAAGATCAACGCTGGATGTTACTCGCCCCCGTAATTAATCAGCGTAAAGGTGAACATTTACAATTATTCAAAGAATTATTAGCACAAGGGTTTCTTCGTGCGCGAATTAATGGTGAGATTTATGAATTAGACCAACCTCCTAAGCTCGATTTACGCAAAAAACAGACCATAGAAGTGGTGGTTGATCGGTTTAAAATTCGTAATGATATTCGTTTAAGATTAGCTGAATCTTTTGAAACCGCCTTAAGAATCGCTGATGGGATTGCTAAAGTTTGTGCTATAGATGAATTAACGGAACTTGTTTTTTCAGATAAATATGCGTGTCCTCAATGTGGTTATAGCTTAAGTGAATTAGAACCGCGTATTTTTTCGTTTAATAATCCCAAAGGGGCATGTTCAAACTGTGAAGGCTTGGGCGTTAGTCAACATTTTGATAGCACACTTGTCATTCACAATGAACAGTTAAGTCTTGCTGAGGGTGCGATTCGAGGCTGGGATAAGCGTAATCATTATTATTTTCAAATTTTGTCTGCTTTATCGGCACATTATCATTTTGATATAAAACAATCCTTTGGTAAATTATCCACTGAAATTCGTGATCTTGTTTTATATGGCAGTGGTAATGAGTCAATTCGGTTTCAATTGAATACGGGCGCAGGTAAGATTGTAACCAAGCATCATCCTTTTGAAGGGATTATTGTTAATATGGAAAGACGTTATCATGAAACCGATTCACAAGCGGTTCGTGATGAATTATCTAAATATTTAATGAAAAAAACGTGTGATACTTGTCAAGGGGCGCGTTTAAATACCGCATCAAGGCATGTCTTTGTTAATGATAAACCACTACATGAATTAACCCGCCTATCTATTGCCAAATCATTAGAATTTTTTCAAAACTTATCTATTGAAGGGCATAGAGGGGAGGTTGCGGCAAAAATCAATAAAGAAATTGAGGTGCGATTAGAATTTTTAGTCAATGTGGGTTTAGATTATTTAACCTTAGATCGTAGTGCCGATACTTTATCAGGGGGTGAAGCGCAACGGATTCGGTTAGCGAGTCAAATTGGTGCAGGATTAGTTGGGGTGATGTACGTTTTAGATGAACCCTCAATTGGATTACATCAGCGTGATAATCAACGTTTACTGAATACTTTATTCAAATTACGAGATCTAGGCAATACCGTTATTGTGGTTGAACATGATGAAGATGCGATTCGTGCAGCACAACATATTGTTGATATAGGTGCAGGAGCGGGTGTACATGGTGGGAATATTGTGGCTCAAGGAACGATTAATGATATTATTAATAACAAAAAATCACTGACAGGGCAATATTTATCAGGTCAACAACGGATAGAAATTCCCTCTAAATTAACCCCAGTTGATAAAAATAAACAAATTATTATTCGTAAAGCTTCTGGGAATAATCTTAAAAATATTGATGTACATTTTCCGATTGGATTATTAACTTGTGTTACAGGGGTTTCTGGTTCAGGAAAATCCACTTTAGTGAATGATACCTTATATCGTCATACGGCACGCCTGCTTAATAAATCTAGTGTACAAGCTGCCCCCTGTAAAATCATTGAAGGTTTAGAACAGATAGATAAAGTGGTTGATATAGACCAAAGCCCGATAGGTCGAACCCCGCGTTCAAATCCTGCCACTTATACAGGAATATTTACCCCAATACGTGAATTATTTGCTGCAACGCCTGAGGCACGTTCTCGAGGTTATACGCCTGGACGATTTAGTTTTAATGTTAAAGGCGGTCGCTGCGAAACGTGTAAAGGTGATGGCTTAATTAAAGTAGAAATGCACTTTTTACCCGATGTATTTGTCCCTTGTGATCATTGTTTGAGTCAACGTTATAATCGTGAAACTTTAGAAATTCATTATAAGAGTAAAAATATTAATGAAGTTTTAGAAATGACAATCGAAGATGCGTCACATTTTTTTAGCGCTGTCCCTATATTGGCAAAAAAATTACACACATTAATCGATGTTGGGTTAAGCTATATCACCCTAGGTCAAAATGCGGTGACTTTATCAGGGGGTGAGGCTCAACGAGTAAAGTTAGCAAAAGAACTCTCTAAACGTGATACAGGAAAAACCCTTTATATTTTGGATGAACCCACCACAGGTTTGCATTTTCATGATATAAAACAGCTATTAACCGTTTTACATAGATTACGCGATCACGGTAATACTTTAATTGTGATTGAGCATAACCTAGAGGTCATTAAAACGGCCGACTGGGTTATTGATATGGGACCTGAAGGCGGCGAGGGCGGTGGTGTTCTCGTTGCACAAGGAACGCCTAAGAAAATTTCAAAACATAGAACCTCCCATACGGGACTTTATTTGCAACGCTTTTTTAATCCGTCTTAACCTTGTTCTTCTCATGAAAAAAATTGGTAGTATTTGTATTGCTTTGATACTCACATTTTATAGTAGTATAAATTATGCGATTGTTTATAGTGCTTCTACTGAAAAAATTATTGCAGAGATGTTACAAGAACTTATCGTTTCTGTTCCTCAAGAAAAAAAAGCGACGACAGAAATTTACCGGTTATCAGAGAATCGACTTATTTGGTTAAATAGCAAACAGACAGAAGTCGCACTAATTTTATTGGCAACAGCTAATACTAAAGGTCTAAATAGCGAAGATTATCAAAGTCAATGGTTGAACATCCAATGGCAGCAATTGAAAAAAAATGTTTTCCCTTCCTTTTATCAACTGGCATTATTTGATAGCACATTGACTAATAGTATATTACATTATTATTCAGATTTACGTTATGGCAGAATCAAGCCTAAGCGGGTAAAATTTCTCTTTGAGCCTAATAAAGACCCGATAAAACTTGCACAGCAAACATTAAATGCGATTCAAAAAAGCACAATGCTACAGTTAAGTGATGCTTTTGAACCTAAGTTACATTTTTATCGTAACCTTAAAAAAGCGCTTCATAATTATCAAAAAGCCAATAAAGAACATCCTCTATTAGCCTTTAAATTTTCTCCCTCTTTAAAAACAGGAAAGAGCGACTCTCAAGTTATTAAATTACGGCATTTATTAATTACCTTAGGTGATTTTATTTTCATTAAAGGCATTGATAGTACGGTTTTAAATAGTCCTCTTTATGATAAGGCAATGACTGAGGCAGTTAAACATTTTCAACGACGTCATGGCTTAAAAGCGACGGGGCGTATTGATAAAAGAACCGTCAAAAACTTAAATATTCCTTTATCCAAACGAATTCAACAAATAAAATTGGGATTAGAACGTTTTCGTTGGATACCTCGTTACCAAGAGGATAAATTAATCTTTGTTAATGTGCCAAGTTTTAGGTTATGGGCTTTTAATTCTTTAAAAGATAAAAAAATAGCCCCTTTGAGTATACGAGTGGTGGTAGGGAAAGCCAGTAAAACTAGAACACCTGTTTTTAGTTCAAAAATGGAATATCTTGTTTTTAGACCTTATTGGGGAATCCCTTACAGTATCCTTAAAAATCAAATTTTTCCTGGAATGAAACGTGATGCTAATTATTTAGCTAATCGCAATATGGAACTTGTAGGCAATAGAGTTCGTCAACGTCCTGGGGGACGTAATGCTTTAGGGTTAGTGAAATTTATATTTCCTAATAAGCATTCTATTTATTTACATGATACCCCATCTAAAAGCCTATTTAAACGTACAAGGCGTGATTTTAGCCACGGTTGTGTGAGAGTTTCTCAACCTGCAGATTTAGCCTCTTATCTTTTAAACTGGAAACCTAAAAAAGTAAAAAGAGCGATGCATAAAGGACGAGGTTCTCAACGTGCAAAATTAGAAAAAGAAATTCCTGTGGTTATTTTTTATAGTACGGTGATGGCAGCAGATGATTCAACAGTCACCTTTTTAAATGATGTTTATGGTTATGATGCAAAATTAAAACGTGAACTTAATAAAAAACATAATGCAATTTAAGAACCTTAAGATTGCTTCCAAGGTAAATGATGATAACGCCACCCCCCTAAATTTCCTCGCTGTTTATTGGCATCTAAATCTCCCTCAAAACCTTCATCAATATTAATCAAATGAGCGTAGCCTGCATTCTCTAGCCTACTTGCAGCGGCAAGCGAACGTTGGCCACTACGACAAAGTAGTAAAACAGGACACTGTTTATCATTCACTATTTTGTTCACTTCATTAACAAATTCGAGGTTTTCTAACCAACTTGGTGCTTCTTTCCAAGCAATATGAATGGCATTAAAAGGATGCCCCACAAAATGATGTTCTATCTTTGTTCGTACATCAATTAAAACCGCAGTCGGGTTTTGTTGTATAAAAGCAAAGCTTTGCTTAGGACTTAAGTTTTCTATCATTTGGGTTTATCTCCGTAAGGTTATATTTTCTGACCAATAAATAAAGCTTCATCCCTATTGCCGTCACTTTGTTCACCTGCTAAAGCATACTCTTGATAATAGCGTATTTTTAGAGGAGAAAATAAGCGCAGTAATTCATTTTCGGCCAGTAAATAATTAGGGTTATTAGGCGGTGTGTTACTTATTTTGGCTTGGGTAAACGTTTGGTAAAAAAGTAACCCTTTCACTTTCAACGCATCCATTATCACACAAGATAAGTCACGATTAAGAAAACGACTTACAATAATAACATCAAATTTATTTTTGGCTAAAGGTATATTTTCAACATCTTGCTGTTGACAATGAACTACAAGTTTTCGTTGCAATGCTTGTTGTTGTAATTTGTTAAGTGCAACCGAGGATATATCAAATGCGTAGGTTTCCAAACCGTGTTCTGCAAGCAGCAAGGCATTTTCCCCTAAACCACAGGCTAAATCTAAGCCACAGCCTTTTTTAGGAAGTAATGATTGATGCGCTGCAAGCACTGTTGCCACTTGTGTTTTATCATAATCGACATCCGTATAAATTTTATCCCACTTCATTTTAGTTATCATTATTCACTTAATTTTTGTTGTAACCAGGGGGCTAAAAATTCCACAAATAAACGAACTTTTGCTGATAAGTATTTACGATGGGGATAAACCGCATAAATTTCTAAAGCAGGTGGGGTGTAGCGTTCTAAAACGACTTTTAATTTCCCCTTCTTTATATCATTGCCAACAATATAACGCGGTAACATGATTAACCCTAAGCCGCTGATAGCAGCAATGCGCATAGGAGCTGCAACATTTGCCTGCATTCGACCTGAAACTTTAATTTTTTTAATTGCTTTTCCTTGTGAAAAATACCACAAATCACGTGGAGGTAACGCCCAATTAACCAAACAACTGTGTTCATTTAAGTCATCGGGTATTTTAGGGGTTCCATATTGTTTTAAGTAGTCAGGCGATGCACAAACCACTAAACAAGAACTTGCCAATTTACGCGCAACTAAACTGCTATCATTTAATTTCCCTAAATGAATAGCAATATCTAAGCCTTCATCAATTAAATCACTTGCGGTCATTTTTAAAACCATATCAACTGATAATTCAGGATGAATTTTTAAAAATTCCGCTAAAGCAGGCGCAATATGGACAGCCCCCATGACAGGGGGGGCGCTTATTTTTAATGTTCCTTTAGGCTCTGTCTGTAAATGAGTCATTGCAGCTTCCATTTCTTCTACATCCAGTAATACTTGCTGACAACGCTCTAAATAAGAGTCTCCAACCTCTGTTAGGCTTAAACTACGTGTGGTTCGATTAAAAAGTCGTATGCCTAATTTACTTTCCAATTGCATGACGTGCTTGGTTATCATTGCTCTCGATAACCCTAAGTCTCTGGCAGCATTAGTAAAACTGCCTAATTTTGCAACACGAACAAAAACATTCATACTCGTTAACTTATCCATCAACAATGCCTATATTGTAATATAACTGTCATAAAGGTTGACAATCCTATTGTTTCACAATAGTAAATAATAAATTTAGTATTTGCGCTATTGTAAACATTTTTATCCAATGTATACTAGAGACAACTTTAAAAGATTTTGAATTATTAATTAGGAACTAACTGTAATTATGAGTGACTTTAACAAAGATATTGTTATTGGTTTATTATTTATCATTGGCGTCTGGAGTTTTCTTTCAGGTCAGTTTATTGTTTCCACCGTCTTATTTGGCAGTGCTGCTATTTATAGTAACATTGTTATTCGCGCTAAGCTGAAAAGCTAAGTTGCACCATTTTTAACCTTCTAGTGTGTTGTACTAACAAGCAGTTCCTCCTCATATAGTCTGCTTGACTTTTTTACCTCCCTTTACTTTTAAATACCCTTTAAAAGTATGGGGAGGTTTTTTTTTGCTTAAAAAAATGGCTACCCGCACATTAAATCGGTAGTCAAAAATAGGTCAGTGCTTGAAAATGAATTAGCATTATTTCTTCTCTGTACACGACAAAAAATATTTTTGTCATGTACAGAGAAAGTTATTTCTTAAACAACCACTTTTTTACGGTAACGTTTATCTGCGACCGTCAATAAACCGCCTAAGGTCATTAATAATCCCCCTAACCATAACCAACGGACAAACGGTTTATAATGTACGCGTACTGCCCATGCGTTACCTTTTTCATCTAAAGGTTCACCCAATGCAACATATAAATCTCGCCACAAACTAGGATCAATATCCGCTTCTGTCATCATCGAACGCTTAACCGTATAATGGCGTTTTTCAGGGTTTAACTCGGTAATCAATTCCCCGTCCTTAGTGACAATTAACCGACCTTGATCTGCACTATAATTAGCTCCTTTTACCATTTTTGTCCCTTGAAACTCAAAGGTATAACCCGATAGCTCCACTGTATCACCTTTTTCCATCCGTATATCTCGCTCTTCGCTATACACAGAAACCAAGGTAATACCAACAGCAACAACAGCAACACCCACATGAGCAAACATCATTCCATAATAGCTTAAAGACAGTTTTTTTAACCGATCCCAATAAGAAGCCGTATGTTGAAATTTATAAATAAATCCCAAGCCTGTGGTTGCAAAAACCCAACAACTCAAACTTATCCCTATAAAAACTGAAAAATCAAAGCCATTACCATAAATAAATGGAAAAATAATACCTATGAGCAAACTACCTGCTAATGGCTTCCAAAGTGTTTGTAAAATAGTCTCCGTTTTGGTTTGTCGCCATTTAATTGTCATTGATGCGCCCATTGCTAAGGTCATCAAACTCATTATGGGTACAAAAACCGCATTAAAATACGGAGGACCTACTGAAATCTTTCCCCCCCCCAGTGCGTCCAGAAGTAAAGGATATAATGTACCTAATAAAACCGTTATTGCCATCACCGTTAAAAAAACATTATTAACTAACAATAAGGTTTCACGGGATACCGTAGAAAATTGAGCATCACTTTTTACATTCGGCGCTTTAAAAGCAAATAAGGTTAATGATCCGCCAATACTTAAAAATAATAACACTAAAATAAATAAGCCGCGTTCTGGATCAGATGCAAAGGCGTGAACTGAGGTTAAAACGCCTGAACGAACTAAAAATGTTCCGAGCAAACTTAAAGAAAAAGCAAAAATAGCTAACAATAATGTCCAACTTTTAAAAACCCCACGTTTTTCAGTGGCTGCTAATGAATGAACTAAAGCCGTTCCAACTAACCACGGCATTAATGAGGCATTTTCAACAGGATCCCAGAACCACCAGCCTCCCCAGCCAAGTTCATAATAAGCCCACCAACTCCCTAAAGTAATCCCACCACCTAGAAATGCCCAAGCGATATTAGTCCAAGGACGGGACCATCTTGCCCATGCAGCATCTAATCGCCCCGATAACAAAGCCGCAATAGCAAAGGCAAAGGCAACAGAAAAACCAACATACCCCATATATAGCATCGGTGGATGTACGATTAATCCAAAATCTTGTAATAAAGGGTTTAAATCTGCGCCATCTGCGGGGAATTGGGGTAAATAACGCGCAAAAGGACTGGAAGTAAAGAGTAAAAAAGCAATAAAACCAACGGCAATCATTCCCATAACAGATAAAACACGTACCAGCATATCTAAGGGGAGCGCCCTGCTAAAAAAGCTCACTGCTAATGTCCAACCACTTAAAATAAAGGCCCATAATAATAGCGAACCTTCATGTCCTCCCCAAATAGCACTAATTTTAAACGGTGTGGGCAACTGACTATTAGAATGATTGGCAACATAAGCGACTGAAAAATCATCAACTGCAAATGAGTAACCCAAACAAATCATACTAATGCTTAAAAATAAAAACTGCCCCTTAACTAAAGGTTTAGCATAATTCATCCATAATTGATTATGAATAGCTACTCCATAAAGAGGAATAGTGGCTAAAACAACAGATAAACATAAGGAAAGTATGAGAGAAAATTCACCAATTTCAGGGATCATTGTATTGCCTCAGCTTTCTTTTTCATAGATTCTGCAATCTCGGGGGGCATATAATTTTCATCATGTTTTGCTAAAACTTCATCTGCTTGGAATACACCCTGTTCATCTAATCTTCCTTCTGCCATAATCCCTTGCTCTTCACGAAATAAATCAGGCAAAATACCTGTAAATACTACTTTTACTTGGCTTGCGCCATCGCTCAATTTAAACGCGATTTCTAGGGAATCAGTCGAACGTTCAACACTCCCTTTAACCACCATTCCCCCGAAACGCATTCGAGTATTTTTAGGGGCATCGCCACTGGCAATTTGAGATGCTGAATAAAATAAATTAATGTTTTCACCTAAGGCAAAAAGTGTTAGCCCGATGGCTAAACTACTTCCAAAAACTAGAGCCAAAATGATGATTAAGCGTTGTTTTCTTTTAGGAGTCATTTGTTTGTTCACGTCGTAATTGACGTTTAGCGTTCTTAAAAAATAAGCGTTTGTTAATAATAACGGTAACGCTGTTATAAATAATAATGGTTAAAAAAATACCATAACTTAACCACACATATAGCCCGTGCTTGCCCATCTGTAAAAAATCGGCGAACGATGCAAAATACCCCATTCAAAAACTCCTTTGTAAAAATAGACTACCCATTTTTCATTATCAATACCTTTATTTGAGCCTTAAAATTAATGATAAATTAGTTTATCTTGTTTATAAATTTAATAGTTTAAAAATAAATTAGTACGGCTAATAATTTTCTATCACGGTTTTAGCCCAGTCTGCACGTTTTTCTCGTTGCAGAGTTTCTGTCCTCGCCCTTGCCATCAAAATAACAGCAAGGAAACAATAAAACCCTAATACCATAATTAATAGTGGAATCCACATTTCTGACGGCATCGCAGGTTTTTCAGTGACTTTAAAGGTTGCAGGTTGATGTAGGGTATTCCACCATTCTACAGAATATTTAATAATCGGAATATTGACTAATCCAACTAAGGCGAGAACAGCAGAGGCTTTATCTGCACTGGCTTTATTTTCAAAAGCAGAACTGAGTGCAATCACACCCACATAAAGAAAAAATAAAATTAACATTGAAGTCAAACGTGCATCCCAAACCCACCATGCACCCCACGTTGGTTTCCCCCAAATAGCCCCTGTTGCTAATGCCATCACAGCGATAGATGCCCCTATAGGTGCTGCACATTTGGCAATAATATGCGCCATTTTTATTTTCCAAATTAAGCCAACAGCTCCTGCAACTGCCATTAACATATAACACGATTGTGCTAGAATTGCAGAGGGTACGTGAATGTAAATAATCCGAAAACTATTACCTTGCTGATAATCTTCAGGAGCAAAAACTAAGCCCCAAGTTAAACCAACAATCATGAGTAATACAGTAACAACAATTAGCCAGGGCAATAATTTACCGCTAATATCATAAAACCATTTAGGGGAGGCTAATTGATAAAACCAGCGAGGGAATTTGACTTTCATTTACTTAATCTCAAGTTACGTTTTCCTATAAAGCAGTTTTAATAAGACAGGAAATAGAATAGTAATGACACTATTTCTAAATAATAGTTGCAATTATTATATGAATTTAAGGATTTAAACCGCCTTTAATCCCAGCGATTATCCCTAACTTGCACTCTGCCATTTTTGATTTGTATAGGAAAACACTCTATATCTTCATAAGCAGGCGCAGACTTTACAGCCCCCGTTTTAATACAAAAACGCGCGCCATGCCTTGGGCAAATAATTTCATCACCCTCAACTTTTCCACTCGCAATTTCAGCCCCATCATGCGTACAAGCATCTTCAATGGCATAAAACTGTCCAGAAATTTTAAAGATTGCTACATCAACCCCTTCAATATCTGCCACTATATTTTCACCTTCTGCTAACGCATTTTCTGCCACAACATCTACCCAACCTGTCATTGTTATCTCATACCTATATTAGATTATTAAATTAATAAAATAGCTTAAATGGTGTAATTTTAACACCAACTTCTGCTGAAACTAAAAAAACAACCCCTAAAAATAAATTTTGATCCATTTAATGGTGACGATACTATTCAGTCTCTACCTTAATCTTAAAAACAATAGTTGACTATTTCACTAGGTTTATCTATAGTAAAAATTTATTTTGTGCTACAGAGGATTATTTTGTGCGATTAACCACCAAAGGCCGTTATGCCGTGACTGCAATGCTTGATCTTGCTTTTCATAGTCAAAAAAATCCAGTGACACTGACAGATATTGCAACACGGCAAATTATATCATTGTCTTACCTTGAGCAACTGTTTGCGCGTTTACGTAAGGCTGGGATGGTAACAGGTGTTAGAGGCCCTGGTGGCGGTTATCAATTAAGCCGTAGTGCAGATAACATTAGTATTGCTGAGATTATTACTGCTGTCGATGAACAACTTGATTCAACCAAATGTGGTGGCAAAAGCAATTGCCATAATAATAACCCTTGTTTAACGCATGAATTATGGATGGGTCTGAGTACTCAAATTCGTAATTATTTAGAAAGTATTTCACTGGCAGAAATTCTGCTCAGAGGGTCTGTTTCTGAAATTGCCGAAAAACAAAATGCAACGATCAAGGATTTTTTATAAGTCTCAAAAATATTATAATTTTTTAGCTGAATTGTGATCTATTTCGATCATAATGCGACACCGCCAATTGACAGCCAAATTTTGGCAGTTATGTTGCCTTTTTTGCACCATATCAAGTCATAAACGCTAGCTAAAGGGGCAATTCGTATCAGCCTAGGCAAAGATAATACCCTTGTAGAGTTACCAACTGTTCTTTAATTACTAACTATTATTATATATAATTAGTTATATGGATAATTTATATACAATAAGCCACAAGTAAAAAAGGTTAATGTTTCAACATCAACATTAAGACGCTGGGATAAAACAGGCGTAGTAAGGCAAAAAAACATAAATCAGGACATCGTTACTACGATGAGTCGGACGTAAGAAGTCTTTTAAACTTAACACCTTTGAAAGATAGAAAGGTGATTGTTTACTGTAACGCGATAAGTTGCGCTAAATTATAGGATGTGCTGAGGCAC
>DAOUTG010000001.1 GCA_030626845.1 Methylococcaceae bacterium
ATCATGATGAAGAATTAGAGATTGTGGATTTTATGGAAAATGCTATCCCACAAAGTGTCGTGAATCTTAATGAAGAGGTAAAACAATTAAAAGTTTCAGTTAAAGTAAAAACGTCTAAGCGAAAACCAATTAATTTAAGACTATTAGAAAGTGACTTAGAATCTATAAAAACGGAGGCCATTAGAGAGGGAATTCCTTATCAAACGTTAATAGGGTCTATTTTACATAAATATATTAAAGGAAATTTAGCACGGTAGATCGTATAAGATGACTACTTTATTTCCTTGATTCAAAAAATATTTTTAGTTTTTGAATGTGATATGATTTCTATCTTGAACATCCAACAAAAGGCAAAAAAATGCAAGCATTTGAATTTGAAACTGATGCAAACAAGAATTTTATTGAAATCCCAACTGAATACAGTCAACTATACTCAAAACACCTAAAAGTTATTGTCTTAATGACAGAACAAACAACCACAAAAAAACAGAAATATGACTTTTCAGATGTCGCAGGAAAATTAAAATGGCAAGGCGATGCAGTTCAAGAACAAAGAAAAATTCGTGATGAATGGTAAATATTATTTCTTAGATACTAACGCGATCATTCAACTATTAAAAGGTAATCAACAGCTTATTAACATTTTACAAGAAGCTGATTTTATTACTTGTTCAGTTATTTCTAAACTTGAGTTTTTGTCTTTTCCCAACCTCTCCGATAATGATGCTAAATTATTTGACGATTTTATTAAGAAAATTGAAATTATGGATTTATTATCTACAGATAAGGCATTAGAACAATGTATTGTTACCCTACGCAAAGATAAAAAACTAAAATTACCCGATGCCATTATTGTTGCATCTAGTCCTTATAAAAACTGTATTTTAATAACAGCAGATAAAAAAATTTTAGCAATGAAGACACTAAATAGTTTGCCTTACCCAATTATCTAAAATATTGAATGAGATAGATCAATTTTCTTATGAGAAACATCATCGTAAATTAGGGTCTATTTTACATAAATATATTAAAGGAAATTTAGCACGGTAGCAGTGTAGGTTGGCAAAAGTATTGTTCACATGAAAAGTTTAAAAAATGGTTGATTATTCATGGTATTCAACCGCTTTGAATGGGACGCAGTCGTTACTTGGCAAGATAATCGCTATGACTACCAAGAACCGCGCATGAATGGCTAAAACAACATGTTCTTTTATTAAAATAAGCAGCATAAAAGGGGGACGATTTAATCATTAGTTTATCTTAAGTAAATAAAATCATATTTAATTGATAAGAAAGAATTAGGTAAAGCAATGCCACACCCAAACCAAATACCAAGGGTTCAGCTAGCGCGTGGCGAAAAATATGACCCGCCGTAACCCAATGCCATAAAATCAAAATAATAGCAATAAGTATCGCAAATAAGAAAAAAGACGAGTTTTCAGGCATCGGGGTATTCAATGTTGCCAATGCAGGAAAAGCACAGAAACTAATCAACGCGTCAACACCTAGTAACGCAATAAAAGTTTGCCGATAACGGGCCAGTTTTTTGCCCCAAGATAAGGTAACCCTACAAAAAATAGCAATAAATGTAACTTCTACTGCAATTTCTAATAAAGCCTGCGTCCAAGGCACTGACATGAAAAGCATCAAAAAGCTGATGAATAAATAGATAGCAACAATCAGGTACTGTAAAAACAATGAGGAAGGAATATCCTCAGGCGATTTTTTTAATAGCGCTATCTCAAAAAAAAGTTTTAACAGTTTAAACATCGGTTTACTCCACAAGGGCTAATTTTTCTTCTGCATTCATCCATGCTTCCTCTGCCTGTTCTAAAGCAGTATCAATGGATTTTTTTTCAGTAAGTAGTTTTTTTAAACGCTCTTTTTCACTTTCTTCATAAAGTGTAGGGTCTGCTAGCTGTTCCTCTAAGTCTTGTTGGCATTGATGATAATGATCTAAATCCTGTTCAGCTTTTTTAACGGCATCAGTCAATGGTTGACGTTGTTTTCGACGTAGTGCTTCTTGTTTACGCAAATCTTTACGCGAAATGAGGGGGACTTCAGGGCTAGTATTAATCCCTTCTTCTTGTGCTAGTTTTTTTTCTGTGGCTAACCATAAACGATAATCGTCTAAATCACCCTCAAAGGCTTCTAATTTTCCATTAGCAACTAATAAAAAATTATCCGTTACTGAGCGTAGTAAATGTCTGTCATGTGACACAACTAACAAAGCACCTTGATAATCTTGTAATGCGATACCTAGTGCATGACGCATTTCTAAATCTAAATGATTAGTTGGTTCATCTAATAATAATAAATTGGGGTTTTGATACACTAATAAAGCTAAAACTAAACGTGCTTTTTCTCCCCCTGAAAAAGGTTCTACCTGTTCTAATACTTTATCGCCTTTAAAATCAAAGCCGCCTAAAAAGTTGCGTAGTTCTTTTTCGGTCGCTTGTTTATCTAATTGCTGTAAATGCCATAAGGGGCTTTCATCTAAACGTAGTTGCTCTAATTGATGCTGGGCAAAATAACCTATTTTTAAATATTCTGAGCCTGATAATTCACCTGATAATAAGGTAGATTCTGCGGCTAATACTTTTATTAAAGTAGATTTTCCTGCCCCATTAGGCCCTAGTAAACCAATTCTATCGCCTGGAGAAATAGAAAGACTGGCATCGGCTATAATGATATTATCTCCGTAACCTAATGTTGCATTTTCCAGTTGTAATAAGGGGTTAGGTAACTTTTGCGGCGTTGGAAAAGAAAAGTTAAAAGGAGAATCAACATGGGCTTGTGCGATTAACTCCATTTTTTCTAATGATTTAATTCGACTTTGCGCTTGTTTAGCTTTGCTTGCTTTGGCTTTAAAGCGGGTAATAAAACTTTGAATATGGGTAATTTCACGTTGTTGCCTTTCATACGCAGATTGTTGTTGGGCTAATTTTTCTGCCCGCATTCTTTCAAACGCTGAATAATTACCACTATAAATTATGGCTTGTTGCTGTTCAATGTGAACAATATGGGTGGCAATGGTATCTAAAAAATCTCGATCATGTGAAATTAATAATAAGGTTCCTGGATATTTAAGTAACCACTCTTGCAACCAGATGACCGCATCTAAATCTAAATGGTTAGTTGGCTCATCTAACAATAATATATCTGAACGACACATTAATGCTTGCGCTAAATTAAGTCGCATCCGCCACCCCCCTGAAAATGAAGTCACAGGGTTTTGTTGTTGTATTTTACTAAACCCTAAACCACTCATTAAACGTGAGGCGCGAATTTCTGCGGTATAACCCTCAATATGCTCTAAAGCCCCGTGAAGTTCAGCTTGTTTTATTCCATCATCAGCATTTTCTGCAAGGGTTAATTGTTGTTGTAACCGTCTTAACTCACTATCCCCATCGGTCACGTAATCTAATGCACTTGAGTCGAGTGCGGGCGTTTCTTGGGCTACATGGGCGATTTCCAAATTAGTAGGCAATTCAAAATCACCTTCATCGGCGTGTAATTCTCCGCGAACCATCGCAAATAAACTCGATTTACCGACGCCATTTGCACCAGTTAGCCCCGCCTTTTGCCCTTTATGAATGGTAAAACTGGTATTGGAAAATAACATTTGCGTCCCACGACGCAAACTAACATTTTTAAAATTTAGCATGGTGATTTAAACAAAAAGCTCACAATAGTTTTATATCAGATGAAATACGCTTAAAATAAACGCATGAAAAGTAAATCAAATAAATCGTTGACTCCTGTTTTTAAACCTCAGGATCGTTATTATATTAATGGAGATGGCTGGTGGTTTTATACGATTGATAAAATTAGTGGTCCTTATAAAACCAAGGGGCAATGTGTTGATGCCTGCCGTTATTACATTCAAAAACGCGATGGTGTATGGAATGAATAATTTAACTTAAGCGTTCAATCATTTTTTCTGCTTGTTCTGAAAATTTCTCTAAACTGCCTTCTGTGAGTGTTTCTACAGGAATAATAATCGCACTGTTTAACTCAATATATATATAGACCGCTTTTTTTGCATATTCAACCCGTATCATATCTTCCCATAAATATTTATGTTTGCCACCCGGAGCTTTATCAACTAAATGCTCCTGAGTTATGATTAATTTATGCTCCCCTAAAATATCTTCCCTTTCTTCTTCTTTATAGCTTTCTAAAATTTGACGGCGCATATCCATTTTAATAATATAAGGTGAGATAAATCCCCAGCCAACCGCTATCAGTGCAACATAAAGAGCGGTGGTCATATCACTATAGTAAAGATAATAAAACATGGCAATAAATAGCATGACCCCGGGGACAAACAAACGGTTTTTACGTAAAGTGGCTTGGATTTCAATATTATCTTTTAGGCGCATTTCATTAAAGGTGACTAAATCTTCTTCACGCAACGCATATTCAATTTCAAACATATTATTATTTTTTAAGTTAAATTTCAGTTGTTGCCCACAAAAAATGTGGAATTGATGATTAAGCGATCTATTATAAACTGAGTTCTAAGATAAACGGCTTAATAAAAGGCATCGTGTATTAATTGAAATTTTTTTTATCGCAGACAATGAACTTAAGATGCTTTATAGTGCAAGTTTTTCCTATAATCCCAGTCTATTATGCCCTCATTTGATATTATTTCTGAATACGACGCGCATGAAGTCAATAATGCCGTTGACCAAGCTAATAAAGAAATTACCACACGTTTTGATTTTAGGGGGGTTGCGGCTAGTTTTAAACGTAAAGAGGATGAAATTACTTTAACCGCAGAAGTTGAATTTCAATTGCAACAAATGTCAGATATTCTGCAAAATAAGCTCGTTAAGCGAGGCATTGATTTAGCTTGTATGGAAGTTTCTGAGCCTCAATTTAGAGGTAAAACAGCGATGCAAGTGGCCACCTTAAGACAGGGTTTAGATACTTTATTAGCTAAAAAAATAGTTAAACTAATTAAAAATAAAAAACTTAAAGTCCAAGCAGCAATTCAAGGTGAAAAAGTAAGAGTAACGGGTAAAAAGCGGGATGATTTACAGCAAGTCATGACCCTGTTAAAAGAGGAATCCCTTGAAATGCCATTGCAGTTTGATAATTTCCGAGATTAACCCTCCCCTATTTTATAAGTTATTAAAGTGAACTATTTACGCTATTCTTTAACGCCTCTCGCGCTACTCATTTTTCTTGCCTTAATTTCCTGTGTCTTAAGCTATGTTATTTTAATGCTTGCAGGCGACATCTTAGCCTTACGCAAGTTAGTGAGTAAGGGAACATTAATTTTTTTAATTCTTAGCCTATTTCCTCTGCGGCGTTATTTATCCCTGTCTTGGGGTGAAATCGGTTTTGCCCCTAAAGCCATTTTTTTTAAACAGATTTTATTAGGTATTGGACTAGGTTTTTTAACTTTAATGCCTGTTTTATTACTGCTTTATGGTTTAGATCTTCATGTTATCGATACAACTCGAATCTGGACGGGTTCTAAAATATTTGAGCGGGTGTCGATTGCCTTATTACTTGCCTTATTAATTTCCTTTGCCGAAGAGCCTTTATTTAGAGGGTTATTATTAATAGGACTTAGAAAAAAAATGTGGGTTACAGTCGCTATTGTGATTAGCGCAACCTACTATTCAGCCCTGCATTTTTTAAAAAGCAGGACATCTATTCCTTACGACGATATTCGCTTCGATAGCAGTTTTAAGTTATTGGGCGAAGCTTTTTCAAATTGGTTTAATCCTGAAATTCTATCTGCTTTTATTGCACTATTTATGGTAGGGGTGTTTCTGGCTGTTATTCGTACCCAAGTAAAGCAAAGCCTTGGTTTATGTATTGGTTATCATGCAGGTTGGGTTTGGTTAATAAAAACCAGCAAAGATTTTTTTAATACCAATTATCAATCGGAATATCTTTATTTAGTGAGTAGTTATGATGGGGTGGTAGGGCCTTTAGTGAGTGTGTGGATGTTATTAACAATCAGTATTTATTTGGGTTATCAAACTTTTAAAAAAAAGTCCAAAGGCGCGTAATTTAAAAATTATTATCACATAAATTGATTAATTAAACGTTGTACGGCATGATGCAATTTTTAGAGACTACAAAATTTAGGAAGATAACCTATGAAAAACACTATTATTTCCCGTATTTTTCGTCCACAAATTCTTAAAATGTCGGGTTATAAAGTGGCCGATGCGACGCACTATATCAAACTTAATGCAATGGAAAATCCTTATAATTTACCCGATGAAATCATAACTCAATGGTTAGAAACGCTTAGAAGTTGTGATCTTAATCGTTATCCTGATCCTATTGCAAGTGACTTAAACGCAATAATTAAACAAGTTAATCATATTCCTGATGCTTTCGATGTGTTGTTAGGAAATGGTTCTGATGAAATTATTCAATTGCTATTAATGGCATTGCCAGCAGGAGAAAACATTCTTGCGCCTGAGCCAAGTTTTGTGATGTATAAACAAATTAGCTTGAGTTTAGGACTTAATTATCACAGTGTTTCTTTAAATGATGATTTTTCTCTAAATTTAGAAGCGATGCTGATTGCAATAGAAAAGTATCAACCTGCGATTATTTTTTTAGCATATCCTAATAATCCCACGGGGAATTTATTTAACGCCGATGAGATTAAAAAATTTATAGAAACGGCTCAAGGTTTAGTCATTATTGATGAAGCTTACGCCCCCTTTGCAGAGGCAAGTTTTATTGACGCACTTGTAGATTATGAAAATTTATTAGTCATGCGTACGTTATCTAAACTAGGGTTAGCAGGATTACGACTAGGTTTTATTATGGGGCAGCCCTCTATTATTGCTGAACTTGATAAAATTCGTCTACCTTATAATATTAATATTTTAACCCAAGAGACAGCGCGTTTTGCGCTATCGCATTATGCTATTTTTGAACAGCAAACCCAAACAATTTGTCAGCAACGTGGTGTTGTTTTAACGGCATTAAATACAATGGAAGGCATTAAAGTTTATCCAACGGCGGCAAATTTTATTTTATTTAAAACATTAACGAGGACGGCTGACCCAGTTTTTTCAGAATTGAAACAGCGGGGGATTTTAATTAAAAACTTATCGCCTCAAGGTGGGTTATTGGATAATTGTTTAAGAGTTACCATAGGGTCGGCTGAGGAAAATCAATTGTTTTTAGAGGCTATGAGCGATATTTTGTAATGGCTATCTATGGACAATAAACAAAAAGGTTGTCAAAACTGCGGAGGAGTCGTTAAATTTTCCCCCAAAACTAGCAGTTTAAGCTGTGATTATTGTGGACATAAAAACCTCATAGAACAAATTAGACACCCTAAGGGAGTTGAAGTCTTTGAATTAGAATCTTATCAGACAGAAGCCTTTGATGAGCAACAAATAGATGCGGTTACTATTAGATGTAATGTTTGTAGTGCAGAAACTACCTTAGGTGAAAAACTTACCTCAAAAAGCTGCCCTTTCTGTGGAAACCCTTTAGTTTTAAAACAAAGCCGTGTTAAACGATTGCATAAACCTCATTATGTTCTGCCTTTTGCAATAACTGATGATGAGGCTTTAATTTCTTTTCAAAAATGGATTCAAGGATTATGGTTTGCCCCTTCTCTCTTAAAAAAACGTAAACTTAAAAAAGATAAATTCAGAGGGGTTTATTTACCTTGTTGGGCTTATGATTGTGATACCGTTTCTGATTACAAAGGTGAACGGGGCGATAATAAAACTCACTGGACAACAGATAGTGACGGTAATCGTACCTCAGAAACCTATACTTCATGGACAAAAAAACAAGGAACAGTTAAACACGATTTTAAAAATATTCTCGCCTTTGGCACTCAATCAATTCCTCAAGAAGATCTTAATTTTACGGGCTGGGGATTGCTAGATTTACAGCCTTATAACCCTGATTTTTTATTAGGTTTTGAAACAGAAGTCTATGAATGGACATTGCGACAAGGCTATGGCGGAGCAAAAGTCTATATGGTTGAGGCTATTGAAGGTTATATTAAACGAGATATAGGGGGAGATCATCAAACGATTAGCTGGGTTTCAACCGAATACGGCACGGTTTATTTTAAATTAATGCTTTTGCCTGTTTGGATTTCGGCTTATCGGTTTAAGGGGAAAATATATCAAATTATTATTAATGGTAAAACGGGGGAAGTGAATGGAGACCGCCCTTTTAGCTGGATTAAAATAGCCTCAGTAATTTTAGCTGTCGCCCTTCCTTTATATTGTTTTTTTGGTCCTGAATCTCAGGAATTTCAAGCTTTCTTTGCTGATTTGGTTAAAACTATTCCTAGTTATTATGATCGTTTTTTAAATTATGTTAGCGAAACTTTGCCTAGTAAATTTTAAAAGCTTTGATTTTAAAAAATAAACTTTTGGAATCCAAAAACCTATTTTTGGACTCCCTTTTGCCTTAGAAATAACCTTACAAACTCCGCGCTTTAAAAAATGCTTGTTCTGAAATTTCACTCCAATGACTTACTTGATCTCTGAACTGACTGACAGAAGCATATATTTTTTTAGATAAAGGATCTTTAGCAACCAGTTCTAAAACGACTTCTTCAGACAGTTTTTTCAAGTTTTTTAACACTTCATCAGGCAAAGGTAATAGTTTTACTTTATGCTTATTAATCAGCGTATCTAAGGCCTGATTATTACGTGCAGTATATTCAGACAGCATATCCATATTTGCGGCTTTACAAGCCACTAATACAATTTGTTGCAAATCTTTAGGTAGTGCATTAAAGGCTTTTTCATTAATCATCGCTTCAATAGTTGAACCGGGTTCATGCCAACCTGGGTAATAATAATATTTTGCCGCTTTATGCAATCCAAAAGCTAAATCATTATAAGGCCCTACCCATTCTGTTGCATCTAATGTCCCTGATTGTAAGGCGGTAAATAATTCGCCCCCGGGAATATTAACGATTGTTCCCCCTGCACGACGCAATGCTTCCCCGCCTAAACCTGGAATCCGCATTTTTAAGCCTTTTAAATCGGCCATAGACTTAATTTCACGGTTAAACCAACCCGCCATTTGTGTCCCTGAATTTCCCGTTGCCGCAGGAATTAATCCAAAGGGTTTATAAACTTCACGCCATAATTCCATGCCGCCACCATAATATAACCAGGCGTTCATTTCTTGACCACTTAGACCAAAAGGGATCGAAGAAAAGAATTGCGTTGCTTCAGATTTCCCTTTCCAATAATAAGCCCCCGCATGTCCCATTTGTGCTGTGCCATTAGAAACGGCATCAAAAACTTCAAATGCGGGAATTAATTCATTTGCGCCATAAACTTTAAGACTAATTCGCCCATTACTCATTTCAGTAATCATTTTTGCGAGTAAATTAGCATTCGTGCCTAATCCTGGGAAATTTTTAGGCCATGCAGTGACCATTTTCCATTTAAACTCAGCTTTAGCTTCGGCTATTGAAGGGGCAAGTAATGTTGCGGTGGTTGCTAACCCTCCTATACTGGCTGTTTTTATAAAATCACGTCGTTTCATTAAGGTCTCATTTTTAAAGGTAAAAGCTACTGTAATATTTTTGCTTTAAATTTTAATTAATCATATAAATGCTGGGTATTTTCTAAAGTATTTAGATAAAATTTGTCATCAATATCAAGGTCTTTATAACAAAAAATAGTCACGCCACTGTCGTTAAACATTTTATCAACGGCTTGATTAAGACTGCTATGATGACTATGTTTTTTTTTTCGTAAAAAAATAACCTCTTTTATCCCAACTTGAATAATTGCTTGAGCGCAGGTATTACAAGGAAACTGGGTAACATACATTTTTGCAAAACTTATATCCTGTGCCATGCAATTATAAATGGCATTTTTTTCTGCATGAACCACATAGGTATGTTTAGATTTTAGAAGATCATTGTCATTATCGTCCCAATACTGAGGGTCATCATCATTACAGCCTCTAGGTAATCCATTGTAGCCAATGCCAATGATTTTATTTTCATTCCCTACAATACACGCCCCGTTTTGAGTCTTTTCGTCTTTAGATCTAAAAGAAGATAAAACCGCGATTGACATAAAATAAGTAGGCCAGCTCATGTAGTTAGTTTTTTTCATACTTTATAACCCGTATTTATTTTAAATAAATACCTTTTCCTGGTTGTCCTTGAGGCGATACTTTAGCGGGAACATAATCAGCATGAACATAATCGTGAACTTCAAAATCATCAAATTGATAAGAAAATAGATCATTAGGCTTGCGATTAAAACTAATCGTAGGAACAGCTAAGATTGGTTTTTTTATTTGTTCTTTAACTTGATCCACATGATTTTCATAAATATGAACATCGCCGCCTACCCAAATAAATTCTTTAGCTTTTACGCCTAATTGATGGGCGACCATGTGAGTTAATAATGAATATTGAGCAATGTTAAAGGGAACGCCTAAATAAGCATCACACGAACGTTGCGTTAGCATTAAACTTAATTCATCTCCGACTAAATAAAACTGTAATAAGATATGGCAAGGCTTAATTGACATTGCTTTTAAATGATCGGGTCGCCATGCGGTAATCATGTGACTGCGCGCTTCTGGACGTTCTGCCAATGATTTCATTACTTGAGCGACTTGATCTATTTCTGTTTTTCCCCCATATAAATGTTGGGTTGCAGAATCTATTTGCCAGTGTCGCCATTGATGTCCATATAAAGGCCCAACAATGCCCTCTTCATTTTCCCAAGTATCCCATATTTTTACATTATGTTCTTTTAGTAACTTTGTATCTTGAGCGCCACTCAGAAACCATAACATTTCAACCGCTAAGGATTTGAAAAAAACTTTTTTAGTCGTCATCAAAGGCAGTTGATTATTACTTAAGTCAAAACGTAACGGTTGAGCAAACGATTCATAGCGTCCTTCTTCATCATCAGGCTTTCGATAGTGACCTTTTAAAATATTTTCTAACATATCTAAATAGCCTACTTCATTGTTCATATTTATTCTCATTTATATTAATTGTAAAGATGGCATAGGCTAGGCATAACCTACCCTACGCCGTTATTTATTATAGAAAACCGTTTTATTCAGGAAAAACCCCTGTGGATAAATAACGATCACCACGGTCACAAATAATGACCACAATAATGGCATTTTCGAGTTCTTGAGATAAGCGTAATCCAGCGGCAACTGCGCCCCCTGATGAAATTCCTGCAAAAATCCCTTCTTTAGCCGCTAACGCTCGTGTGGTATCTTCGGCGGTTTGTTGATCCATATCCATAATGCTATCGACTCGATCAGCATTATAGATTTTAGGTAAATATTTTTCTGGCCAGCGACGAATGCCTGGAATTTTTGACTCGCCTTCAGGTTGTACGCCAATAATTTGAATCTCAGGATTTTGCTCTTTCAAATAGCGAGACGTTCCCATAATCGTTCCTGTTGTTCCCATTGCGCTCACAAAATGCGTTATCGTTCCCTCAGTATCACGCCATATTTCCATGCCTGTCCCTTGATAATGCGCTAATGGGTTATCTGGGTTAGAAAATTGATCTAAAATACGCCCTTGTCCATTTGCTTCCATTTCTCGTGCTAAATCAATCGCCCCTTCCATACTTTTTGCCGCAGGGGTTAAAATAATTTCAGCCCCATAAGCTTTCATCGAAGCACGACGTTCAGCACTCATATTATCAGGCATAATCAACGTCATCTTATAACCTTTAATGGCCGCTACCATGGCTAAAGCAATGCCCGTGTTACCACTCGTTGCCTCAATTAAACGATCACCTGGTTTAATTTCACCGCGCTTTTCTGCTTGTTGAATCATGTTTAATGCAGGACGGTCTTTAACAGAGCCTGCAGGATTATTACCTTCTAATTTTACCAAAAGGGTATTGCTATCCTTATCAATAAGCCGCTGTAGCTTGACTAAGGGGGTATTACCGACAAAGGATTCAATCGTTTTAAAGTTCATAGAAATCTATCCAAAGAAAATGAAAACAATTATCCCATAAAAACAAGCGGTGAAAAGGTTATTTAACGGCTTTTTTTTGTTATAATTGTAGGGTTAATTCGCTGTCTTAAAGTTTCTAAAACAATCACTTCAATAAAACTTTAGATGCACAGACCAACATTGATTGTTTGTCGTAAATCAACCTAATATGGATCTTATGTCAGATTTTGCTAAAGAAATTATTCCCGTTAATCTCGAAGACGAGATGAAACAATCTTACCTTGATTACGCGATGAGTGTGATTATTGGACGTGCGCTACCCGATGTTCGAGATGGGTTAAAACCTGTGCATCGCAGAGTCTTGTATGCGATGAGTGTACTCAATAATGATTGGAATAAGTCTTATAAAAAATCAGCTAGAGTCGTAGGTGATGTTATTGGAAAATATCATCCACACGGTGATACAGCGGTTTACGATACGATGGTTAGGATGGCACAACCCTTTTCAATGCGTAATATGTTGATTGATGGGCAGGGAAATTTTGGTAGCGTTGATGGAGATTCACCAGCAGCAATGAGATATACAGAGGTTCGCATGGCTAAAATTTCCCATGAAATTTTAGCGGATTTAGATAAAGAAACGGTTGATTTTGTTTCCAATTATGATGACTCTGAATCTGAACCCTCTGTAATGCCAACGCGTGTTCCAACTTTATTAATTAACGGCTCATCAGGTATCGCTGTTGGTATGGCAACCAATATTCCCCCGCATAATTTAGGCGAAGTCATTAGCGCGTGTTTAGCGTTAATAGAAAATTCAGAAATGAATGTTGCTGATTTAATGCAGCATATTCCAGGCCCAGACTTTCCTACGGCTGCCTTTATTAATGGCTCATTAGGCATCTCTGATGCTTATAGCACAGGGCGCGGTAAAGTTCATCTCCGTGCGAAAGCCCATTTTGAACCTTTTGGACAAAATGATAGCCGTGAAGCCATTATTGTTACCGAACTCCCCTATCAAGTCAATAAAGCCCGTTTATTAGAAAAAATTGGCGAAATGCACAAAGAAGGTAAATTAACAGGTATTTCAGCTTTACGTGATGAATCAGATAAAGACGGGATGCGAATGGTGATTGAGCTTAAACGGGGCGAAGTTGCAGAGGTTATTTTAAATAATCTGTATAAACAAACCCAATTACAAACGGTTTTTGGCGTCAATATGGTAGCGATTCTTAATGGTCGCCCCTATTGTATGAGTTTGAAAGAAATTTTAGCGGCGTTTATTAATCATCGCCGCGAAGTAGTTACCCGTAGAACTTTGTTCCTTTTGCGTAAAGCCCGTGATAGAGCGCATATTTTAGAAGGTTTAGGGATTGCTTTATCAAATATTGATGAAATGATTACCTTAATTAAAGCCTCAAAAAATTCAGCCGAAGCAAAAGAAGTTTTATTAGGGCGTGATTGGAAAACAGGTTTAGTGACAGCATTATTAGAAAATGCCGATATGACCCGCTCGCGTCCAGAGGAATTATCTGAAGGTTTTGGTATTAAGGGTGACGTTTATAAATTGTCACCGACCCAAGCACAGGCGATTTTAGAATTACGTTTACATCGTTTGACAGGCTTAGAGCAAGATAAAATTATTACTGAATTTAAACAATTATTAGGCTTAATTGATGAATATTTATTCATTATTACCCATGATGAGCGTTTAATGGAAATTATTACCGAAGAATTAGTGACCATCAAAGAACACTATGCAGATCCACGTCGTACCGTTATTTTACAAGACCGATTAAGTCTTTCTACTGAAGATTTAATTACTGAAGAAGAAAGAGTCGTTACGATGTCACATGAAGGGTATGTGAAATCACAACCTTTAGATGATTACAAAGCCCAACGTCGTGGCGGGCGTGGGAAATCTGCCACTAAAACCAAAGAAGAGGATTTTATTGAAAAACTAATTATTGCTAATACGCATGATACGGTTTTATGTTTTTCTTCCTTAGGTAAAGTTTATGGGGTTAAGGTTTATACTTTACCTGTTGCTAGTCGTTCTTCTCGTGGCAAACCTTTTGTCAATGTTTTACCTTTGGCGCAAGGGGAAAAAATTAGCGCGATGTTGACAGTACGTGAATTTAGTGAAGATAAATTTATTTTTATGGCAACCGCGAATGGCACGGTGAAAAAAACGCCTTTAAAAGAATTTAAACGCCAACCTATTAACGGTAAAATTGCCCTAGATTTACGTGAAGGTAATAGCTTAGTGGGAGTTGCTGTAACGGATGGACAGCAGAACGTTTTACTCTTTAGCTCTAATGGTAAAGTCATTTGTTTTAATGAGTCTGATGTCCGTTCAATGGGAAGAACCGCCGCAGGTGTTCGTGGGATTCGCTTAAAAGAAGGACAACGTATTATTTCTTTAATCCTTGGTGAAGAAGGAACGGTGCTAAATATTACTGAAAATGGCTATGGTAAACGAACACTCATTGAAAAATATAATTGCCAAAAACGGGGCGGACAAGGGGTTATTGCTATTCAAACTTCTGAACGTAATGGCGCAGTTGTAGGAGCATTATTAGTGAATGATAATGATGAAATTATGTTGATTACCGATGGCGGTACTTTGGTTAGAACCCGTGTCTCTGAAATTTCAGTGGTCGGTCGAAATGCCCAAGGCGTTACCGTTATCCGTCCTGATAGCGGTGAAAAAGTGGTAGGTGTTGATAAAATTGATGGTTTGCAAGAAGACGATGATATTGATTCAGAAGTGGATGATATTGATTCAGAAGTGATAGACAAAGAAATGGAGTCTGAAGCCACTTCTGAGTAATTTTTTAAATAAACTGATTAAGTTAACGGAGTCCAAAACATGTTTTTGGATTTCGATTTTAAATAAAACTAAATTTTAGTTTCAATCGTTACAAAGCATCAGGATAAAATAATTGTTGCTCTTTCTTTTTATAATCTCCGATAATTTTTTGACCTGTTGCTGAGATCACAAAATCAATGTATTTCTTTGCTAACGGATAATTAACCGTATCATAGCGTTTAGGATTTACCGCTATAATGTGATAAGGGTTAAACAGTGCCTTGTCATCTGCAAACAAAATTTCTAAATCCAATTTATCCTGATAGGCTATATAAGTCCCTCTGTCTGTTAAGGTGTAAGCTTGCTTTTCATCGGCTATTTTTAATACTGCCCCCATACCTTGACCAGCGGAGAGATACCAATCACCTTTAGGTTGCTGATTAGCCATTTTCCATAACAACATTTCTTTTTTATGTGTCCCAGAATCATCCCCCCGAGAAATAAATTCAGCTTGATAATCCACAATTTTTTGTAAGGCTTCAATAATAGTTCTTACTGTTTTTAATTGTGCTTTATCATTTTTTGCGCCTAATAAAACAAAATCATTATGCATTACCGCTTTTCTCTCAATACCATAACCTGCGTCAACAAAAGCAACTTCAGCGGCAGGTGCATGGACAAAAACCACATCAACATCGCCATTTTCACCGAGCTTTAAAGCTTTACCTGTACCCACAGCAATCACATCAATTCGCGCATCATATTTTTTTTCAAAGACAGGATTAAGTACTGATAATAAACCTGAGTTTTCAGTGCTTGTTGTTGTCGATAAACGTAATATTTCAATGGCTTGAGTCTGAAAGCTGCATAAAAATAATAAAATGAAAAATAGTTTGTTCATTAAAATTTCAATTCAATTTGTGTATAAGCATAGGTGCTATCGACTTTCCTAGCACCTTCCATTAAATCTCCTGCAAAAATATGAACAACCCCCCCCTTCTAAACGTATATTATTAGGGATAATATCCCACCGTAAACGTGCTTCCATTTGTGTGCCAATATAGGAATCCTCACCGGTAATTTTTGCCCCCGTCCATGTATCTTCCGTTGATGCAAGCCAAAAACCACGTAAAGAAAATAGCGTAAAAATATTTTCATAAGGCTTAAGGTTTAAGTGTAAAGAAGGCGAATTTAAGTTAGATCGACGAAATGCACCAAAAATACCAGTCGCTCCAAAATCAGAACGTCGTGCGCCATCGTATAAGCTATCAAAACGGTTATTTTGTCCATCATTTGGATCATTATCCCCACTTACATAAAAGTATTGAAAATATAAACGCGGCGATAAAGGAAGATTGAGGCTATAGCCAACTTCAGCATGATGAGAATGCGCCCAGTGATCTAAATCATTAGTCGCAGTTTTTGAATTGCGTGATTTTCCAAGCTGATAAAAGGCTTCCAATTGATAATCAAACTGACCTAATTTAGGTTTACGCCAAAAACGCATTCCAAAAGTATAAAGTTCACGATTTTTAGTCTCCCTACCTTCTGCATCTTCTTCATCTAAACCAAACAAAAACACTTCTGCTTTATCAACCTCAGTTAATAAGGGCTGACGATAATAAAGTCCCCAAAATCTAACCTCAAGATGTTCACGATCAAATTTTTGATGATTATCTGCTATATTCCCTGAATTTAAACCCTGTATTGGCAGCGTATAAAAAGCACGAAATTCTTTTTCATTGGCTTTCCACTGCCAATCTAACCCTGTAAATGCAAGAATAGTATTACCATAACCATCACGGGCAACAAGACGGCGACTCCCTATATCCATCGTCATACGTCCCCCTCGTAATAAACTTGTACTCCCTGCGACAAATAAATCATTAATAGGAATTTCAATATAAGCTTGTAATAGCTCAAATGAATTTGCAATACCAACCGTTAATCTATCATTGGAACTCGCTGTGCCGCTATCAGCAAGTTCTATGCGTGAGTCTTCCATCTCTGCACCGATACGAAAATAACCTAAATCAACTTTAGCATGAATTAAAGTTCTAAAGACTAAAGCTTGATCGCCGCCTTTGGCTATTTCGCCATTGGTTTTTAATCTAAACTGTTCATCTATGGTTTCATAACGCGTGCGATGTTCACCCGAAATTTGTAACCAATTAGGTAAGCCGATAGCATTACTTAAACGCCACGGTAAATCATCGGCATAAGTTATTGTATTTCCCATTAATAAAACTAATATTAATGGGAGTTTAAGCGAATTTAAAGTAATATTACATTGCATTTTTAATACAGGCGGTTGATCTATAAATCATATTTTCATCAAGTAATTGTATGGACTTGAAGACTAGTTTACACTTCCTCTATTATACAAAACAATTAGAGATTTTTAAGAAAATATTATGAAAAAAAATATAATTTACGCGCTTGATTTTGATGGGGTAATTTGTGATAGTGCGGTTGAAACAGCGGTGACAGGTTGGAAAGCAGGCTTAAAAATATGGGATGATTTTAATGCACAGCTTCCACCTCAATCTATAATTGACCAGTTTCGTCTTGTGCGTCCTGTTATGGAAACAGGTTATGAAGCGATTTTAATTATTCGCCTACTCTATCAAGGTGAAACGGTTGAAACGATTTTAAGTCATTATGCTGAAAAAATTCAACAAATACTTGATGCTTCAAATAAAGATATTTCTACTTTAAAACAGATTTTTGGTGAAACCCGTGATATTTGGATTAATGAGGATGTTAATGATTGGGTAGCTATGAATCCTCTCTTTCCTTCCATCGCTGAAAAATTACGACAGTTAAGTGAACAAGGACAATGGTTTATTATTACCACGAAACAAGAACGTTTTGTTTCACAGATATTAAACGGCTATCAAATTGAATTAGAGCCAAATAAAATTTTTGGACTTGATCGTAAACTAAGTAAAGAGGCTATTTTAACTCAATTATTAGCGCAATATTCTCAAAACGAATTTTATTTTGTTGAAGATCGCTTGCCTACTTTATTAAATATATTAAAAAATAAAGATTTAAAGGCAGTTAAATTGTTTCTAGCAACTTGGGGTTATAATACGCAAGAAGATAAACAGCAAGCTAAAGCACAAGCGCATATTCAACTTATTGAGCGTGAAGACTTTTATATTCTTTAATCATTAATCCTCAATATTATCTTCTTTATTCCAGTGATTATTCTAAACAAGCATTCTGCCATGAAATTTCTCATACGGTATAATTTTATTTTTCACACTTAAACCCTTTCTATATGGGATAACAAATTCAAAGTATTTGTTCCAAAGAATTTATCTTGACTTGGAAGATTATAAATCACTTAAGTATCAATAGGTTATATCTTAAGGATTTTAAGGATTTTTCCATTATTTTTGTGTCCTAAAAATATTTAACTATTTAACCAATTGATTATTAATAACTTTATGTTAAACTCCCAGTCCTAAAGAGCCTGTTTTTTTTGAGGTTTAAATTTATGTTTAACTTTTTTATCAGGCTTTATCATCTCACTCAATAAATTTTCTTCAATAGCTAAAACAGGAATTTTTTGTGCAATGAAATCTTCAATATCAGGCATGTGATAAGCATATTCTTCACAAACAAAACTAATCGCCTCTCCTTCTGCACCAAAACGGGCAGTACGCCCGATGCGATGCACATAATCTTCTGCATCTTGAGGCAAATCATAGTTAATGATATGAGAAACATCTGCAATATGTAACCCTCTAGCAGCAACATCTGTAGCAATCATCAAATTTATTTTGTTTTCTTGAAAATTACTAAGCAATCTTTGTCGTTTCTCTTGCGGCACATTGCCACTTAAAACGGCAACTTCATGACCATTTACACTCAGATAAGCCTCCAGCTCTTCTGCACATTTTTTGGTATTGACAAACACAATACTCCGCTGTGGGTTACGATGTTTTAATAATCCCAGCAATAAAGGAATTTTTTGCTCATTCGCAGGACAATAAGCACTTTGTTTGATTGATTTAGAAGTCACCTGTTCTGTTTCTATTTTTACAGTAACAGGATTATTCATATGCTCATAAGCTAATTCTGTTACTTTATAAGACAAAGTCGCAGAAAATAACATGCTTAAACGTTTCTCAGGCTCAGGCATACGTCTTAACAAAAAACGAATATCTTTTATAAAACCCAAATCAAACATCCTATCGGCTTCATCTAAAACCATCACTTGAATATTGGCTAAAGTAAAAACTTGCTGTCGATAAAAATCAATAATACGTCCAGGAGTGCCAATAATAATATCAACATTAGATTTAACTTGATCTAACTGCTTTTGGTAATCAGTGCCACCATAAACAAGGGCAAACTTTAAATTCAAATATTTACCGAGTTGCAGTGCATCTTTATGAATTTGGATCGCAAGTTCTCGTGTTGGCGCAATAATAATCGCCCGTGGATTTTTTATTTTTTCACTTTCATCATTAATTAGCTTTTGAAAGGTGGCTAATAAAAAAGTTGCGGTTTTCCCTGTGCCAGTTTGTGCCTGCCCCATAACATCTTTTTCGCGCAATGATAAGGGTAATGATTTATCCTGAATGGGTGTGCAAAGGTCAAATTTAGCCGCTTTTAATCCTTTAAGAATAGATGCGGATAATTCTAAATTACTAAAACGTGTCTGAGTTAAATGTGTATTATTCATTGCTATAGGATAACTTAAAAATCAATTTGATTGAAATTGATTGACAAGATAATACCAACTCTCCTATAGTCTTAGTTTTAGAATTTTGGAGAAATAGCGTGAGCGACTCAGTCCTTTCTGTAACGGATAGTGATTTTAACCAAGTAGTTCTTAAAGCTGATAAACCTGTATTAGTTGATTATTGGGCTGAATGGTGTGGGCCTTGTAAAATGATAGCCCCTGTTTTAGATGATATTGCAGTTGAATATGCCGATAAAATTATCGTCGCTAAACTCAACATAGATGATAACTCAAAAACACCTCTAACCTATGGTGTACGTGGCATTCCTACTTTAATGATTTTTAAAGAGGGTGAAGTTGAAGCGACTAAAGTTGGTTCATTAAGCAAGACAGATCTTGCCGCATTTATTGATAACAACATATAACCAACGAAGCATTTATTTCTATACTGTAGGAATAAATACTTAATAATTTCCAAAACTTACGCTGTGTAGAGTGGGCAAAGCCCACCCTACGCAAACAGCAATGTAGATATAGATACTATAAACACTTTAGGTATTATTAAATCTCTCATCCTTTTAAAACCTAAAATAGCGATAATTTTTTTGGACGTTTTTAGTTTTTTAGGCTATACTTCATCACGTTATTGCTATTCTAGCATTTCAAAACTATCAATCATCAAAGCAATTCTTAAAAACTTCTACAGTCTTCGTGGCTGTCACGGATTTTTCCGCCGTTTTACATCCTAAAAATTCCCATACTATATGAATCTTACCGAGTTAAAATTAAAAGCCATTGGTCAAATTATCGAAATAGCAGAATCTTTGGGGTTAGACAATGTTGCCAGAACCCGAAAACAAGAACTTATTTTTGCCATTCTCAAAGCTCAGGCGAAAAATGGTGAAGATATTTATGGCGATGGTGTATTAGAAATTTTACAAGATGGTTTTGGTTTTTTACGAACGCCAGGCTGCTCTTATTTAGCAGGTCCTGATGATATTTATATCTCTCCCAGTCAAATTAGACGCTTTAATCTTAGAACAGGGGATACAGTCAGCGGTAAAATTCGCCCCCCTAAAGACAGTGAACGTTATTTTGCAATGCTTAAGGTTGAAGAAATCAACTACGAGTCACCTGAAAATGCTAAACATAAAATCCTTTTTTCCAATCTTACCCCTTTATTTGCCAATAAACGTTTTGTTCTTGAACAAGGCAACGGGAGTCGTGAAGACTTAACGGGTCGTATTATTGATTTAATCGCACCGATAGGTAAAGGGCAGCGGGGTTTAATTGTTTCGCCGCCAAAAGCGGGGAAAACTATGATTTTACAACACCTAGCCCATGCCATTGCAGAAAATAATCCCGATTGCTATTTAATTGTACTCCTAATTGATGAACGCCCAGAAGAAGTAACAGAAATGCAGCGGTGTGTTCGTGGAGAAGTAGTTTCCAGTACCTTTGATGAACCTGCAACTCGGCATGTACAGGTCGCCGATATGGTTATCGAAAAAGCACGGCGTTTAGTTGAACATAAGCACGATGTAGTTATTTTGTTAGATTCTATTACCCGATTAGCCCGAGCTTACAATATGGTTGCCCCCTCATCGGGTAAAATTCTATCAGGCGGGGTTGATGCGAATGCTTTAGAAAAACCTAAACGTTTTTTTGGTGCTGCTAGAAATATTGAAGAGGGGGGCAGTTTAACGATTATCGCCACTGCATTAGTCGATACAGGCTCACGAATGGATGAAGTGATTTTTGAAGAGTTTAAAGGCACGGGTAATATGGAGCTGCATTTAGACCGAAAAATTGCTGAAAAACGGGTTTATCCTGCCATCAATATTAATCGTTCAGGAACACGACGTGAAGAATATTTGGTTGATCCTATGGAACTCCAACAAACATGGATTTTACGAAAAATTTTACAGCCAATGGATGAAATGGCTGCCTCTCAATTTTTACTAGGGAAATTAAAAGATTTTAAAAATAATGCTCAGTTTTTTGCTTCTATGAAACGTAATTAAAAAATTAATGACTGATGAAGCTAATTTTATTTGGAACCTCGGCTTGCCATTTATGCGAACAAGCGGAAGAAATTTTAGCAGCACTCAAAGCACAGCATCCAAAACTTAACGTAGAATACATTGATATTGCAGAACACCCTCAATGGCAAGATGCCTACGCAATTAGAATCCCCATTTTATACCATGCTAATACCCAAAGTGAATTAGGTTGGCCTTTTAACGAACCCAATATAATCACTTTTATTGATAATTTAAATAATGACAACAAATCATAGAATCGAAAAGGATAGCATGGGCGAATTAAATGTCCCTGCCAACGCACTGTATGGCGCACAAACACAACGTGCGGTAAATAATTTCCCCATCAGTGGTCTAACAATGCCGATGGCTTTTATTAAAACGGTCGCATTGATTAAAAAAACCGCCGCCAGTGTAAACCTTGAATTAGGCGAATTAGAATCGCCACAAGCGAAAGCTATCATGAGTGCTGCTGACTTGTTGATTGAGGGTAAATATTCTGAGCAATTTCCTGTTGATGTTTTTCAAACAGGCTCAGGAACAAGTACCCATATGAATGTTAATGAAGTTTTGGCACATCTTGCCTCCAAAATTTCAGGGCTTACAATAAGCCCTAATGATGAGGTTAATAAAGGACAAAGTAGTAATGATGTGATTCCTACGGCAATTCATGTCAGTGCAGCTTTAGAATGTCAACAGCAACTACTGCCAAGTTTAGAACATCTTGCAACCGTGATTGAATCAAAAGCTAAATCTTTAGATTATGTGATTAAAACGGGACGTACGCATTTGATGGATGCCATGCCAATACGCTTAAGTCAAGAATTAGGTGGCTGGGCTTTACAAGTTCGTAATAGCATCGCAAGAATTAAATCAACGCTGCCTAGAGTCTATAAATTAGCACAAGGGGGGACGGCTGTGGGTACAGGAATCAATGCTCACCCTGAATTTTCACAAAAATTTTCCGATTGTTTAGCCTCAGAAACGGGTTTAGCCTTTGTACCTAATGACTCGTTTTTTGAAAGCTTAAGCTGCCAAGATGCTATTGTCGAGCTTTCAGGTCAATGTAAAACTTTAGCCGTTAGTTTAATGAAAATTGCCAATGATTTACGCTGGATGAATAGCGGTCCCTTAACGGGTTTAGGTGAAATAGAATTAACAGCCTTGCAACCTGGTAGTAGTATTATGCCAGGTAAGGTAAACCCTGTTATTCCAGAAGCAACCGCCATGGTAGCCGCACAAGTGATGGGAAATGATGCAACAATTACTATTGCAGGTCAGTCAGGGAGTTTTCAATTAAATGTTATGTTACCCGTTATTGCCTATAATATTTTGCAAAGTATTGAATTATTAGCCAATGCTAGTCGGATATTAGCAGATAAGGCAATCGCAGATTTTGATATTCAAGATGAACATTTACAACAAGCTCTGGCAAAAAATCCGATTTTAGTTACCGCATTAAATCCTATTATCGGTTATTTAAAGGCAGCAGAGATTGCAAAAACTGCCTATAAACAAAAACGCGCTATTATTGATGTTGCCGTTGAAATGACACCATTAAGCCGAAGTGAATTAGAAAAAATTTTAGAGCCAGCCCATTTAACTGCAGGAGGAATGGGATAAATTCCTCTCCCAATGATGATTAATTATTTTTCTGGGGTGACAGAATCTTCATCTTTTTTTTCCTCTTCTGTTTTCATAATAATAGAAGCTAAACAATTACCAATACTTTCAGAATAATTGACCCTCGCCTCGACTAAAGCCTTAGATGAGCCAAAATCCTGAGCTAATTGGACCAAAGTTTCTTTAGGGTCTTCTGATTGTGTTAAGGTTAACATGGTGGTGTAGTTACGATAAGCTGTCATCCGAGCAGGATCAAATGGAAATAATCCTCGCATATTTTTTGAGCTTAAATCAACGACACAATCAGTCATATTCTGAGGATCTATTTTATAGTCTTTAATGTCCTGTTCTTTTTGCATCTCTGCTAATACTGCTTCCTTATACTGGTTTTGATCAGCACATGCAGATAAGAATAATGCAAATGAGAAAATTAGCAGTCGTCTTTTCATAATATAGTCGTGTAATGTATTTTCAGTTAAGTCATTATTTTGAATGAGTCATTATACGCGGATAGAAGATTTAGTGTTTAGTTACATTAACGCTTAACAAATTAACCTAATCCATTTAGAATAGGGTAAATAGAATTGTAAGAAATGGAAATTTAACAACTTTTGAAATAAAAATATCATTACAGTTAGAGTCGCTTTAGTTTTTACATACCAAAAACAACTCTATCTCCCTGACTATAAAATTTCAAAGTTATTTAATTTTTCATTTCTAAGCATAAAACTAAATTCGTTATAAAGTTTAAATTAAACTATCCTAAGTTAACGATTTAAACCCAAGTTTCCAATAAAAGGGGAATATTTTACGATGAAAAAAGCATTAGTTGTTGATGATAATAAAATAAACCGCCATTTATTAAATGTTTTGCTTAAACGCAATGGTTATGAAGTTATCCAGGCAGAAAATGGGTTACAGGCTATTGAGCAATTTACACTTCATCAACCTTTCATCGTTTTTATGGACTTAATGATGCCTGTGATGGATGGCATTGAGTCTTGTAAACGTATCAAGGAACTTTGTGGGCAAACTTCTTTTGTCCCCATCATTTTTGTCACCGCAGTCTCTGACGATACAAAACTATCAGAATGTATTGAAGCAGGGGGCGATGATTTTATTGCCAAACCTGTAGATTTACGCATATTAACAGCGCGAATAAAGTCTGTAGAACGTCTATCTCATTTGTATAGCAATTACTATGCAATGGTTGCTTCAACACAAAGGGATCAGGAAGTTGCAAAAACAGTCTTTAATCGGGTTATTCTTGCTGACAGCCATGATTGTGGTGAAATTAAAACCTTATTAGAACCTGCTGAAATGTTTAGTGGTGATATATTACTAAGCGCGATGTCCCCAGCAGGTGAATTACATGTCATGCTGGCGGACTTTACAGGACATGGTTTAAAAGCTGCTATTGGTGCATTACCCGCCTCAAACATTTTTAAGGCAATGATTGCAAAAGGCTTTACTTGCGATAAAGTTTTGGGAGAAATGAATAACAAATTGAAAAAAATATTGCCTATCGGTATGTTTATGGCAGTGCAATATGTTGTTGTTCGTAAAGAACTTGATTATGCTTTAGTCTGTGTTTGCGGGATGCCTGATGTTTTTATTAGAAAAGGTGGCAAAATAAAACAAAAAATAAGCTCTTCACTTTACCCTTTAAGTGTTAGTGCTAATGTTGACTATAAACCTTTATTTGAAAAAGCACCTCTTGATACAGGGAGTAGCATTATTTTATTTAGTGATGGTGTTATTGAGGCCACTGACCCTGATAATGAATTATTTGGTCAAGACCGACTAGAAGCCTTATTAGAATCCGATAATTATCAAAATGCAACGAGTGATGTTAAAGCTGCTTTAGCAGATTTTTGCCAAGGAGGTGAACAAGAGGATGATATTAGTTTTGCAGAAGTTATTTGTGGAGAAGGTCTCTTTAAACAATCAAAGAAAGATTTAATTTCTGATATTAATGCCATTGCTGATATTACTACGACAGAAATTCAAGAGGATGATCCTTGGGCATGGCATTATCAATTGACTTTAGCAGGAACAGAACTGGTTATACAAGATCCGATTCCCTTGTTAATTAGCCAGTTGAAAAATATGGAAAAAAACTTAGAAGATTACCTGCAGCCTCTTTATACTATTTTGACAGAACTTTATGTCAATGCTCTCGATCATGGTATTTTAAAACTAGATTCTAATCTGAAAAGTACCCCCGAGGGTTTTGGTATTTATTTTAATGAACGTGAAAACCGATTAAATGACTTAACAACAGGAAGTATAAGTTTTTCTCTTAAAGGCTTTCGTCAAAATGATCAATTAAAAATAAAAATTACTATTGTTGATAGTGGTACAGGTTTTGACATCTCAAAAGTTTTAAATAAACCTAAAGCAACAGAAGAAATGATTCTCTATGGTCGTGGAATTATTCTAGTTGAGGAGCTTTGTCAATCACTTGTTTACAGCGAACCTGGAAATAAAGTAGAAGTAGTCTATACTTGGAATGGTGCAATTTAAAGTTTAAATATTACTTGTTAAATTAAGAGGGTTGAAATATGTATGATGATGTAGACGAAGGTGATATTGAAATAATTTATGAACCCAAAGGTTTTTTAGAAGAAGCGCCTGGTCGAAAATCTTCCATGCGAGCAATGAGTTTTATGGCTCTACTTGCAAGCATTATGTTTGGAATGATTAGTATGTTATACACAACTGAAGACTCTCAACAAACAGGAATTTTTCTAACCTTTGGTTTTTTATTAGCCGCTTTCGCACCTAAAGCATTGCAAAAATTTGCAGAAGCTAGAATATAACAATTAGAGGCGTATAGGTTTACGTCTCTTTTGGTAACGCTTTTTCAAACATTGGCGTTACAATGCCTGTTGCTGAATAAAGTTGCTGAACTTCTGTACTGGTACGTTTTTTAGCGGCACTTTTCAAGATAGGCTCGTAGGAAACTTTAGATTTAGGTTTTTCTAACGCAAGATAAGAACCGTGTAAGTCATTTTTATCTATAATACTACGGTTAATCTTATACCCCATTCGTTTTGCTAATATCTCTAAACTTTCTGTACTATGATAATGAAAAATACTCGCTGAAAAATCTTCGGGTACTCGACTTAAAAAACGCTTCCACCCCCTATCATTTGATAATGACTGATATTCAATAATTAATTTTCCCGTTGGTTTTAAAATTCGCATTCCTTCATCTAAATATCCTAATAATTGTTCATTATTAAAATGTGAAAAAACACCAAAACCAAAAAATAAATCAATGGATGCGTTAGGGATTTCAGGCAGACGACAATTTGAACACTGTAATACTGCCACCTGTGGATACTGACTATATTTATCTTTTAAAATAGATTCACAAATCTTTTCTGATAGATCAACTAAATAAACTTTCTCACAAATTGAAAAATATAAATCCGTAAAACGTCCCGTTCCTGCCCCTAATTCACAGACAGTCATTTGAGGCTTTAATAGATGACTAACCTCTTCCCATTCCGTTATTGTAGGCAAAAAATCTTTAGGCGGATAATCTATTTCAGGAAAACTAAGCGGGTTATCTGTTTCTAAACTTTGTTGATAGCGATAATAGGCAATCAAATCATCATCCCACAAAGTGGCTGGCACTTGATGAGACACTGTTAAATTAAAATGATTTAATAAAATATTTAAAACATGACATAATTTTTGTTTCATAATTTAATTTAGGGGCTTTTTATTTTCTACGGCTCTTCGCATCAGTTTATTAATCATTTCCGCGTGCATATTATCATCTAAAACTTCTTTGCTATTCAATTTTTGCCATAATTCTGCATTGGTCATTTCTTTATGACAAGCCATACACACCTGAGTTCGTTCCATTCTATCACGTTGTGCTTGTGATAACGGGCCTGTTAATGGCCAATGCGATCCTACGGTCACTAATTGCTTACCTTCTCGTGTGATAATCTGTGATAAATCCCATTTTAAATCAGGAATTGCAGGCATTTGTACTTGTGCATTGGCAGGAATAATCTGACCTGTCGCCGTTTCCAAATCAATATATCGCGGATTATTTAAACTAGTAAAACGCCCGCCTTCAATACCATAGCCTAGCGTTTTTGGATTATTATGACAACTCTCACAACTTCGCGCTTTTCGTCCAGTCGTATGAGGTTGAACGGCTGCCATATCTAAGCCAGGTCCTTCTGGGGTATTCCAAATTTTATTTTTTACAATGGTTTTTCCGTTCTTATCAATTACCGTGGTAATCACCTGACAACCTGGCATCATTGGGGTAACGCGCCCTTCCCCATTAACCCCTAAAATTGGCGTTTCCCAGCGTAAATAGGAACGCGTTTCCTTTACTTTCCCTTCACTGGCATTCGATTTATCCTTGTAATCTTTATTTAAACCATTTTTACCCAATGAATTAGCGGTTTTAATCCAGTCAACACTGGTTTTGCCTTTAGAATAATCAACGGTAATATGACAGCCATAACATTGCGGTACCCAATCTGCATGACAGGCATAACACTCCATGTTATCCATATGCCCTTTAACTTGTGCCATTGCTACATGTCCATCTAACGATTTCCATGTCTTATCTATACCAATCTGTTTTAATATAGGCACTTTAAAATCTAAACCTGATGCTGAATGAACAATCACTTCATCCCCTTTTTTAACGACATTTCCAAAAGGATTACCTCTTGCTGTCAATAAATAACCTTGTTCTGGTTTATAGATAGTTCCCCAACGCATATAATCAGGAAGCTCTTTAGCTAATCCTCGTTCGGTTTTCTCTAAAGGTTTATCAAATTCTTCACCATAACCTAAGGGAAGTTCCCAAGGAAATTTATCGGGCGTTCCATGGCAATCTGAACATTCAATTTCAACTTGTGCTAATGTTGTTCCTGCAATATTTCCATCACCATGTATATCAATCGAAGTATGACAATCTTGGCATAACAATCCCCCCTGCGGATTACCTTCTCGACTGGCTATTTGATGATGTAAATCATCTTTAATAAATAAATATTTTTTAGTATGTAAACCAGGTTGGGTATCGCCTTTATCATCATAAGGACTGCCATAGGGAAACTCCATTAGTCCTTGATAACTCACTCCAATACGTTTACCTCGATTGTGGCAAGTATTGCAAGTTTCAGAGGGAATACCTGAATAAGTCACCTTTCCAACTTTCACCTTGGATTTTCGGGTTGCTTGGAGTTTATGAACTAAAAGATGTCCCGCTTCTTTTTTATCAATCGTTGGATCACCGCCTTCATAAAGTCCTTCATTACTATAGGGAACATGACAGGCACTACAACCTGCCCCTCGATAATCACCGCGTCGTTCACGTCCTTTTGAACCAACATGACAGCGTTGACATTCTTGCCTTGAATAAGTAATTCCCGCTAAATTAGGATGCTCGGAAATAGAATTAACATCCAATTCAGGCACTTGTTGCAATTCTTTTGGGAATTGATCGGGATGTGCCGCCAACATCTTTTCCATATATGCTTTATAAGCATCTGTTCCAATAGCAGGTGTCGCGCCATCTTCATCTTTAATATCATAATTTCCCCAGACGACTTTCATATCTTTTTGAATTCCCCAGCTCCAAAAATTACCTTGTAATTTTCCTGCTTCGGTATTCATTAAAGATTTTTTTAACCGATTAGCGACCCCTCGGTGACATTGACCACAAGTAAATTCATTAATCCAAATGCTTCCAGGGTCTGGGTAAAACATTTGCGGACCTGTTGCTGCCATTAATTGCTTAGGCGATCCTTGATGGGCTTTTTCTTTCGTCGTTGCATTAGGCGTTCCCCCATGACAAATAACACAGCCGCCTGGATCACCATAAGGTTCAGCCATCCCTTTAATCGTTGTCATCATTAAGCCTTCAGTGAAATCCTCTATGCCTTGGTGGCAAACAAGACAGCCTTGTTGGTTTTTAGTACTTGCGCTTACCGCTTTCTCTGTTGCAGAAAAAACAGGGTTGAAATAAGCGAATGCAAATAAAAAGATTAAAGACAGTGGTTTTTTTTTCATAACCGCTATTTTAACGTACTCTTTATAGCTAAAAAACAATAAAATAATAAGGTGTAATGGACATTTACGTTAAATTTACTCTATATTTTGAATTTGCTCACGCATTTGCTCAATTAAAACTTTAAGTTCAATTGAAATTTGTGTCATTTCTTTATCAGCAGATTTAGAACCCAAAGTATTTGCCTCACGATTCATTTCCTGCATTAAAAAATCAAGTCGTCGTCCTACAGGCTCTTTTTGTTCCAATACCCGATTAACTTCAATAATATGCGATTCTAAACGCTCAAGCTCTTCACTTACATCCAATTTTTGAATCATAAACACCATTTCTTGCTCAAAACGGTCAAAATTAGGTTCTGTCACCCACTCATTAATTCTTTCCGTCACCCTATTGCGTATTAAGGCTAACACTTTCGGCATTCTTTCTTCTGCCATTAATACATAATCACGCATTTTTTGACAACGCTGTTCTAATAAGTTTTTTAATTTCTCCCCTTCACCTTCTCTTGCTTCCAGCATTTTTGTAACGGCAGTTTTAACTAACTCATTCACAGCTATTTTTAAACGCACTTTATCAATTTCTACTTCTTGCTGTATGCCTGTAAAAGCTAAAATATCTAAAGCAGAAAAACCAGAAGGGCTATCCATTAAGGTTTCAATTTTTGTCGTTGCTGCAAGTAATGCCTCAACAGCGGGTATACTAATGTTAAAAAGTTGCCCCTCTTGTTGATGCTTTTTATAATTTAGGTTACATTCAATTTTGCCACGTTTAATTTCTGCATTAATAATAGAGCGTAAATCAGCTTCAAGAAAACGCAAACGTTCAGGAAGCTTAAATGAAATATCACAATAACGATGATTAACTGAGCGCAGTTCACAATTTATCGTTAAACTGCCTATTTGAATTTCGCTATTCGCAAAAGCTGTCATACTTTTTATCATTTTCACTCATTACCCCTTTATTATAATGGCCGAATATTACGACCCCAAAACCTATCCCACTGAGTGGAATTACCTACAATCAGGTACTATTGTAGACCAGTATATGATAGAGCGCGAATTAGCCCATGGTGGTTTTAGTTCTGTCTATTTAGCACGATTACTAAAAGATCAAACTCAAGTGGCTATTAAAGAATTTTTACCCAGAAAACAAGCCCATAGAACTTGGAATAATGTCGTTGTTCCCAATACTAAAGAGGATAAAGTTTTATTTAATAAGGGTCGCGCATTATTTTTTGAAGAGGCCAAAGTTTTAGCTCAACTGAAACATAAAAATATTGTCGAAGTGGTTAATTTTTTTAGTGCAAATTCTACTGTTTATATGGTGATGAATTATGATTATGGACTGGGGTTAAACCAAATTGTTGCCAATAAAGACACGCCAATGTCAGAAGAGTTTTTAGTGCAGGTTTTTAGTGCATTATTAGAAGGAGTCAGCAAAATACATGCAAACAAAATGGTACATCTGGATATAAAACCAGGGAATATACTCATTCGTCCTGAATATTCCCCTTTATTATTAGATTTTGGCGCGGTTCAAAAACTTGTAGAACTTACAAAACATAAACAACCCTTAGTAATTACCAATGGTTTTTCACCGATAGAACAATATAGCAATAAAAATCGCATTGGTTCGTGGACAGATATTTATGCCGTCGGTGCAAGCATGCGCTCATGTTTAGACCGTAAGGCAATGCAGTCCTCACCTGAAAGAATTAAAAAAGACCTGACAATTCCTGCCACTAAAGTTTATAAACGTAAATTACCCGTTTATTTACTTGAAGCAATAGATTGGGCAACCGAAATACAGCCTGCTAAAAGACCGCAAACAACAAAGGCACTTATAGATGCGCTTAATCCTGCTTAATAAACCACCTATTCGTAATCGGTAGTCTATAACAATTATCCTCTGTCATGTACAGAGGTAAATTATACTTACATGAGTAGTCATTCAAATTAAGATGATCCGTTAGCTACTTTTTGAAATTGATAACTTTATGTAAAGGATTCATATTAAGTTCGTCGATCACACTATGAGGACTGGAATTTAAGATATAACTTACCGCAGCAGAAATATCCTCTGGTAATAAATGTTGCTGGCGTTTTTCACCAGGCTCAAAAGTTAATTCTTTAAAAAAATCAGATTTTACCATTCCTGGGTTAATTAAACTGACTTTAAGTTGACTTTTTGCACATTCATTTCGCAATGCTTGAGTAAAACCTCGTAAAGCAAATTTACTGGCACAATAAATTGTTCCTTTACGCGACCCTTCTAAAGCCGCTTCTGAGCCAATATAAATTAAATCAGCGCGTTTTTTTTGTTTAAGTTTAGGGAGCAAAGCCCTTGTTAAAAAAACATTGCTAGTGAAATTAACATTCATTAGGTTTTCAATCTGCGAATAAGAAAACTCTTCCAAAGAGGCGAATTGCCCATAACCTGCGGCAAAAATAACGCCCTCTATTTTAGGATATTTTTTTTGCAATTCCAAAGTTTTTTTAGCGAGTGATTTTAAATCAGCTAAATCAATTTCAACACTAATAAACCGAGAATGAGCCTGTTCAAATTGTTGGCAATCACGTGAAATGCCAATGACATAATGTCCTTGGATTAATAAATCTTCGGCGATTTTTCTCCCAATACCAGAGCTTGCCCCTGTCACCAAAAAAGTACGTTTTAAACCGTGCATGGAAAAAATTTATCTTCAGGAATATAATCCAAAAGCATAGAAGAACAATCTACCATCATTTGTTGTTCTAAGGCTGTTTTATAAGACACCATCCCTTGTTGACAACTCAACGGACTGGCAAATAACTTTTCTTCTGGGTAAAGTTTGTGAATTTTTTTAAAATATTTTTCAGGTAAGCGAAACGCGCCTAAACTCACCGAATGTAACTGCTGCAAATCTATTTGCGCGAAAACCTGAGAAAATAATTGTTGATATAAAATTTTATAATCTGCATGATAAATTAAGGGATCAAAGCGTAAGCCTAACTGCCAACCTTGTTGCTGTAATTTAACCATTGCCGCTAATCGTTTGTTTAAATTGGGCGCTTTAGCTTCAACTTTATTGGCTATTTCATCAGGTGATAAGCTGAAAGCGACAATACAGCGTTCAAAAGCCTGATTATTTAACAAGCTTCTAATCTGCGTACTTTTAGTTCTTAATTCTAGCCACGCATTAGGCGTTTCATAAAATGTAGGTAAAAATTGAGCGGTAAAATCAGTCACAGGTTCAAAAGCTAGGCTATCACAATCATAACCTGAAAAAAAATGAATGGCTTTATTAGGGGATGCGGCACAAATATTTTTAATTTCTTGTTGATAATCTTCATAATTAACAAACAATACATAATTTGCCGATTGATACATGCCTTGTAAAAAACAATAACGACAATCATACAAACAGTTGAGCATATGGGAAAAATAATAATTTTTCTTCGCGCCAATACCGTAACCTAATGGCGCAGGTAAGGCAAAATTCTTATATTTTTCAGCAAGGATTAAAGCTGGCTGTTGTTTTTGGAGACGAAAACTTTGTGCTTTAGGGTTAAATACTTCGCCATAACGCTCACAAGATATTAAGGTTGCTTTAGGGAAACGCTGGCAAATTCTTTTAACGCGAGGATGGTTGCGTATCGCCTCTTCAATATAAATTCGGATTATGTTCATGCTTGTATTTTACGATAAATTTGCGCTGCCTGGAATCCAAAACATGTTTTGGACTCCGTTTTACATTTTTGTCATGTACAGAGATAATCGCTAGTAATTAAAGAACCGTTGATAACTCAAGCTCTCTTCCTGTAGCAAAAAATGATTTAAAACGAATAAGCCTTTCAAGAACTGCACGATAACATGGAACATCCTGCACGTGTTTTTGCCCAATCGGGACGTTTTTCAGCATAATACGCTTTATCCATCTGCTCATCATAAGGATGTCGAAACAATGCTAACAACGCCTCAACCATTGAAAAATCGCCACTCTCTGCTTTATCTATCGCTAATTGAGCCAAATAATTACGGAAAACATACCGAGGATTAATCGCATTCATCCGTAGCCGTCGTTCATTATCAGAAATTTCTGCTTGACGAACGCGCTTAATATAAAGCCGTATCCAATTCCCTATCTGTTGTTTAAACTCAGAAGTCAATTTATTCGGTTGATAATAAGCCTCAATAAGAGGTTTTAATAACACCTCATCACTAAGCTGTTCCAAATTAGGCTGATCAATATTCAATAAAGCCAAATTACGATAAAAAATAGTCATATCCGTTTCAACTAATTGTAAAACTCGTAATAAATCATTAATAAGGCCTTCATCAGTTTTGGGATCATAAATAGCCAAACCCAGTTTATTTATCATCATTTTATTCCATTGCTGCTCAAAGCTATCCGTATAAACTTTTAAAGCTTGTTGTAATAACTCAACATCTTCTATTAACGGATAAATAGCATTAGCAAGTTGGACTAAATTCCAATAAGCCATTTGTGGCTGATTTCCAAAACGATAGCGGCTTTCTCCTGCATCTGTCGTGTTAGGTGTCCAATTTGGATTATAGTCATCTAACCATCCATAAGGACCATAATCAATCGTTAACCCTAAAATAGACATGTTATCTGTATTCATTACCCCATGAACAAAACCTACCCGTTGCCAATGTACAATCATTAAGGCTGTTTTTTGGCACACTTCTGTAAACCATGTCAGATAAGTTTGTTTGCAGGGTGATCCTAGATGAGGGAAATCATGACGTATAGTGACATCAACAAATTTTTTTAATAAAGGAATGTTCCCCTGGGTGGTATAAATTTGAAAACTACCAAAACGGGTAAAAGAGGGGGCAACACGACAGACAATCGCACCTTGCTCTTCTTGTGGACGACCATCATAAAACATATCACGAACGACACTATCGCCTGTTAAGGCTAAACTTAAAGCGCGCGTCGTTGGCACACCTAGATGATACATGGCTTCACTACATAAATATTCACGAATAGATGAACGTAATACTGCCAAACCATCTGCACGGCGTGAGTAAGGCGTAATCCCTGCACCTTTTAATTGCAAAGTATAATGTTCACCCTTATTAGTGAGTAATTCTCCCAAATTAATCGCACGACCATCGCCTAATTGTCCCGCCCAATTTCCAAATTGATGTCCACCATAACAACAAGCATAAGGCTGCATTCCTTCTAATAATTTATTACCTGTAAAAACTTGGGTAAATAATGGGGTTTCGCATTCCTTGACATCTAAACCCAGTAATTGAGCGACTTCTTTAGCATAACTTACCAATTTTGGTTGATTAGTTTTTTTAGGTAACACATAAGAATAACTTGCCTCTAAAACCGTGCGGCAATAATTTTTAGTTTCTAAATCGGCGGGAAGCTGTTGAATAAAACGATTATCAAACTGTAAATTGTTTAAACTATTTTTTAGGTTCATAAATATGGCTACTAACTTAAGACGGGAAAAATATAGAAAGAGCCATAAGCCTGTGCTTTATAACCCTTTGAAATTGTTATATTTCCCCCTCTTAAATTAGCAGATAATATATCCTCATTCATAAATCGGCAGCCTGTTGGGCTATTTCTAATTCTTCGTTAGTTTTAATCACACAAATAGCCGTTTTCTGGTGTTTTTGATGAATGAAACTTGCTTTACCCTTTACAGCGTAATTCTTTTTAGAATGAATTTCTAAGCCTAAATTGACTAAATTAGCACAACAACTTGCACGCAATTTAGCATCATTTTCACCCACCCCCCCTGTAAAAATTAATGCGTCTACTTGTCCTAAAACAGCATAATACGCCCCTATATATTTTTTAATCCGATAACAATACATAGTAAAAGCAAGCTGTGCATTTTTATCACCGCTATCCATTAATTGATGGATTTCTCGCATATCGTTAGTCCCTGCTATTGCTTTTAAGCCACTGTCTTGATTAAGGACGTTATTAATGTCACTAAATGATAATTGGAGTTGTTTATTCAAATAAGGGTAAATTGAGCTGTCTACATCACCACAACGAGTCCCCATCATTAACCCTTCTTGAGGAGTAAAACCCATTGAGGTATCAATACTTTTACCTTGCTGTATCGCACAAGCACTTGCACCATTGCCTAGATGTAAACTAATCAGATTGAGGTTTTTTAATGGCCTTTTCAATAGTTTTTCCGCTTGTTTGGCAACATAAGCATGAGAAGTTCCATGAAAACCATAACGGCGAATACCTTGTTGCTCCCAATGCTTAGAAATGGGATAACGTACCGCATGTTCTGGTAAGCTATGATGAAATGCAGTATCAAAAACAGCGATTTGTTTTAGCGTAGGCGCGAGTTTTAATGCGGTTTCTATCCCTAAAATATTAGCAGGATTATGTAATGGGGCGAGGGGAATTAGTTGTTTAAGTTGTTGGATGATGTTTGCATTAATAATGACAGCCTGTTGAAATTTATCACCACCATGAACGACACGATGTGCTATGAGATTTATTTCATCTAAACTAATATGATGATCATTTAAAATTTTAAGAATACGATTTAACGCTTGTTTATGGTTTTTTAAGATCAATACTTGTTCAACTTTACGATGATTTTTAAATTGATAATAATCTGATCCCTTTGTTTCACCAATTTTTTCGATTCCCCCCCTCAGTAAACATTTTTTAGCGGGAAATTTAAACAAGGCATATTTAAGCGAAGAACTACCCGCATTGATAACGAGGATTTTCATAATAGCCAATATATTAAGTTAAAAAACAAAAGATAAAGACACAAATAAATTGCATCTTTACCTAATTTAAACTAGGAATAATTATTTGTCATCATTCCATTTCCAGTCACGAATTTCTGGCATATCTTCACCATATTGACGAACATAACGTTTATGATCAACTAATTTATCACGCATTAATTGTTTTACATACGCGGCACGTTGGCGTAGTTTCGGTACACGATCAACGACATCAGTGACTAAATGAAAGCGGTCTAAATCATTCATGACGACCATATCAAATGGCGTTGAGGTTGTGCCTTCTTCTTTATAACCTCGTGCATGAATATTATGATGGTTATGACGACGATAAGTTAAACGATGAATTAACCAAGGATAGCCATGATAGGCAAAAATAACAGGTTTATCCATAGTAAAAATATCATTAAAATGACGGTCTGGTAAACCATGTGGATGCTCTTCTTGTGGCGTTAGCGTCATTAAATCAACGACATTAACCACTCGCACTTTTAATTCGGGTAACAACACTTTTAATATTTTAACGGCTGCCAGTGTCTCCAATGTGGGTACATCCCCTGCACATGCCATCACTACATCAGGTTCACCATCATCTAAATCACTGCTTGCCCATTCCCAAATACCCAGTCCGCTAGAACAATGTTTAATGGCCGAATCCATATCTAGCCATTGTTCTGCTGGCTGTTTTCCTGCAACAATCACATTAATATAATTACGGCTTCGTAGACAATGATCAGTGACAGATAAGAGTGTGTTAGCATCAGCTGGTAAATAAACGCGAATAACTTCGGATTTTTTATTCACGACATGGTCAATAAAACCAGGGTCTTGATGTGAGAAACCGTTATGGTCTTGTCGCCAAACATGCGAGCTTAATAAATAATTTAAAGAGGCAACGGGTCTACGCCATTCAATGTCTTGACTCGTTGTTTTCAGCCATTTTGCATGTTGGTTAAACATGGAGTCAATGATATGAATAAATGCTTCGTAGCAATTAAAAAAACCATGCCGCCCTGTTAATAAATAGCCTTCTAGCCAACCTTGGCAAGTATGCTCAGATAAAATCTCCATCACTCGACCATCCGTTGCAAGATTATCATCTTCGGGAATAGTGGCATCCATCCAACGTCGACCTGTTTGCTCAAAAGCAGCACTCCAACGATTCGATGCTGTTTCATCAGGCCCAAATAAACGAAAATTCTTTTTATCGTCATTAAGCTTTAAAACATCACGTAAAAACTCTCCTTGTATTCGTGTCGCTTCTGCAATAGTCGCTCCTGGTTCTGGAACGTCCACGGCATAATTTGCAAAGTCTGGCAGTTTTAATTTATTTAATAATAACCCCCCATTAGTATGAGGATTCGCACTCATACGACTTAAACCTTTAGGTGCAAGGGCTGCTAATTCGGCAATTAACGTTCCATTTTCATCGAATAATTCTTCGGCTTTATAACTTTTTAACCAAGATTCTAACAAGGTTAAATGCTCTGGTGTCTCACGCACCGCTGAAAAAGGCACTTGATGCGAACGCCAAAAATCTTCTGTTTTTAAGCCATTCACTTTTTTAGGTCCTGTCCAACCTTTAGGCGATCGTAAAATAATCACTGGCCATTGTGGACGTTTTGCAATACCTGATTCACGTGCTTTTTGTTGAAAAGCTTTAATCTCTTCAATGGCAATATCAAGTGTAGCCGCCATTTTTTGATGCATTAGCTCAGGGTCGGACCCTTCAACAAAATAAGGTTTATAGCCGTAACCAATAAAAAGAGATGCCAGTTCTTCTTTTGGTATTCTTGCTAATAAAGTCGGATTGGCGATTTTATAGCCATTCAAATGTAGGATAGGTAAAACCGCACCATCTGAAATGGGGTTAATAAATTTATTAGAATGCCAAGAGGTTGCTAAAGGACCTGTTTCAGCTTCCCCGTCACCGACTACGCAACAGCTAATTAACTCAGGATTATCAAACACCGCGCCATAAGCATGAGATAGGGCGTAACCTAATTCGCCACCCTCATGAATTGACCCTGGCGTTTCTGGAGCAACATGACTTGGAATACCGCCTGGAAAACTAAACTGTTTAAATAGACGTTGCATTCCATTCACGTCTTGCGAAACATCAGGATAATATTCGCTATAAGTGCCTTCTAACCATGTATTTGCAACGACACCTGGTCCACCATGTCCAGGTCCTGCAATATAAATTGAATTTAAATCATATTTTTTAATCACACGATTCATGTGTGCGTAAATAAAGTTCAATCCAGGTGTTGTCCCCCAATGCCCTAATAAACGGGGTTTTACATGTTCCATTTTTAATGGCTCACGTAATAAAGGGTTATTTAATAAATAAATTTGTCCTACCGATAAATAATTGGCAGCTCGCCAATAAGCATTTATTTTTTTTAACTCATCTGCGGTTAAAGCTAGATTATCAATACTTGTCATATAGTGAATTCCTTATTAAAGGGTTAATATTGACAAAAAAGGGAGCATAAGCTCCCTTTTTTATTCAAACTAATCTTAAAAATATTTTAAGGCTGACTTTGATTTGCTTTTGCAATTTCAGCAATCGTTGCAAACGCTTCAATATCGCGTACCGCAATATCTGCTAAAACTTTACGATCAATAGCAACATTTGCCTTACTTAAGCCATTAATCAACCGACTGTAAGAAAGACCACACAAACGAGATGCCGCATTAATTCGTACAATCCATAAAGCACGAAATTGACGTTTTCTTTGTTTACGGTCACGGTAAGCATATTGTCCCGCTTTAATAACCGCTTGTTTAGCAACACGATAGACGCGACTACGCGCACCATAATAACCTTTCGCTTGCTTTAAAATTTTTTTATGTCTTGCTCTGGCGGTTACACCACGTTTTACTCTAGCCATACTGTTCTCCTAATTAATTAGCTGTAAGGTAACATTCGCGCAATCATTGGCGCATCATTAGCGTGAACAGTAGCAGGTCCACGTAACTGTCTTTTACGCTTGGTACTTTTTTTAGTTAAAATGTGACGGCGATGTGATTGCCCACATTTGAAATTGCCTTTACCGTTTTTCTTAAAACGCTTGGCAGCACCACTATGGCTTTTCATTTTTGGCATTTGTTTTCCTCGTTGTAAATTGAAAACATCCTTGATACATAAAGATTTATTAAGGCAAAATGCGTGGCTCTTAATGAATCTATTAATTGCCTTTTCCTAAAGGCACTAAACAACAAAACCCAACATGATTAAAAAATCATCTTAGGTCTTGTAATATATTACTTATTTTTTCTTTCTCGCAGCCATCACCATCACCATTTGTCGACCTTCCATTTTAGGAAACTGTTCAACAACAGCTAATTCTTTTAGATCCGCTTCAACACGTTTAAGTAATTCCATACCAATCTCTCTATGCGCCATTTCTCGTCCCCGAAAACGCACGGTGATTTTAGTTTTGTTACCTTCTAATAAGAACTTGGTTAAATTTCTCAATTTAACTTGGTAATCACCTTCATCAGTTCCTGGTCTAAATTTAATTTCTTTGACCTGAATCTGTTTTTGTTTCTTTTTGGCAGCTTGTAGTTTTTTATTTTGCTCAAATACAAATTTACCATGATCCATTATTTTACAAACAGGCGGATCTGCATTGGGTGATATTTCAACCAAATCCATATTTGCTTCATAAGCCCTTTGTTTGGCATCCGCTAAGGGTACAATGCCTGCCTGTTCACCTTCTACACCAATTAACCTTACCCGTCTTGCAGTAATAGTATTGTTCATCCGTGTAGTTTCTTTTTTAGAAGCGATACGCTAATCCTCCGAAATAATTATCATTGCCTACTTTCAATTTGCTGTTTTAATTTTAAAACTAGCTCATCAATTGAGAAGCTGCCTAAATTGTCACCTTTTTGTGAACGCAACGTGATGGTGTTATTTTCTAGTTCTTTGTCACCAATAATTCCCAAATAGGGAATCCGTTGCATTGAATGCTCACGAATTTTAAAGCCTATCTTCTCATTTCTCAAGTCTATTTTTATTCTAACGCCTTGTTTTTTCAATTCAGTATAGATTTTTTCTACATATTCCTGATGTCGCGAGGCAATATTTAGAATCACTATTTGTACAGGAGATAACCACAAAGGAAAAAATCCTGCATGCTCTTCAATTAGAATTCCAATAAAACGTTCTAATGAACCTAAGATAGCACGATGTAACATTACAGGGGTTTTACGATGACTTTTTTCATCAATGTAGGTTGCATCTAATCGTTCTGGCATTGAAAAATCAACTTGAATTGTGCCACATTGCCAAACACGTCCAAGGCAATCTTTTAGTGAAAATTCTATTTTAGGTCCATAAAAAGCACCTTCACCAGGTTGTAAATCCCAATCTAAATTTTTGTTATTTAGTGCCAATTCTAAGGCATTTTCTGCTTTATCCCAAACACTATCATCTCCTACCCTATTTTCTGGGCGGGTTGATAATTTAATAATGATATTATCAAAACCAAAGTCGGTATAAACTTCAAATAATAAATCAATAAAAGTGGAAACTTCTTGTTGAATTTGATCTTCGGTACAAAAAATATGAGCATCATCTTGTACAAAATTACGCACCCGCATCAAACCATGTAACGTTCCTGAGGGTTCATTACGATGACATGAACCAAACTCTGCGAGTCGAATCGGTAAATCACGATAACTTTTTAAACCTTGGTTGTAAACTTGAACATGACAAGGACAGTTCATCGGTTTAATAGCATAATCACGATGTTCAGAATGGGTGGTGAAAATCATCTCGCCAAATTTATCCCAATGCCCTGATTTTTCCCATAAAACACGATCAACTACTTGGGGAGTTTTTATTTCACCATAACCATTAACACGCAATTTTTCACGAATATATTGCTCAACTTGTTGATAAATAAACCAACCTTTTTCATGCCAAAAGACCATTCCAGGGGCTTCTTCTTGGGTATGAAATAAGTCTAAGCTTTTACCTAGTTTTCGGTGGTCACGCTTTTCAGCTTCTTCTAAACGATGCAAATAGTCTTTTAAATCTTTTTTATTTGCCCAAGCAGTACCATAAATTCGCTGTAGCATTTCATTGTCAGAATTACCCCGCCAATAAGCCCCTGCAATTTTCATTAGTTTGAAAACTTTTAGTTTACCTGTGCTTGGAACGTGAGGACCTCGACATAAATCGGTAAAACTACCTTGTTGGTATAAAGAAAGATTTTCATCGGCGGGAATAGAGGCAATAATTTCCGCTTTATAATCTTCCCCTTGATCTTTAAAAAATTTAACCGCTTCATCACGTGAGAGCAATGAACGTGAAATTTCAATGTTTTCAGCCACGAGTTGCTGCATCTTTTTTTCAATATTTTTTAAATCATCTGGGGTAAAATGACGTTCGTAGGAAAAATCATAGAAAAAGCCATTTTCAATGACAGGACCTATGGTAACCTGTGCTTTTGGAAATAATTGTTTAACTGCTTGTGCGAGTAAATGCGCGCTAGAATGACGGATAACTTCAAGTCCCTCATTATCTTTTGCGGTAATAATTTGTAAGGTTGCATTCGCATCAATTAAGGTACTGGCATCTACTAATTCATTATTAACGCATCCTGCTAAAGTAGCTTTGGCAAGACCTGAGCCAATAGATTGAGCGACCTCCATGACAGAAATCGCTTGTTCATATTCGCGTTGAGAACCATCGGGCAGCGTAATTACAGGCATGTTATTTTTTTAAGCTTAATACAATAAAAAAAGCACCGCTAGAGCAGTGCTTAAATGTTTGGTAGGCACGAGTGGATTCGAACCACCGACCCCCACCATGTCAAGGTGGTACTCTAACCAACTGAGCTACGCGCCTTCAATTGCCAATGTTTGAAATTTGGATCAAATGATTAGGTCATTATAACAGCTTAACTTTTGAATTAGCAATGAGTTATTTTACTAATTTTTTTATCAGTCATTATGCAGATAAATTATGTTGATATTTCACACTTCTTATTCACCTGTAGGCAAACTGCTGTTGCCTCTGAAAAAGAAAAAAGGTATTACTTAACAAATGAAATGTTATAATATTACATATCTATTTCTTCCTGCTTAAAAAACTATGACTATTTCCAAATTGACATTGAACTATCAGCTTGCAGCGCTGTGTTTCATAGTGTCTAGCCAGATCGCTTTTGCTGAAAAAATGGATGAAGCGCATCCTCATCAGTTAGAAGACATCATTGTTAGTTCGCCTATGAATCAATCGCTATCGGAAACCGCGCTCCCTGTGCAAATTATTAGTGATGATGAATTACGCAGAAAAATTGCACCAACGATTGGTGAAACATTAGAGAATGAACTTGGAATTACTAACCAGTCTTTTGGTCCTGGTGTTGGTCAGCCAGTTATTCGGGGTCAAAGTGGGTCGCGGGTACAAGTTTTGCAAAATAGCCTAGGTAGTCTTGATGCGTCTTCATTAAGTCCCGATCATGCAAATAGCACCGAACCTTTATGGGCTGACCGTATCGAGGTATTGCGTGGCCCTGCAACATTGCTTTATGGGAGTGGTGCTATTGGCGGTATCGTTAATGTGATTGATAATCGAATCCCTGACCACCTGCCCGAGCGTTTACTTCAAGGGGCGATTGAACAACGCTACAATACCGCTAATGAAGGCGTTAGCAGTGCTTTTAAGCTCGAAGGGGGAAAAGACATGTTTGCTTTTCATATTGATGGTTTTTACCGAGAAAGCATTGACCTTAGTATTCCAGGCTATGCGGTTAATGAATCAGCAGAAGCGCAAAGTCATGGAGAAGAAGAGCATGCGGAAGAGGAAGACGTATTTAACAGTCAGGGTCGCCTAAAAAACACTAATACTCGTGCTAGGGGCGGTTCGGCAGGCTTTTCTTTGATTGGCGATGCAGGATTTATCGGCGTTTCGGTTAATCATCTAGATAGTCGCTATGGTGTTCCGCCAGGCGCGCATCAACATGCTGGCGAAGAAGATCATGATGCACATGCTGACGAAATGGGCAACGAGGATTTTGAACGGGTGCGTATCCACTTGGAGCAAACTCGCTATGACTTGAAAGCCGAACTTTACGACCCATTCAGTTTTGCCGAAAGCCTACGTTTGCGGATTGGATACAATGATTATCAACACATGGAAATAGAAAATGGCACTCCTGGAACGATTTTTAAAAACAAAGGGGTTCTCAGTCGTCTTGAACTCGTACAAAAACCCTGGTGGATATTCGATCATGGGGTCATCGGCGTGCAAACACAAAATAGCGAATTTTCCGCTTTGGGTGATGAGGCCATTGTTCCTAAATCAGATATTGATTCATTTGGTTTTTTTACCGTTCAAGATATTCATACCGAAAACGTGACCTATGAAATAGGTTTACGAGTCGAACAGCAATTCATTGACCCAAAAGGACAGCAACGCAGCGCGCATACGCCCATTAGTTTTTCAACCTCTGCTTTATGGGACGTTACCGAATCTGAATCAGTGAGTTTGTCTTTTTCACGTTCCGAACGCGCCCCCGATGTTCAAGAACTCTACGCAAACGGAGCGCATTTGGCGACACAAGCCTATAATCAGGGCAATGTAGACCTACAAGTAGAGACAGCGCATTATCTTGAGTTGGGTTTTCATGTCAAACGTGACTGGATACAAGCAGATTTCAACTTATATCAAAACTGGGTTCAGGACTATATTGCCTCGGTTAATAATGGGCTTTTTTACGACAGCCATGATGATGCCTTTGTCAATAATTGTGATGAAGCCGATTGCTTACCCGTTTTTGCAAGCGAACAAGAAGATGCCCAATTCACAGGTTTTGAAGCGCAGGTCAGTATTCCCTTGCTAAAAACCGCGTATGGGACATTAGAAACGCAATTATTTAGTGACTATGTGCGGGGTCGTTTTGATAATGGCAACGATATTCCCCGTATGCCGCCCTTGCGTTATGGCATGGGACTTTCTTGGCGTGATGACAACTGGGGAGCAAATGTTCGCGTGACGCAAGTGGAAAAACAGGAGAACACAGGTGAAAATGAAACAGTCACGCCAAGTTATGTGTTGCTCAATGTGGGAGCAGATTACCGTTTTAAAATGGATAATGACCGTAGTTTATTTTTCTTTGTTAAAGGCAATAATCTACTCAATCAAGATATTCGCAACGCAACCTCGTATTTACGCAATGTTGCGCCTAGTGCAGCACGAAGTGTTGAGCTTGGGCTTAGAATTGGATTTTAATATAATTTATCAGCAAATTCACGTTTTACGGCTTAGAATAAACGTTTAATTATTATGTTGCTTATTTAATATGTCAAACACATTACTAACCGATTCAAGTCACAATCACCAACACTGTATTAATGATGCTTTAAAATCGGCTGAAAAGATTTGTCAGCAAAAGAATATTCGCTTAACCCCGATACGCAGACGTATTTTTGAATTAGTTTGGTCGAACCATAAAGCCGTCGGAGCGTATGAGTTATTGGAAACGTTGCATTTAGAAGATCCAAAAGCCAAGCCTGTGACGATTTATAGGGCTTTGGATTTTCTTTTAAAGGCGGGTTTAGTTCATAAAATCCAGTCTTTAAATGCCTTTATCGGTTGCTTAAAACCTGAAATAGCCCATCATTCGGTTTTATTGATTTGTAATCAATGCCAGAAAACAGATGAGATCGAAGCGCAACAAGCTTACGACAATATTTATCAACTGGCTGAAAAAAATTCATTTATGCCCCAGCATATAAGCCTTGAGTTACATGGGTGTTGTAAAAACTGTCAGCTCACATGAAAATAGCGGTTTTATATACAGGCGGAACGATTGGTTGTGTTCCTGATTTAACAGGCGCATTAACCCCCTTATCTTACGGTGCATTTGAAGAGGCTTTCACACATTATATTACGCCCATTATTGAATCACAATGGTCAGATACCTTCGTTGATGTTATTGCATTTAAAGACGATACGGGAGTAATTACTGCCTTAGATAGTACTAATTTACAACCTTCTGATGGGTGTTTAATGACGACTCAGTTATTAGAACTTTATCTTAATTATGATGGTTTTATTGTGTTACATGGAACAGACACCATGGCTTGGACAGCGGCGGCATTGTCATTTTTATTCACAGCACTTAATCGCCATGGACAGCCTATTGCTCGTTTGGATAAACCCATTATTGTAACAGGGTCTCAATTGCCATTATTTGAGGGTGAAAACGATACCGTCAATGGCTTTAACGATAATACAGATGCTTATCAAAATATTTTTGGATCAGTCTCCTCTGTTTTTAGCGGCGTAACCGAATCCTGTCTATTTTTTAATCGAAAATTATTGCGAGGAAATAGAAGTATCAAAACAAATGCCCGTCTATTTGATGCTTTTTCATCGCCTAACTATACCGCTCTAGCAGAAACGGGCATTGACTTTTCATTAACGCATAATTTTTTATCGCCACCGCCTCATCCAGATATTGCACTCAGTAATTCAACAGGTATTCCCTTAATGGCGTTAAGAAACCAGCTTAATTATATTTCAACGCATATCAATCATGCCTTAATATTACCTTTTTACGCCTTTCCTGCTTATTATAATTCTTCATCTATCCCCAATAGCAGTTATATTGCAGATGTTTTAAATCAAACGCTGAAAATTCCACAACTAAAAGGGTTAATTCTTGAGTCTTATGGGGCGGGAAATTTTCCTTCGGGCAATGTTAATAATCCAAGCGATGGGGCTATTTATCAAGCGTTAGCAAAGGCTAATGCGTCTGGAATTACGATTATAAACTGCACGCAAGTACTGGCAGGTACAGTTAATGCGAATACTTATGCTGCGGGTACATGGATGAGAGAAGTCGGTGTAATTGATAGTTATGATATGATTGCCGTTGCCGCGTTATCTAAACTAATTTACCTAACTATTTTACGTGACTATAACGGTAATCATTGGAATCAAGCCTGCATTCAAACGCTAATGCAGACTAATATAGTGGGTGAGATCATGACAATTGATAACTTATTAGCATTTTCCTAACTTAACCTTAGGCGATAGAATTTATCGGTGTGAGTGTGGATTAGAGATAGATCGTGATTTTAATGCGGCTATCAATTTAAATCAATACGGTGTGGACACGCTAAAGCCCACCGAAAAACGCATACAAGAGTTTAGTAAGTCCGTGACTTCGGTAACGGCTTAAATATTGACAGTGTGAATAGGTTTATATAAATCTTTATAGATTATGTTAAGTTTTTATTAGCGGCGTACAAAGAGGCTGTGTTTAATCGCTCATTTTTGCCTTACAATAACCCAGAAAAAAATGGACTAATCGCTTAAAATGAGCAGGGTGTTGAAACGTCATAGCAATATATTTATGAGCAATTCGATGTTGCTTGTAAAAACTTATTAAAATTGCTTGATATTCTCGATCTAAGCTTTCTTTTGTAAATCCATCGGCAACCCAAACAAAATTCATTCCATTCATTTTTTCCCAATGATCTTCACAAATATTTGTACCGTAAATCTCTCGATAAATAGGCGAGCCAGGATAGGGGGTAAATTTAGTAAGATTCATGGTTGTCATCGGAATTCGTTTTGTAAATGCTTTAGTTTGAGCAATGGTCTCATCTGTTTCACCAGGATAACCCAGCATAAATAAACCTTTACAACGAATTCCTGCAGCGGCTGTCCAATTTACCGCCCGTTCTGAAATTTCAACGCGTGCGGATTTTTCCATTTTTTGTAATAATTCATCAGAGCCTGTTTCCAATCCAAAACTAATTTCCCAGCATCCCGCCTCTTTCATTCGAGCTAACACATCAGGTTTTACAGTATCAACTCGTGCGGCGCAACTCCATGTCATTTTAAGTTTATTTTTAATGATTAAATCACATAAGGCAAGCGTTCTAATTCGACTCGCAAGAAATAAATCATCAACAAACTGAATATGGCGGATACCATATTCAGTTTGTAAATTTTCCATCATTTTATAGACCTTTTCAGGTGAATAAGCTCTTACTTGTGCGCCAAACGTTGACGTATCACAAAATTTACATAAAAAGGGACAACCTCTTGAGGCAACTAAGGTTGCAACGGGAGCTTGAGGATAATCATAAATCGCAGGTAAATACGCTTCTGGAAAATTGGGTAATAAATCCCAGGCAGGCGTAGGGAGTTTGTCTAAATCGCTAATTGTTGGCGCAGCTTGAGTTTTAATGAGTTCGCCATTTTCTCGATAAATGATCCCTAAAACATCGCCTAAATTTTGTTTATTGACTAAAGTATCTAATAATTTGGGTAAAACTTCTTCGCCCTCATGGATAACTGCAACGTCAAATTCTTTAAACCGTTCCAAGGTTTCCATGCCCATTGAAGAAATATGAGGTCCACCGACAATAATTGTACACTGGAGTAACGCTTGTTTAATCAATTTAGCAATGAGTGCAGACTGCCAAACACTAACGGTAAATAAACTGATACCAATGAAATCAGGGTGTTGTTCACATAATCTCTTGACGACTTGTTTTACGCTCAGGTTTTCTATATCGCTTTCAATCAGGGTGACTTCATAACCGTGGTTTCTAACCGCAGCAGCAAGATAGAGTAATCCAAGTGAGGGGCTGCGATTGGTAATGTGACGTACAAAGTTATAGCCTTTAGCAATGCGTTCGTATGGCGGGTTAATTAAAATTATTTTTTTATTTTTTGACATAATAACTCTATCTAAATTGTTAAAAAATAACTAAAACTTAATATGGGGGTAGACACCTTTTTTTTAAAATACTCATCATGATATTAATAAAATATGTAAAACATTTTCCCTATAAATTCCAAGGATTAAATTCCAAGGATTAAATTCCAAGGATGAATATATACACAGCGTAAGTAGGAGAGACTGTTTTTATGGTATGCTATTTAGCATCAATATCAAGCTGACTAATCCCATTAGCCCCTAATGATAACTTTAATTTCAATAAAGCAGGACGATTCTCTGTTATAACAATAGATAAAGGATTCTTTTTAATTGCTTTTTTCAGAGTAACAATAGGGATTAGGCGAGCAACTTTAGATTGCTTGAAGTTTGAATAACCGAATACAACACCAAGATAACGCGCACCTTCTTCTCTATCTATAATAAGTGTCTGCTTATTTCCAGGTAAAACAATAAAATGTTCAATCCCAATACAAGCAGGGTCAATTTGCTCGGCAGTTAATAAATGTCTTAAACCAGTACTAGATTTTGAGGCAATTAAAAATGCTCTAGGGTCAGAAAATTGAAAAACCTTCATTAGTAAAGCATTGGGGGCATTATCAAATGAATTTAACGACTTTTCAGACTCAATTTCCAAAGAGATTGCTTTTTGTTGATGCGCCCAAGGCATTTCATAAATCTTTTTAGCCTCCGCATCAAAAATATTGCCTTTATCAACCCAATTTTGTTGTTGGTCATCCCAACGCCATTGATTAACAACGATAGCTTTTTGTGGCAGTGGTACAGGCTTTTCAACTTTTTGCACACAAGCTGTTATCACTAAAACTGAAATTAATAGCAGTCTTTTAGTCATCGTTGCTAATGTCCTAATGTCATTATTTAACTCAAGTCATTATTTATGAAAAGGGCTGCTGTAAAATAATGGTTTCATTTCGATCAGGGCCTGTAGATAAAATAGCAATCTTAACCCCAATTAATTCTTCAATCCTTGCAACATAGGCTTTTGCATTTTTGGGTAATTTTTCAAATACGGTAATCCCTGCTGTGATTCCATCCCAACCTTCCATTTCTTCTATAATAGGCGTACAAGCGGCATATTTCTCTGCCCCTAAAGGGGCGATGTCTGTTTGTTTACCATCAATTTCATAAGCCGTACAAATCCCAATTTTATCTAAACCATCCAGAACATCTAGCTTAGTTAAACAAATACCACTTAAACTGTTCATTTTTGCAGATTTTCGCATGGAAACAGCATCAAACCAACCTGTCCGCCGTTTACGCCCTGTGGTCGCTCCAAATTCGTGACCCTTTGTTCCTAAATGTTCACCATTTTTATCATTCAATTCCGTTGGAAAAGGACCATTACCTACACGTGTTGAATAAGCTTTGGTTATTCCAAGTACATAATCCAAGTTTAAAGGCCCAATCCCTGTTCCAGTAGATGCCCCACCCGCAGTCGTATTTGATGAAGTAACGTAGGGGTAAGTTCCATGATCTATATCCAGCAATGCGCCTTGCGCGCCTTCAAATAAAATGTTTTCACCTTTTTGATGATAATCATTAATTCTTTCACCAACATCAATTAACATAGGTTTAACAATTTCGGCTAATTTTAAGGCAGAATTTAGTGATTGTTGGTAATCAACAGCCTCCACTTGATAATAATTAACTAACATAAAATTATGATAATCAACTAATTCTTTAAGTTTTTCAGCGAACAGTTCAGGATTTAATAAATCCTCAGCCCTTAAACCTCTCCTAGCTACTTTATCTTCATAAGAAGGCCCTATTCCACGTCCTGTAGTACCAATGGCTTTATTACCTCGAGCAATTTCACGCGCTTGATCTATTGCAATATGAATAGGTAAAATTAAGGCACAAGCTTCACTAATTTTTAATCGCGTCCTAACCTCAGTGCCTCCTTTTTCTAATATTTCAATTTCTTCTACTAAGGCTTCCAAAGATAAAACCACCCCGTTACCAATGAGGCATTCAACATTTTTTCTTAAAATACCTGATGGAATAAGATGAAGAACCGTTTTTTTACCGTCAATAACTAAGGTATGTCCTGCATTATGTCCCCCTTGAAAACGGACAACCGCCGCTACTTGGTCAGTTAATAAATCAACCAACTTACCTTTACCTTCATCGCCCCACTGTGTACCGATGATAACAATATTTTTTCCCATAATTATTCCAAATTTAGACTAAAGGCATGACTTGCCAGTTTTTATTTTCTTTAATTAAAATTGCACTGCAACTGAGTTCTTTCGCACCCCCTGATTGATTAGGTAACTGCTGTATGACAGTCGAACCTTTCGCTCTTAAATCTCTAACCAATTCAAATAATTGAGGGTCATTAACACAAGGGGCAAATATTTTTTCTTTGCTGTTTTTTTCTGTTAGGGGTTTACTTAATGAGGCTAAAAACTTTAAGTCAGTACTAAACCCTGTCGCAGGACGCGCTCGCCCAAAAACGCCACCAATATTATCATAACGACCGCCTCTGGCTATTTCTCGACCAATATTGGGAATAAAAGCGGCAAAAACAACCCCTGTGTGATAATGATAACCCCGTAATTCTGCTAAATCAAAATTAATGGCTAGTGAAGGAAAAACAACACTTAACTGTTCGGCAAGTCTTTGCAAATCAACTAAATATTGCTTAATTTCATCAGTTGCCTCTGCAAAAATTTCAGTCGCTTTCGTTAAAATTTCTTTACCCCCATTTAATTTGGGTAAATTCAAAAATAATGCTTTAAAGGATGCATCAATTGTATAAGTTTCCATTAAGGCAATTAATTCAGTATTTGCTTTACGCTGTAATATATCAAATAATTCACTTTCTTGATGTGAATTTAATCCCACTTGTTTAGATAAAGCACGATAAATCCCAACATGTCCTAAATCAAGATGCACTTCATGTAAACCAATGACAGAAAACATCTCAAGCATTAATTGAATCACTTCTAAATCACTTTCACGTCCTTTGTGTCCATAAATTTCTGCGCCCATTTGCATCGGGCTACGACTTTTCTCTAACACGTCGTTTACCGTATGTAATACGGAGCCGACATAACAAAGTCGTGTAGGTGCTTCATGTCTTAAATTATGTGCATCAATACGTGCAACTTGCGGTGTCATATCAGCACGCACACCCAACATTTCACCATTTAACTGGTCAGTAAACTTAAAAGTTTGTAAATCTAGGTCATGTCCTGTTCCTGTCAATAACGAAGCTAAATAATCAATCAATGGCGGAATCACAAGCTCATAACCCCAGCTATTAAAAAGATCTAATAACTGTCGGCGCAAACGTTCTAAATGCGCCGCATCATTGGGTAAAACTTCTTCTATACCATCGGGTAATAACCAAGGGTCTTTTTGTAACATTATTATATGTCCATTCGCAGAAAACGCCCCATACAAATGGAGCGTTTTAGTGGCGATGTCCTTAGAGAAAAATCTCTAAGGAATTATTTATTGTAGTTTCTTAAAATATTTAAAGAAATCAGAATCAGGCTCTATTACGATCATATCACCTGCATTTGAAAAAGTCTTTTTATACGCATTCAAACTACGATAAAATCTAAAAAACTCAATATCTTCACCATAAGATTTAGCATAAATTTCAGCAGATTTTCCATCACCTTCTCCGCGTAATGTTTCTGCATCACGAAAGGCATTCGCTAAAGTCACTGTCCTTTGACGATCCGCATTAGCACGAATACGTTCGGCGGCTTCTGACCCTTGAGAACGAAATTCACGAGCGACTCGTTCACGTTCAGCTTCCATACGTCGATAAACGGAGCTACTGACTTCACTCGGTAAATCAATTCGTTTAACTTGAACATCAACAATTTTCATACCTAAGGTTGCGGCAATCGTACTTGAGCTTTCAATTAATATTTTACGAATCGCACTACGATCGGTAGAAACCAGTTGTTTAATATCACGTTTACTAAATTCTGCACGATAAGCATCTTTAATAATTTGATCTAAGCGTAAGTTGGCTTGGTTAATATTTCCAGATACAACGGTATAGAACTTAGTTACATCGCCAATACGCCATTTAACAAAAGAATCTACGATAACGTTTTTCTTTTCTGCGGTTAAAAATCGCTCAGGTTTTGAGTCCATTGTTTGGATTCGGTTATCAAATTTCTTGACTTTATTAACCATGAAAGGCCATTTAAAATAAAGCCCCGGGGTATAATCCGATTTAATGATCTTTCCAAATTCAAATTTAATGGCTTTTTCAGTTTCTGTTACCGTAAAAATACAACTTGTCGCGATAAAAAACAATGCCATAAGACCGACTAAAATTTTATTAGCTGTCATTATCGTCCCCTTTCTGTACGAGTACGTGATGAAACCCTAGGCGCAGTTTGAACTGTTTTATGAGGCAAAGATCTAGAATCATTAACCATTGGGTTCTCTGTTGCTTGTTCAGTTGTTGAAGCTGCTATTTTATCTAAAGGTAAATAAAGCAGATTATTTCCCCCTTTGACATCAACCATGACTGTTTTAGTGGTTGCTAAAACAGCTTCCATTGATTCCAAATATAAACGCTGCCTTGTGACTTCGGGTGCTTTTCTATATTGAGTCAATAATTTCATAAAACGGCTGACTTCACCAATAGATTTAGCGATTACTTCTTCTTTATAAGCTTCTGCTTCTTGAATTTTTCTAGCTGCAGCTCCTCTTGCTTTTGGAATGACATCATTCGCATAAGCTTCTGCTTCATTAATCAATCGCTGTTGATCTTCACGGGCTTTAATCGCATCTTCAAATGCGCCTTGCACTTGTTCAGGCGGTTGAGCATCTTGCAAATTTACACTAGTAATTTGAATGCCTGCCTTATAAGAATCCATTACTGTCTGGATTTCTTTCTTAATCTGAGCAACAATATCACCACGACCTTCGGTTAAAACAAAATCCATTTTGCTACTACCAATAACTCCACGTTCAGCACTTTCGGTAACTTGCTTCAAAGTAGCCTCAGGGTTTGCTACATTAAAGAGAAATTCTTTGGCATTTTTAACTTGATATTGAATCGCAAGGCGAACATCAATAATATTTTCATCTTTAGTCAGCATTAACGCTTCTTTAGGGACAGAACCTACACCTTGCCCTCCCGCAGAACGATAACCTACTTCAATATAACGTTGTTGTTTAACATTAACTAATTCAACCTCTTCAATAGGGTAGGGAAAATGCCAATGCCAGCCTGCCTCAGTCAAGGGTTTAATATATTGACCAAATCGTGTTTCCACGCCATGATTACCCTCATCAACGATGTAAAAACCACTGATTCCCCAAAGGAACAAAGCCCCTGCAAATAAAACGCTAAGTCCTATGGAAACACCTGATGAATTATCACCCTCTCCATTGTCGTTATTACCACCACCAAAAATACCGCCTAATTTTTCTTGCAATGAACGAATTGCTTCATCCAGATCAGGTGGACCTTGTTGGTTTTTACGACCACTCCAAGGGTCTTTATCATCACCACCGGGTTCATTCCAGGACATACAGATGCTCCAAATTGGGTTACTTCAAAAATTAAATCTACGTGTTTGATGCGCTATTCTATCGTAAATAAGAACCATTTCTATTTTTTTGCTCATATTTTTAATAAAAAATAGTTTGTTTTTATATTATCTCTTCATTTTCAACAGATTTTAGCAAACCTAAATGCTTTTTATCAATTTCAATCGCCAAATTCCAACCGCCATAATCATCAGTTTCTTCATTAATAATTTTCGCAAAATCAAATAGTTTTGCACGAACTCTACCTTGGGCAGGGGATAAGTAACATTTTCTTTTTACTTTATTAGAGGTAAATAATTCAGCAAGTGCTTGGTAAAGCAGCTCAACCCCAACCCCTGTTTGTGCTGAAAGCCAAACACGGACGGGTTTACCTTTATCATCATAATCAATATGTGGGCTAACATTTTCAAGCAAATCAATTTTATTAAATACTTGCAATTGTTTAATATCACCTGCATCTATTTCATTGAGGACCTCATTAACCTGAAAAATAGTTTCCTCTCTATCATTGGCATTGGCATCAATGACATGTAACAAAAGCTCGGCTTCACTCGCTTCTTGTAATGTTGAGCGAAAAGCTGAAACTAACTCATGAGGTAAATGACGAATAAAACCGACGGTATCGGCTAAAATAATTTCTGAACCATTTTCAATTTCACAGTTTCGTAAAGTTGGATCTAAAGTTGCAAAAAGCTGATTCGCAGTATAAATATCCGCCCCGGTTAATTTATTAAATAAAGTCGATTTACCCGCATTGGTATAACCCACTAATGAAACTGCGGGGACTTCTGCTTTTTTACGTTTATTCCGCCCTTGATGCCGTTGTTTTTCAACTTTTTTCAATCGCTGTTGAATCAATTTAATTCGCATTCCTAGCAAACGTCTATCGGTTTCTAGTTGCGTTTCACCAGGTCCTCTCATTCCTATACCGCCTTTTTGGCGTTCTAAATGTGTCCACCCTCGAACCAAGCGGGTGGATAAATGCTTAAGTTGAGCTAATTCGACCTGAAGTTTACCTTCAAAAGTTTGCGCTCTTTGAGCAAAAATATCTAAAATCAAACCATTTCTATCAACCACTCGAACTTCGAGTGCTTGTTCAAGATTTCTTTCTTGACTAGGAGATAAGGGATGATTAAATAAAACAATGTCAGCTTCGTAGGTTTGAATTTCAGTTTTTAATTCCTCAAGCTTACCTGTGCCTATAAAGTATCGCGGATCAGGTGAACGACGGCTACCTGTCAGTATATAGACAGCATCAGCCCCTGCCGATCTTGCTAATTCTTTTAATTCAAACAAGTCTTCTTGACCTGCATGTAATTTAAGGTGAACTAAAATAGCCCGTTCACCTGTGTCAGGACGATCAAACAATCGCGTACTCCTTTAAAAGATAAATTCTACTCATTTTCATCAATTAACTCACTATCACGCCCCATTTTGATGGGTTTTCCAGGAACGATAGTAGAAATAGCATGTTTGTAAACCATTTGACTGACGGTGTTTTTTAACATAATCACATATTGGTCGAAGGAATCGACTTTACCTTGTAATTTAATCCCATTGACTAAAAAAATAGAGACGGGAACATGCTCCTTTCTAAGTGTATTTAAAAAAGTGTCCTGTAAATTTTGAGCTTTTGACATCCAATTTCTCCCTTATTTATATTGTTTAATTAAAGTTTATAAAAAACTATATTGGCTATAGATTATAAGCCATTATTTACTTAATTGGCAGTAACTAAAAATGATTTGTTACGATTGAATCTTAGGAAATTGGGACAAAATCGAATTTTACAAGTTCAATGATGATTACATGTGGTTAATAGAATATGTCTGTAAATATCTCTGTTTTAACTGCTGTATTTCGCTTTAATTTTTAACAAGACTACCAAAAACAAAATTCCGAATTAGTTTAGGCATCAAGTTAATGGGGATTATTATTAAAAATAATAATATTCACAGTTATTTTTGAGCGATAATCGCCACAGTATGCAAAATTTCACTGCCTAAAATTAAGTAAAAATAGCTTGTACTGTGAAAATCATACTAAAGACCCATAAAAAAATTATTTTCTAGCAGATAACCGAATAAATTAAAATTTTTAGTCCGTGCATTTAATTTACCCGATTTTAAAAATCATCGAAAATAATTTATTATTCGTTTTTGGAAAAGGGAGCTATCAAGTGTTCTTTAATTTCCATCTATAACCATGTATAATTAGTTAATAGTATAATAAATAAAGGGGTTGAAAACTAGATTTTCATATAAACGTTCCTTGTCTTTCTTACTTTTAAACCGTAGGTTCTACGGGGATAGCTTATTGTCTTTCAAGCGCTGGCTTAGTTTACTAAGCGAAACTAGAAATTGGGTAAGACACAATACTAAACTTATGTGAGTAAATTTAGGTAAGTTTTAAAGAACAGCAAAAGTTTTCGCATACTAGTTAGAGTACAAAACATGTTTTGTACTCTGATTTTCACTATGAACTATATACGAAAACTTAGGCTTAGGTACTTAATTTAAGATTTTTGTATGTCCTTCTAAACCTAATTTATGTCCAAAATAGATTCATTTAAAACAGTAGATACTTTCAACAACCGAATTTTGGCTAATTATCAGCAAAAAATTAAGCAACAGCAATATTTATTGAATATTGTAAAAGACAGTTTACCCAAAGCATTAACGGATCATGTTTTATATTGTGTTGTTTCGGCAGAAAAATTACTTATTTATACAAATTCTGCTGCATGGTCATCACAATTACGTTTTTATCAACAATCAATATTAAGTGCCATTATTAATAGCAAGTCGGTCTCTATAAAAGTCGTACAAATTAAAATAATGATTCAAAATAATTCTACTACAAAAAAGACACTTAAGAAAAGCATCCCCTCTAAGAGTAATATTAAATTATTGCATCATTGCGGGAAATCTGTAAACGATCAAAAATTGAAACAGGCTTTATTAAATTTAAGTCAAACATTGAATAAGCTATCTTAAAAATGTTTTCAAAAATATCGCTACTTTTAAACTACTCTACTGATTGAGATTGCATAAATGAAATAGGGGGTTTTTCTTCATCTTCAAATGTGATTATTTCCCAAGCATCTTGATTAGCTAATAATGCACGTAATAATTGGTTATTTAACGCATGTCCTGATTTATAACCTTTAAACTGACCAATTAAACTATGACCCAATAAATACAAATCACCAATGGCATCAAGAATTTTATGTTTGACAAATTCATCTGCATAACGCAAACCATCTTCATTCAAGACTTTGTCATCATCAATAATAATGGCATTATCAAGACTTCCCCCTAAGGCTAAATTATTTTCTCTTAAAAACTCTATATCTTTCATAAAGCCAAAGGTTCTTGCTCGGCTTACTTCTTTTACAAAGGTTGTCGATGAAAAATCCATGGTTGCCATTTTCAAATGATCTGCAAAGGCTGGGTGTTCAAAATCAATGGTAAAAGTAACTTTAAATCCTTCAAATGGCTCAAATTCTGCCCATTTATCACCATCACTGACACGAATCGTTTCTTTTATTCGGATATATTGCTTAGGCGCGTCCTGCTCAACGACACCTGCTGATTGAATTAAAAAAACAAAAGGCCCCGCACTTCCATCCATAATAGGGACTTCTCCTGAGCTTACATCAATAACTGCATTGTCAATTCCTAATCCAGCAAGTGCTGATAATAAATGTTCAACGGTTGATATTTTTATTTCACCTTGTACTAAAGTCGTAGAAAGTAGGGTATCGCCCACATTTTTTGGCGTTGCCTGGATAATGATAGGCGGCTCTAAATCAATTCTACGAAAATGAATGCCTGTATTAATTTCAGCAGGGTGTAAAGTTAAATAAACCTTATCACCTGTATGTAAACCAACACCTGTCGCTCTAATCGTATTTTTTAATGTTCGTTGTTTAATCATAAGTTAAGGCAAAAAACTCTCAATTATACCATCAATGTAAATTTATTTCGTCATGTTACTTAAATCTTAATCTGCCTGTCTGCGTAAAAAAGCAGGAATATCTAAATAATCTAAATCCATATCCCCTTCTTTTTGAGGCTGTACACCAAAACGTGTTTCTTTGGTTTCTACTTTATTATTACGAAGAATGGTGGGTTTATCTAACACATCATAACTTATATCACCTACCGCTGCTTTTTGTACTAATTTTACAGGGGGCGTTGTAATCTTAGGCGAATGATCGCCCATTCCGGTTGCAACAACGGTGACTTTTATTTCATCCCCCATATCTGGGTTTATAGCTGTACCAATTTTCATATCCGCATCGTCAGATGCAAATGAGTGCATGATATTACCGACTTCATTGAATTCAGTTAAATCCATATCAGAGGCAGTAATATTAACTAAAATACCCTTTGCGCCTTGTAAACTAATATCTTCTAATAAAGGACAAGCAATGGCTTTTTCAGCCGCTTCTCGAGCTCGATTTTCTCCAGAGGCAGACCCTGAACCCATAATGGCTGTTCCCATATTAGTCATCACCGTTTCAACATCTGCAAAATCAACGTTAATCAGTCCTGGATGGGTAATTAATTCAGTGATACCCTGTACAGCATCCAGTAATACATCGTTTGCCGCTTTAAATGCGTTGATTAAAGAAAGGTTATTACCTAGAACAGGGAGTAGTTTCTGATTAGGAATAATAATCAGAGAATCAACATGTTCTTCTAGTATCCGAATACCTTCTTCTGCGACAGCTACTTTCTTTTTTCCTTCAAATTCAAAGGGTTTTGTTACCACAGCAACTGTTAAAACACCTAGGTCTCTAGCAATTTGAGCGATCACTGAAATAGCCCCTGTTCCTGTGCCTCCACCCATTCCAGCAGTTAAGAACACCATATCAGCACCGTCAATCACTTCTTTTAAACGTTCTGCATTTTCTTCGGCTGCTTTTTTTCCAACCTCAGGTCGTGTTCCTGCCCCTAACCCTTTTGTCAGTTCAATACCTATTTGAACCACCGTGTCCACACTTAAGCGTCTTAAAGCTTGTGCATCAGTATTAGCACAAATAAATTGTACCCCATCAATACTACTATCAACCATGTGATTGACAGCATTACCACCACCACCTCCAATACCAATAACCTTGATGATAGCATTTTCATTGCTTGCATCGACCAATTCGTATTTCATCTTACCGCCCCCTAAATAAAGCCTTATAAATTTTTAAAAGTTGCCCTGAAACCAATTTTTAATCATTGATAGCAACCCAGAAGACTCTTCTCCCGTTCTATCAAAACCCCCATGATGCTCTCTGCCATAGAGTAATAAACCTACACCCGTTGAATAAATAGGGTTTTGAACAACATCGGTTAATCCTGCTATATGTTGCGGCATTCCCACACGTACAGGGATACGAAAAATTGATTCTGCCAACGAGGTTAACCCTCTTACTTTTGAGCTCCCCCCTGTTAATACAACACCCGCTGTAATTAAATCTTCATAACCACTCCGTCTTAATTCTGCTTGAACCAAAAGCATTAATTCTTCATAACGTGGTTCTATAATTTCAGATAAATTTTCAGTTGAAATTTTACGGGGTGATCTTTCACCAATACTAGGTACTTCAATCAGTTCTTCACTACTTGATAGCTCAGTTAAAGCACAGGCATGTTTACATTTTATTTGTTCGGCATTCTTAGTCGGTGTTCGTAATGCCACCGCAATATCATTGGTTACTTGATCGCCTGCAATGGGAATAACAGCGGTATGTTTAATTGCCCCATCAGCAAAAATAGCAATATCCGTTGTTCCTCCGCCTATATCGCATAATAAAACCCCTAAATCTTTTTCATCCTCCGTTAAAACCGAAGTACAAGAGGCCAATTGTTCTAAAACAATATCGTCAACATCCAATCCACAACGACGAATACATTTAATAATATTTTGAGCGGCACTGACGCTTCCCGTTACCATGTGAACTTTGGCTTCTAAGCGAATCCCCGACATTCCAATGGGTTCTTTAATCCCATCTTGTTGATCAATTACAAATTCCTGTGGCAAAATATGTAATATTTTTTGGTCTGCTGGAATGGCCACCGCTCTTGCAGAATCAATGACTCTATCAATATCATGTTGCTTAACTTCTTTATCTCGAATAGCAACGATCCCATGTGAATTAAGACTTTTAATATGACTCCCAGCAATGCCTGCAAAAACTGATTGAATTTGGCAGCCTGCCATTAACTCAGCCTCTTCTACTGCACGCTGTATTGAATGAACCGTTGATTCTAAATTAACTACAACGCCTTTTTTCAAACCTCGTGAAGGGGCTGTCCCTATGCCGATAATTTCAAGATCATCATCTTCATAATCATACTCCCCAACGATAGCAGCAACTTTTGAAGTCCCTATATCTAATCCTACAACTATACTACGCTCTGTTTTTTTTGCCATTATGCATACTCGTTAAAAGCATTGATTGTTTACCAATTATATTGTTATTACTTAGACGGTCTTCATTGTCCACTGAAATTAATCGCTTTACCATAACTCATGGTTTAAATTGTGAATTATAAAGATAATTTTAAAATAATCTTTCATGAAACTATTACTTTTTAAAAACCTCGTGATATAGTATTTTATATAGAGCTAGGTACAAAGCACCAGCCTATATTTATTTTGTATGTTATATAAGAATGTTAACAAGATCCGTTAACACTGCAATATTTGGCATTTTTAGCTATTATTCTCGTTATTTCCAGGTAACAGCATAACCATTAGGGTATCTTAAATCTACCTTTGCAATGACTCTACCCTCCTTTTTTTTCAATAGGGGTAAAGTTGTCAAGAATCGGTTAAGTTTTTTGAAGGGTTTTTTTTGACCTAATTTTAATTCTAATCCATTAGAAAACCGCAATGTCCATGCACGACGCTCATTAACATTAAATTCCTGTAATACCAAAGCATGGTTGGTTAAACTTTCTTGTAAGCGCTTCATAACCTGCATTAGATTTTTTTCAAGACCTTTAGGACCTGTTAATAAGGGTAGTTTTTTAAAGCGAGTTAAATTATCAGGAATAAATAAATCGCCCTGCTCATTGAGTAAACCTATTTTTCCCCAACGAACAATAGGGTATTGCTCATAAATTTTTATGGCAATAGTATCAGGCCATATCCGCCGAACTTTAACTTGAGTAATCCAAGGTAAATCGGACAGTTCCGTTTGTATTTCCTGCATATCTGCATTCAAAAACCCCGTTAACACTTGTTTTAGTAAAACTTGTTTTATTTGCTCTTTAGCAATGTACTGATAAACACCCTCTATTTTAACATATTTAATTGGCAGTAAATCAGCTCCTTGCGCTTTAAGCTCTTTCCAGCCTGCCCAAGCTATGCCAATAATGAGTGCGCTAATAAGTAGCCACTTTAAATTTAAGTGTTTCATTGATTAAAAAAGAAAGCCTATTATTTCATACTGGTCTCTAAAATTCTCCATACCAACTCATCAAAATCTATTCCTGATTTTGCAGCTGCCATAGGAACTAAACTATGACTTGTCATTCCTGGAACCGTATTAACTTCAATAAGCTGGGGTTGATCATTTTTATCTATAAAAACATCAACACGCCCCCACCCCGTTACATCAAGTCCTTTATAAGCTTTTAAAGCTAATTGCTGTAAAGCCTTTTCTTGCAGCTTATCTAATCCACAAGGACAATGATATTGGGTTGTATTTGACTCATATTTTGCCTGATAATCATAAAAATCATTCATTATTTCAAGTCTAATCACAGGCAACGGTTCATCATTTAATATCGCAACAGTATACTCGTCACCTTGCACCCAACTTTCAGCATAAACATCACAGTTATATTTTGAGGCTTCATTAAAAGCCTGCAACAACTGTTGTCTATTAATCGCTTTATTCATCCCTAAACTAGACCCCTCTTTTGTAGGTTTCACAATCAAAGGGAAATCTAATTTTTCTATACATGCCTCAATATCAGATTCATTGTTTAACAAAAACCATTCAGGCGTAGGTAAATTTAAACCCCGCCAACAAAGTTTAGTTTTCAACTTATCCATTGTTAATGCAGAAGCTGTCACATCACTCCCAGTATAAGGCAGCTTCATCAGTTCTAATACCGCTTGTAAAACGCCATCTTCACCCCCACGCCCATGAATGCTATTAAAAACCCGCGTTATCTGTTGATCTTTCAATGCTAAAAAAGGATTGTCTGCAACATCTATCGCAATAACATCAACCCCTTTACGTTTTAAAGCATTAAATACCGCCGTACCACTATTAATAGAAATTTCTTTTTCAGCAGCTACACCCCCCATTAATACCGCAACCCGACCAAATTGTCTAGGGTCTTTTATTTTTATAGGATTCATAAACGCTCTCCAACTGTACATACTTCAGTTTGTAAATCCACACCACACAGCACTTTAACCTGTATCTGTACATAATCAATTAAAGCCTCTATATCAGCTGCGGTTGCTTTATTCATATTAACAATAAAATTGGCATGTTTTTCAGAGACACAAGCCCCCCCAATACAATAGCCTTTTAAACCACTTTTTTCAATTAATCTTGCTGCATAATCGTCGGGTGGATTTTTAAAAACTGAACCACAACTCGGTAAATTAGTGGGTTGGGTGATAGCGCGTTTCTCCAGCAAAGCTTTAATATATTGTAAACTATTTGAAGTATCGCCTTTTTTTAGCCTTAATTCTGCCGCTAAAAACCATTCTTCATTAGGATTTTTAACAGAGCGATAGCCAATATTAAATTCAGTTGTCTTTCGTAAATGAGTGACACCTTCACGATTAAGCGTTTCTACCCGTTCAACAATTTCCCAAGTTTCACCACCAAAAGCGCCCGCATTCATCGCTAACGCACCGCCCATTGTTCCAGGAATACCCGCCAGAAATTCAGCCCCAACTAAACCATTATCCACACAAAAACGCGCAACGCGCGCGCAAGGTACGCCTGCTTCTATATACACACGCCCATTCTCAAGTAAACGCATTTCTTTTAAACGACCACGGGTATTGATAACAATCCCAGGAATACCCCCATCACGAACTAATAAATTACTCCCCAAGCCTAACCAAAAAATAGCCCTATTTTTAGGCTGTAGGGTCATAAATACAATTAAATCGTTTTTATCGCGGGGAAGATACATTTTTTCAGCTTCCCCCCCAATACGCCAACTGGTGTATTTAGCCATTTTCTCTTTTAACAACAACTTACCTGTTGTTTTCAAAACTTCATTCATAAGTTATTTAAAATAGCAGTCAGTTCTTCGGGTAATTTACTTGCAATCTGTCCGACATTACCCGCCCCCATGGTTAAAATAACATCATCTGTTTGTATAACGGCTTCCAAAACAGATAATAAATCATCGGTATTTTTTACAAATACAGGATCTACTTGTCCTCGTGTGCGGATTGCTCTGCACAGTGTTTTACCATCGGCACTTGCAATCACAGCTTCACCTGCTGGATAAATATCTAATAAAATTAAGACATCCGCCTCAGATAAAACTTGAACAAAGTCTTCAAATAAATCACGGGTTCGAGTATAACGATGCGGTTGAAAAATAACCACAGCACGTCTACCTGTCCATGCTTGACGTAAAGCTTCCATCGTTGCTGCAACTTCACGGGGATGATGAGCATAATCATCAACTAAAGTCACAATACCTTCGTTCATTGCTATATCACCTTGAATTTGAAAACGCCGCCCAATCCCTTTAAAAGTGGCAAGACTATTAATGATTGCTTGGTCGTCAACTTTCAGATGACTAGCAATTGCAATGGCTGCCAAAGCATTCAACATATTATGCCAACCTGGCATATTCAAAGTAACTTGCAAAGGGGGTAATGTTGATCCGCGTAATACCTTAAACGATGTTGTTAATCCTTGCTGCTTTATTTCCACCGCCTGAATATCTGCTTGCTCATGAACCCCATAAGTTTTAACAGGTTTGGATAAATTAGGTAAAATTTCTCTCACCCCCGCATCATCCAAACACATAACCGCCATGCCATAAAAAGGTAAGTGGTGTAAAAACTCAATAAAAGTCTCTTTTAAACGCTGATAACTGCCTTCATAAGTCTCCAAATGATCTTGATCAATATTTGTGACTACTGCAACCATTGGCTGTAAATATAAAAATGAAGCGTCACTTTCATCTGCTTCGGCTACTAAATAATCGCCTGTTCCAAGCTTTGCATTCGTTCCTGCACTATTTAAACGTCCCCCAATAACAAAGGTTGGGTCTAAACCACCCTCTGCAAGGATACTGGCAATTAAACTCGTCGTTGTTGTTTTCCCATGCGTTCCAGCCACCGCAATTCCAAAACGAAATCGCATTAACTCTGCTAACATTTCTGCACGGGGAATCACAGGAATCCGTTGTTGATAAGCACTAGCAACTTCAGGGTTTGCATGGTCTATCGCTGTAGAAACAACCACAACATCTGTATTTTCAATATTTCGTTGGTGATGTCCTATGTAAATAACAATTCCCAACGATTGTAATCGCTGTGTTGCAGAAGACGCCTTTATATCAGAACCTGATATTTGATACCCTAAATTAGATAACACTTCTGCAATGCCGCTCATGCCAGTACCGCCAATACCGACAAAATGGATTCGTTCTATATTACCTAATGCTTTTTTCGGTAACTGTATTCCTTGGCGACTCATTAACCGCTCACCGCAATGCAAATAGAGGCAACTGTTTTAGTTGCATCTAACCGAGCTTTATTTTTTGACATAGTTGCCATACTCTCTAAATTATTGGAAATATGCGTAATTGCGTCAGCTAAGTTTGTGGCAGTTAATTGTTTTTGCACCAAAATCAAAGCCGCCTTATCATCCGCTAAATAGCGTGCATTGGCTGATTGATGGTCATCAATTGCATGAGGCAGTGGGATAAAAATAGCGGGTAAACCACAAGCTGAAACTTCACTTACTGTCATTGCACCCGCTCGACAAATAACTAAATCCGCCCATTGATAAACTTGAGGCATATCATCAATAAAAGCGATCACGTTAGCATTAATATTTAAAGCTTTATAGCTTAATTCAACCTCTTTTTGCATCATTGAACCTGTTTGATGTTTGACTTCAATATTTGCTAATAAAGCTAAGGCTTTTGGCACTTCTTCATTTAAAATTTGCGCCCCTTGACTCCCACCAACAATTAATACTCTCAAAGGAGTAGTTACTTGTCGTGGCATTTTAGCAACTAACTTTATAAAGCTTTCACGTAATGGATTTCCTGTACAGACTGCATTATTTTTAACAGGAAAACTATCAGGAAAAGCCTCTAAAATATGGGGTGTAATCTTTGATAAAATTTTATTAGTCGTACCAATCACCCGATTCTGTTCATGAATGACTAAGGGAATACCCAATAGTCTTGCCATTAAGCCACCAGGGGCTGCAACAAATCCACCCATTCCTAATACAACATCAGGTTTACGGACACGTAAAATCTTAAATGCTTGCCAACAGGCTTTGACTAATAAAAATAAGCTTTTAAATTTAAAAATAAGCCCTTTACCTCTCAGCCCAGAAACTGACAACCAATCAATCTCAATGTCTTGGGCAGGTATAACACGCGCTTCTAAACCTTTTTTAGTGCCTAACCAGCTTATCGACCATCCTTGCGTGCGTAATTCTTCTGCAACAGCTAAGGCGGGAAAAACATGGCCTCCCGTCCCACCTGCCATAATAACTATCCGTCTTCCCATTTCTTATTTCTCTTTGCATTTTTAGTAATCTTTTTCATCGCTTCATAATGAATTCGAAATAAAAGGGCGACTGCAGAACACATAACAATAATACTGCCGCCACCATAACTCATAAAGGGTAGCGTTAAACCTTTAGTCGGTAACATCCCCATATTAACACCCATATTAATAAATGACTGAAAGGCAAACCAAACGCCTAAACCATAAGCAACAAAGGCTGAAAACCTTAATTTTACTTGTTCAGCTTGAATACCGATAACAAAGGCTCTCAAAATTAATAAACTATATAAAAGGATAACACTCAAAACTCCAATTAATCCTAACTCTTCTGCGAGGACTGAAAATAAAAAATCCGTATGGGCTTCGGGTAAATAAAATATTTTTTGAACGCCACTTCCAAGCCCAACGCCAAAATATTCACCCCGTCCAAAAGCAATTAAAGCTTGTACTAATTGAAACCCTGTATTTTGAGCATCAGCCCAAGGATCTAAAAAACTGGTTATTCTAGCCAAGCGATAGTCAGAAGTATAAATTAATTCTTTGGCTAAAACAGCGATCACCCCGATTAAAATAACAAATTGCCATAATCGCGCGCCCCCTAAATACATTACCGCCATTGCAATCGTCAATAATACGACGGCTGAACCAAAATCAGGCTCTAATAAAAGTAAAACACAGGCAAGAGAAAATAAAAGTAAAGGCTTTAAAAGCCCAAAAAATTCTTTTTCCACAATAGCTTGATGACGCACCACATAGCCTGAAACATAAATAACGGATGCAAATTTCATTAATTCTGAAGTTTGTATTCTCATCCCCATGATAGCTAACCAACGACTACTGCCATTAACTTTAACGCCTAAACCTGGAACCAAGACTAAAACCAATAAAAATAAGCCGAAAATAAATAGAATTGAACCATATTTTTCCCAAAACTGCATAGGAATTAAAACAACGACAAATGCGGCAATACCAGCAATAACGATGTGAATAAATTGTTTAATGGGGTAATGTAAGCTATCCCCTGTCATTTTCACACCCAAATGCAATGAAGATGAGACCATTATCACATAACCTAAGCCAATTAACGATAAAGTAATGGTGAGTAAAAACCAGTCAATATAAAATAAAGGCTCAGACTGTTGTCGTTTTTTTATTGCCATGATTAGGTCTCCAATGCCATCACCGCAGCGACAAAGCAATCCCCACGTTGTTGATAATTTTTATATTGATCCATACTTGCACAAGCAGGAGAAAGTAAAACCGTATCACCTACCCTTGCAATTTTTGCCGCAAATAAAACGGCAGCTTGCATTGAATCAGCATGATACAAGGGAACACAATTATTTAAAGCTTGCTCAATCAATTTTGCATCTTGACCCATTAAGATAATATGCTTTACATTTTTTCTAACACTGAGTTGTAATTCATTCATATCAGCCCCTTTTGCATCGCCACCCGCCAATAAAATAACCTTATCATCATAGCCATTTAATGCTGCTATACAAGAACCTATATTAGTTGCTTTAGAATCATTAACCCAATGTACCCCCTTAATTTTTACAACAGTTTGCATTCGATGTTCAAGTCCTTTAAATTTTTTTAGAGCAAGACACATTTTATTTAAATCTAGCCCGACTTCATAGCCTAAAGCCAGTGCTGCTAAAGCATTGGCTTTATTGTGTTTTCCTTCCAAAGGCAAATCATTACAAGGCATTAAATAATTATTGTTATAAACTAAATAGTCACAATTTTCTTTACTTGCAAGATGAAAACCCAATGGTTTACACAAGCTAAACCACAAGGGTTTACGTCCTTGAATCGCCATATTAACAACTTCTGGGTCATCGGCATTTAATACCATTCGCCCATTGCCTCTAAACACTTTTTCTTTTTCTAGACTATAAATTTCAGGCGTTTTATGTCGGTCAAGATGATCTGCACTAATATTTAAAACCGTTGCTACGGTCGCATTTAATACATGGGTTCGTTCCAGTTGAAAACTTGATAATTCCAGTACATAAAGTTCTGCATTCTCAATCAGTAAATCTAAAGCGGCTGTCCCTAAATTCCCACCAATCACGGTTTTTTTATCAGCAGCTTGCCCCATTTTACCCAGCATGGTGGTTACGGTACTTTTTCCATTTGAACCCGTAATAGCAATAATCGGCGCATTGGTAGACAAAGCAAATAAATCTATATCACTAACAAGAACCGTTCCATTAAGGCAAGCCGCCTTAATCTCAGGCTGATCCAAGGCAATGCCAGGGCTTACAATTAAATGCGTAGCCTCAGAAAAATCAATACTTTTAAAATCACCTGTTATTAATTTTACTGCGGGAAACTCACCCAATAATCGTTCGAGCATTGGCGGCTGTGTACGACTATCTATTAGGGTAAATTTGAAATAATAATGGCTTAAAAATCGAACAATAGAAAGTCCTGTTGCTCCCAATCCAACAACAAACACTGATGATCTCTCAGGATTTAATCCAAAAGACTGTTCTAATTGCCTAAGGACTATATTATCGGCTAATCGCATAAAATTATCTTAATTTTAGGGAGGCTAAACCCACCAGCACTAAAATAAAGGTAATAATCCAAAAACGGACAATAATTCGAGGTTCTGGCCAACCTTTTAATTCATAATGATGATGAATCGGGGCCATTTTAAAAACCCGCTTACCTCTTAATTTAAAAGAGGTCACTTGAATAATAACGGATAAAGTTTCAATAACAAAAATACCGCCCATAATGAACAAGACTAATTCTTGCCTGACTAAAATAGCCAATACTCCCAAACCTGCGCCCAATGCTAATGAACCGACATCGCCCATAAAAACCATCGCAGGATAAGTGTTAAACCATAAAAAACCTAAACCAGAGCCGACTAATGCCCCGCAAAAAATAATTAATTCACCACTATTAGGTAAATAGGGTATACCTAAATATTGGGAAAAATCAACATGCCCCGATAAATAAGCAAAAATACCCATACCCGCAGCTATCATCACGGTTGGCATAATTGCAAGCCCATCAAGTCCGTCTGTAAGGTTGACGGCGTTACTTGTTCCAACAATGACAAGATAACTCAAAACAATATAACCCCAACCTAATTCCAAAACAATATCTTTAAAAAATGGCACAATTAATTGCGTTTCAGCAGGTAAAGAGGCGGAATGATATAAAAATACGGATGCAAACAGACCCACAATGGATTGATATAAATATTTTGAACGTGATGACAAACCATCACTATTCCCCATCATTACTTTTTTATAATCATCAATAAAACCAATGATTCCAAAGCCACCTGTTACTAACAAAACCACCCAAATATAACGATTCTCTAAATTAGCCCACAATAACGTACTAACAGTAATAGCGACTAAGATTAAAGTTCCGCCCATCGTAGGCGTTCCCGCTTTTTTAAAATGAGTTTCAGGCCCATCATCACGTACGCTTTGACCAATTTTATCTAGGGTTAATTTTCTAATCATCCAAGGGCCAATCATAAATGAAATAATTAATGCGGTTAGCGTCCCTAAAATTGCTCTAAAAGTTAAATATTGAAAAACTCTAAAACTGCCGTCCAATGACATCAAAAAATCAGCTAAATACAATAGCATCGTTTATTTCCTAAAATTATCTATTAATGCCGCAGCAACATGTTCCATGCCCTGTGATCGTGAACCTTTAATTAATAACACTTCATCACCTTTAAGCTCGGCCTTTAAAGCGGTAATCAAAGCGGCTTGATTTTTAAAAAACAAAGCCCCTTCGCCAAAACTTTCAACACTATATTGTGCCTCAATACCGACTGCAAACAAACGTTTTACGCCTTGCTGACGAATTAATTGACCTAGTTGTCGATGAATTTCTATACTCTCTTCCCCTAGTTCACCAAAAGCGCCCAAAATAAGCCATGAATCACCCTGACAAAATTTTAAAACTTCTAAAGCAACATTGAGGGAGGCAGGATTTGCATTATAACTATCATCAATAACGATATTACCATAACGGCTAACCCAAGGTTGTAACCGTCCTTTTACGGGAGAGACTAAGGCTAATCCTTGCTGAATTTGTTCAAGTGAAATATTAACGGCTAAAGCGGCTGTCGTTGCAGCAAGCGCATTGTAAACATTATGTTCACCTGCTAATTGTAGCCGAATAGCTATTTTTTCAGTTGCCGTATGTAAATTAAAACAAGTAACGAATGCATTATTTTCAATCGTTGCGTTTATATCACCCGCATAAACGTCTGCTGTTTTATCATCAAGAGAAAACTTATAATGTGGACGGTTACCTGCCATTGCGACCCATAGAGGATAAAAATATTCATCTTGATTAAGAATTGCTGTTCCTGAAGATTTTAGTCCTGCAACAATCTCTCCTTTTGCTTTAGCAACACCTTGTAATGAACCAAAGCCTTCAAGATGGGCTTCACTGACATTATTAATTAAAGCGATATTAGCTAAAGCATAACGACTGCTAAAAGCAATTTCTTTACGATGATTAGCCCCCATTTCAATAACAGCATAACGATGCTGTTCTGATAAATTTAATAAGGTTAGAGGAACGCCTATTTCATTATTTAAGTTCCCTTGTGTTGCTAAAACATCGGCATTAACTGCTAAAATAGTTGCCAGCATCTCTTTAACCGTTGTTTTGCCATTACTCCCTGTAATTGCAAAAATAGTGGCTGTACTTTTTTGTCGCCATAAACTTGCCAGTTCTGCTAGGGCTAATCGTGTGTTTTTAACAACTAGTTGAGGTAACAAACTTTTTACTTGATGCTCAACTAATAAAGCAGATGCCCCTGCAAGCTCTGCTTGTTCTGCAAAATCATGACCATCAAAATTTTCACCTTTAAGTGCAATATATAAATCGCCTTGTTGTAAACTACGACTATCAATGCTTACTGAATTAATATCAATGCCCACACCAATTAGATGCGCTTTAAGTTGTAAAGCAATTCTATCCAAATTTAATTTCATAAGGTTTTCCATTGCTGTAAAGCTTGTTTAATGACCGTTTGATCGCTAAAGGGATACTTTATCCCTTTAATATCCTGATAATCCTCATGTCCTTTTCCTGCAATTAAAATACAATCATCTTGAGATGCTTGCATAATAGCCCTTGTGATTGCCTGCTTTCTATCTTTAATAATAATTACCTTATTCCTATCACACCCGAGTAAAATATCGCCGATAATGGAATCACTTTTTTCATGACGTGGATTATCATTGGTAATTATCACTTGATCTGCTTGATGACAAGCAATTTGTCCCATTTGCATTCGTTTTCCTTTATCTCTATCCCCGCCACAACCAAAAACTAGCGATACTTGTTGATGGTGATGTTGTTTTAAAGCGGTGAGTGTTTTTGCTAACGCATCAGGCGTATGTGCATAATCGACAAAGACTTGAGGCTCTTTATTTCCCCCAAATCGCTGCATTCTTCCTGAAATATCCTTGAGTGCTGAGGCTTTTTTTGCCGCATTTTCTAAAGAGACCCCTGTCGCCAATAAAGTCGTAATAACTGCCAGTATATTTTCAATATTAAATAGCCCATAAAAATGACAACAGACTGTTGATTTCTGTTCGCGATAACATACATTAAAGCTAAGTCCTGTATTAATTAATCGAATATTTTCAGCGAGAACATTGTGTTCGTGTTCAATTACTTTCCCTGTTCGACTAAACGTCCATAAAACCACTTTTTCAGACAATGCGCCAATAATTCGCACACCATAAGCATCATCTAAATTAATAACGGCAAATTCTAGTTCGGGACGTTTAAAAAATGAAAGTTTAGCTTGAAAATAAGCCTCCATAGACCCGTGAAAGTCTAAATGATCTTGCGTTAAATTCATGAATACAGCTCCTTTAAATTCAACGCCATTAACACGTTCTAACGCTAAACCATGAGAGGAAACTTCTAAAGTGAGCTGTTGTTTTTCTTGATTAACACAATCAGCTAACATTGACTGAAGTATCAGTGCATTAGGGGTTGTATTTTGAGTTTCTTTTAAATTCCCCCATTCCCCCCAACCTAAAGTTCCAATGACAACGGATTTAGGTTGCATTTGCGCTAAAAATTGACTACAACTCGTTTTACCATTAGTTCCTGTAATGCCAATAATAGCCAGTTTTTTTGCAGGGTAATGATAAAACCGAGCCGCAATATAACCGAGTTTAAACGCAAGTTTATTTATTTTAATTAAAGCGGTATTTTTTAATTTATCGGCTAATTTTTCGCCGTCACCTTCAGGCTCATAAATAATAGCAGATGCCCCTTGTTTTATAGCTTGTGCGGCATAATATAAACCATGTTTTTTTTCACCCGCTAAGGCAAAAAAAACATCACCTACTTTCACTTGATTACTATGAACTGTAATTCCTGAAACCTCAATATCTAATGACGTTTCCGCAAAACCTGCGATTAATTCATTAAGTTTCATTTTATCCTTATTGTAATGTTATATTTTAAGAAATAAGGTTTAATTACTTCCAAAAATTTTGCCTGCGTAGGGTGGACATAACCCCCTAGGCAGGCAATATTATATTATTATGGTCTCATTCTCTAAGCACCTTCAAATGATAAATTCTAGCAAATTATTAAAAAACCGACAAATAAGCTGTTCATTATAGCTACCTAAATCAAAGTTCTCAGATATTTTAAAACTAAGCCAGCTTTACGCTATCAGCCTTATCCTGATAATCTTTAATTTTATCAAAATTTAAATAACGATAAGTATCCTCATTTGTTGATTGAATTTGCTCAACATAAGACATATATTCCTTAAACGTTGGAATTTTTCCCATAATTGAACACACCGCCGCTAACTCTGCCGACGCTAAATAAACATTAGCATTATTGCCTAAGCGATTAGGAAAATTTCGAGTTGAAGTCGAAACCACCGTTGCATTATCAGCCACTCGTGCCTGATTCCCCATACACAAAGAACAACCAGGCATCTCCATCCGCGCCCCTGATTTTCCAAAAATACTGTAATAACCTTCCTCGGTTAATTGCGTTTGATCCATTTTAGTTGGGGGAGAAACCCAAAGTTGCGTTGGCAGACGACCTGCATAATTATCCAACAATTTTCCTGCGGCACGAAAATGTCCAATATTAGTCATACATGACCCCAAAAAGACCTCATCTATTGGCGTATTTTCCAACGCAGATAAAGGCTTAACATCATCAGGATCATTAGGACAAGCTAACAAAGGTTCTGTAATTGTATTTAAATCAATTTCAATAATTTCAAAATAATCTGCATCGGCATCAGGCTTTAATAAAACAGGATTATCCAACCAATTTTGCATTGCCATGATACGTCGTTCAAGGGTTCGTTTATCTCCATAATCGGTCGCTAACATCCACTTTAACAAAGTAATATTCGAGGTCATGTATTCTGCAATCGGTTCTTTATTCAAGCGAATAGAACACCCCCCCGCTGATCGTTCTGCCGAAGAATCAGAGAGTTCAAAAGCTTGTTCTACTTTCAAATCAGGCAAGCCTTCTATTTCCAAAATTCGCCCAGAGAAAATATTTTTCTTACCCTTTTTCTCAACTGTTAATAATCCTTTTTGAATAGCAACATAAGGAATTGCATTCACTAAATCACGCAAGGTAATTCCAGGCTGCATTTCACCTTTAAAACGAACCAAAACCGATTCTGGCATATCTAAAGGCATCACCCCAGTTGCCGCTGCAAAGGCAACTAAACCTGAACCTGCAGGGAAAGAAATACCCAGTGGAAATCGTGTATGTGAATCGCCGCCGGTCCCTACCGTATCAGGTAATAACATCCGATTTAACCATGAATGAATAATGCCATCGGCAGGATGCAAAGCAACACCGCCTCGGTTCATAATAAAATCAGGTAAACTATGCTGCATCGCCACATCAACAGGTTTAGGATAAGCTGCCGTATGACAAAACGATTGCAGAACCAAATCAGCCGAAAACCCCAAACAAGCCAAATCTTTTAATTCATCACGCGTCATAGGCCCTGTGGTATCTTGAGAACCCACAGTTGTCATTTTAGGTTCACAATAACTATGGGGTAAAATACCTTCAACTCCACACGCTTTACCCACAATTTTTTGTGCTAAAGTAAAGCCTTTACCTTTATTATCAACAGCCGTTGGACGACAAAAAACAGTTGAAGTTTCAAGACCGAGTGCTAGTCGCGCTCTATCGGTTAAACCACGCCCAATAATTAAAGGAATCCGCCCCCCTGCCCTAACCTCATCTAAAATAACCGCTGTTTTTAATGAAAATTCACAAACCAATTCATCACTATCATGCCTTTTTACTAACCCTTGATAAGGATAAATATCAATAATATCTCCCATCGCCAATTGAGTCACATCACATTCAAACGGCAGCGCCCCTGAATCTTCCATCGTATTAAAAAATATGGGGGCAATTTTTCCGCCGATACACACACCACCCGCGCGTTTATTAGGGACATAAGGAATATCATCGCCTGTATACCATAGAACAGAATTAGTGGCTGATTTTCGTGACGAACCTGTTCCTACAACATCACCCACATAAGCGACAGGAAAACCTTTTTCCTTTAAGGTCTCAATTTGCGCCGCAGCATTCGTAATTCCCTCTCTTGAAATTTTCAACATCGCTTTAGCATGTAGAGGTATATCTGGGCGTGACCATGCGTCGGGGGCAGGCGATAAATCATCGGTATTTGTTTCGCCTGTCACTTTAAAAACGGTGACCGTTAATTTTTCTAAAACCCCAGGTTTAGTTGTAAACCAATCTGCATCTGCCCATGATTGCAGAACTTGTTGAGCAAAAACATTGCCCGCTTTAGCTTTTTGTTCAACATCATAAAAAGCATCAAAAATTAATAAACTATGAGATAAAGCCTTCGCCGCAATAGGCGCAAGTGATTCATTATCTAGCAAGGAAATTAGGGGGGCTATATTATATCCGCCTAACATCGTTCCTAATAATTTCGTTGCTTTAGCCGCATCAATAATAGGTGAGATAGTTTCAGAATGAGCAAGAGCGGCTAAAAAACCTGCTTTAACATAAGCCGCTTCATCAACACCTGCAGGAACACGATTAATCAATAAATCTAAAATAAATGCCTCTTCATTGATGGGGGGCATTTTGACAAGATCAACGAGTTCTACAATCTGTTCTGCACTCAATGGCAAAGGGACAATTCCTTCAGCAGCACGTTCTGCTACGTGTTTGCGGTATTGCTCAAGCATTTTCTAGTTTCCTTTAGGTTGATTTTAGGCATTAATTAAAGATAATTTTATCATGATTGAGCTTTAAATACAGAGCTTGGGTTGTTACCCATGGGGTTTAAAAATAGACCATGATCTCAATGCGGCAATCAATTTGAAAAATTAGAGCTTAAAAGCGGTCAGTTTGCCCGCTATATTGGGAACTAGCAAGCTTTGGCTTCAAAATACCGAAGTAAAACTAGCTAGGATGAAGCAATGATTTAATACGATACTGATTTGCCAATAGACGGTACAGTACGAGCAAAAACAACAAAAGATATTATCAATGATATTTATCTGTACCAAGAACCTGCCAAGGAAAAAGTCAGGAAAGACATCAATAAAAGAACGCGCGATAAAGATAGAATGATCAGAGAAACTTACTCAAGTGATGACTTTAAACTAATCATGACTAAACTTTAAGTAATAGTTAATTGCTCTCAGGTTTTTGTTCACGTGTTAATAAATTTTGCACCGCAATACGGGGATCTAAATTTTCATAAAGCACTTTATAAGTTTGCTCAATAATAGGCATTTCAACTTGATGTTTTTTTGATAAGAAATAGGCTTCCTTTGCAGCAAAAATACCTTCAACTTCTTGACCAATTTCTTTGATTGTTTCAGCCTGATTTTTTCCTTGTCCCAACGCCAAACCAAAACGACGATTACGTGATTGGTTATCGGTACAAGTTAAGACTAAATCGCCTAAACCCGCCAAGCCCATGAAGGTTTCTTTTTGTCCACCAAGTTGCGTTCCTAGCCTAATACTTTCTGATAGTCCACGGGTAATTAACGCAGCACGCGTATTGGCTCCAAAGCCTAAACCATCGGCAATCCCTGCTGCAATGGCTAATACATTTTTAATTGCCCCCCCTACTTGTACACCAATCATATCGGTACTGGTATAAGCTCTAAAACGGGGATTGTGTAATAAAATAGCTAGTTTATTGGCAAGCTCTAAATTTTCTGAGGCAATAGTAATCGCCGTCGGTAAATCTGCAGCAACTTCCTTAGCAAAAGTAGGGCCTGATAAAACGGCAGTCGCTGTCGTCTCAAATAAATTTTGCGTGACGATTGAGTCAAGTAATGCCCCTGTTTCAGAACAAAAACCTTTCGTTGCCCAAGCAATTTGGGTTTTATCACTAATAAAAGGTTTTAGCTTGAGTAATGTGGTTTTGAAAGCATGACTTGGAACAGAAATTAATAATAGCTCACTAAAGGCTGCAACTTCGCTTAATTCAGCACTAAGATTGAGTTTATCAGGAAAGTTGATTCCAGGGAGATAATGCTTATTTTCTCTATTTTGTTTGAGTTTGGAAATACGCTGAGGGTTATGACCCCATAATAAAGTCTGACAGCCATTTCTGGCTGCCAAAATCGCTAAAGCTGTTCCCCAAGAACCTGCCCCTAAGATACTGATTTTAGCGGTCATTTGATATAGATTAGTTAATACTATCAGAACCAGGTGCTTGTTGTACTTGCGCTTGTTGTAGGTGTTGGGTATAAAGTGCCTCAAAATTAACAGGGGCTAATAATAACTGTGGAAACCCACCTTTACTGACTAAATCAGAAATGACTTCTCTTGCATAAGGAAATAGAATATTAGGACAAAAACTTCCCATCATCGGTCCCATTTCTTCTTCACTAAAACCTGTTAAGGTAAATACGCCTGCTTGAGAAACTTCAACTAAGTAAGCTGTTTTTTCTTCACCACATTTAACGGTGACGGTAACGCTTAATGAAACTTCATAGAGATTATCTTCTAAGGGGGTTACATTAGTCCCCAAATTAAAATCAACTTGAGGCTCCCATTTGTCGATAAAAATCTGAGGTGAATTAGGGGTTTCAAATGAAATATCTTTAGTATAAATTTTTTGAATTGAAAAGTTTTTAGCTTCTACCGTTCCGTCTTCTTGTGTTTGATTTTCTTCGGCCATAATAATAGTGTTGTGTAGAGTTAATGAATTAAGTTATTTTTTATTACTTACTTTAAGCGGTAATTTATTGTCTTCCCATGATTGCATTCCACCTTTAACGCTTAGTATTTTTTCAAAACCTGCTTTTACTAATGTTTTAGAAGCGGCTGTAATACGTGTGCCTGTTTGGCAAACCAATAATACTTCCGTGTTTTTATAAGCATCTAATGATTCTAATTTTTCTTCAATCTTATCTAAAGGAATATTTTCAGCCCCTTCAATATGACCTTTAAGATAATCATGAGGGTCTCTTACGTCCATAACAAATACTTCTTTCGTATTCATTCTTGTGACGGCTAATAAAGGGGATAAGGTTTCTACTTTACTAAAGGTGTTTTCAATTAAATCTTGAATAAGTAAAAAAGCAACCACAACAAAAGCAAAAGAAAGTAAATAATGATTGCTAATAAAGTCTATATATTGATCCATGAGATGTTTTTGTTATTATATTAAGTGCTGATGAAATAATGATTAATGACGGCTACAAAAAATCTCCCGCATCATACTAATTAGTTTAAGCATCCGTTCATCATCAATAAAATAATAAACGCGATTGGCCTCTTTTTTGAAACCTAATAAGTCTTTTTCTCTTAAAATAGCCAAATGCTGAGAGATATTACTTTGACTCGTACCCACTTGTTCAACAATTTCTTGTACACTAATTGATTCATTACCAAGAACACAAAGTATTTTTAATCGTAAAGGATGAGACATTGCCTTTAAACAACGCGCAGCGCGAGTAATATCTGCATCGTCATAAGGTGCTTTTTTTTCGTTATTTTTCATGACTTAATAGGTTCTAAAACTACACAGTGAAGTTTAACCCTCGCATTATAGGTTGATGTGGGCTTTCGTCAAGCAATATATTATAATAGGGACTGAAATAGTCGAAATTCTAATGCACTACAGCTTCTAAAATTATAGCAAATGGATTAATTTATGCCTTTTATCCGAATAAGTTTTTTTTATTTTTTATTACTATTTACCCCTTTATTATCCGCTGATGAAACATTTTCTGTCTCAGGGCTTAAAAAATTTACAACACAATTATTTGATGATGAATTATTAACAGCAGATAAAGCATTTCAGTTTTTTGTCAATGTAAAAAATGAAACGACATTAGAATTAAACTGGGTGATTGCTGAAGGTTATTATTTATACCGAGATAAAATAAAACTACGCCGATTAAATAATAAAAATGTCAGTCTTGGTCATTATCAAATCCCTCATGGTGAACCTAGACATGACGAAGCGTTTGGTGAGGTTGAAATTTTTTATCAACAATTAAAGTTTGATGTTGCAGTATTACGTAAAACAATGACATCTGAGACCCTGATCTTAGAGGTAGATTTTCAAGGTTGTGCTGATCGGGGGGTTTGTTATCCGCCGATGACAAAACAAATATCCTTGCAATTACCCCCTACCATTCAATTAAGTCAAATAACCAATAAAGTCATCACGATTCCCTCTGTTTTGTCAGAGCAAAATCAAATTGCAAATGCGCTGCAACAAGATACTTTATGGCTAACTTTATTAAGCTTTTTAGGTTTTGGATTGTTATTATCTTTGACCCCTTGTATCTTTCCAATGATTCCTATTTTATCAGGAATCATTGTGGGTCAAGGTAAAAATATTAGTACAGCGAAAGCTTTTTTTCTTTCGTTATCTTATGTTATTTCTTCTGCCTTAACTTACACCCTATTCGGAGTCTTAGCGGCTTTATTTGGTAGTAATCTGCAAGTTTTATTTCAACAAACTTGGATTATTGCCCTTTTTAGTAGCATTTTTATTTTATTGTCACTTTCTATGTTTGGTTTTTACTCTCTTGAATTGCCAAAATCTTGGCAAGCTAAATTATATAACTCAAGTGATAAACATCGGGATGGTTCTTATTTAGGCGCAGGTCTTATGGGCGCGTTATCTTCTTTGATTGTAGGACCTTGTGTTGCCGCTCCCTTAGCAGGGGCTTTAATTTATATAGGGCAAACAGGCGATGTTATTTTAGGGGGATCTGCTCTTTTTATGATGGGGTTAGGGATGGGCTTCCCCTTGTTAATTATCGGAGCATCCGCAGGTAAATTATTACCCAAAGCAGGGCAGTGGCTAAACTCAACTAAAGTTGTTTTTGGCGTATTAATGTTAGCAATGGCATTATGGATGCTAGAGCGTATTCTCCCTGCAACTATCACGATGTTGTTATCGGCGATATTATTAATCATTTCTGCGATTTATTTACAGGCACTTGAAGCGCTACCTTCTGAGTGCAATGGTTGGAATAAACTTTGGAAAGGTTTTGGAGTGATTATATTAATTTATGGGGTCTTACTTCTTATTGGTATGAGTGCAGGCAATACGAACCCTTTAAGACCCCTACAAGGTTTAGGGCTTGCTAGTACGAAAGAAAATAACCAAGGATTACAGTTTAAACGTATTAGTTCATTAGCTGAATTAAATTCGCACATTGACCAAGCCAGTGCAAATAATCAACAGGTGATGTTAGATTTTTATGCCGATTGGTGTATTTCTTGTAAAGAAATGGAGGCTTATACGTTTACTGATCTCAAAGTAAAACAAGACCTTGCTCATTTTGTATTGTTACAAGTGGATGTGACAAAAAATTCAGCAGAGGATAAAACCTTATTAACCCATTTTAATTTAATCGGTCCCCCTGCTATTTTATTTTTTGGGACAGATAAACAGGAGAGATCAGCGCAGAGAGTGATTGGTTATCAGGACAGTGAAACTTTTTTATCCAGTATTCAAGCCCTTGGAAATTAATATGAAATCGACCCTTCTTATTACATTGGTTGCTATCGTTGCGTTAGCCGCTGGAATTGGCGTACAAATAATAAATAAACCCAAAGAAATTCAAACGGTTTCATTAGCAACGATTAGCTTGCCTAATTTAAAAGGCGAAATGCAAAGCTTATCAAAATGGCAAGGAAAAACCTTAATTATTAATTTCTGGGCAACTTGGTGTCCCCCTTGCTTAAAAGAAATTCCTGATTTTATGGCATTGCAAGATGAATTTAAAGATAAAAACATACAATTTATAGGCATTGCCCTTGAGGATCAACAAACGATTGCCACTTATCAGGCAGAGATTAATATTAATTATCCTATTTTAATTGCAGAATTCACGGGCGCTCAAATAGCGCGTTCATGGGGAAATGCACTTAATATAGTTCCTTTTACGGTCGTTATCAATCCACAAGGCGAGATTATTCACCGACAAATGGGTGAGTTTAGCAGACAACAAGTTTTAAGTATTATCCAACCTTAAAAATAAAATTATGCTAAAAAAAAGCATCACTTTTTTTAAAGAAGATATCTGGCTGATCGCTGAAGATAAATTGGATGAGACTCAATACCTATCTCTTAAATGTTTACGGATATTATTACTTGCAGTCAAAGGCTTTGATGATGATCTTTGTTTATTACGTGCTTCAGCATTAACTTTATATACCGTCTTATCTATCGTCCCCATTATTGCGATGCTATTTGGTATTGCCAAAGGTTTTGGTTTTGAAAGCATTTTAAAACAGCAATTATTAGAGCAAATTCCTAAACAAGATAGTATGGTTTTGCAATTAATTGAATTTGCAGAAAATATGCTTGCAAGTACGCAAGGCGGTGTCGTTGCAGGAATAGGGATCATTGTCCTATTTTGGACAGTGATTCGTGTCATCGGTAATATTGAAGAATCATTTAATCATATCTGGAAAATAAAGAAAAACCGAGAGTTTGCGCGTAAACTCAGTGATTATTTATCACTGATGCTACTTGCCCCAGTCTTGGTGATTGTCTCAAGTAGCATCACTGTTTTTGTCACCACACAAATAACAGGATTAATTGAAAAAACCCATCTTCCCCCTGAAGGAACGGCTACGATGCTTTATCTGCTTAATTATTCTCCCATCGTGATTATGTCTGTTTTATTTAGCTTTATTTTTATTTTTATGCCGAATCAAAAGGTTCAAATGAAAGCGGGGATTATTGCAGGGATTATGACAGGTATTTTTTATCAAATTGTTCAATGGGGGTATTTAGAATTACAAATAGGGGTCTCTAGTTATAATGCCATTTATGGAAGTTTTACCGCGCTGCCGTTGTTTGTAATCTGGTTACAGCTAGGGTGGTTATTAGTTTTATTTGGTTGTGAAATTTCTTTTTTTATCCAGTATTACGAAATTTATAAATATAACGAAAAATTTGTATCACTAAGTTTTCGATTAAAAAAGTTAATTGCACTAAGAATCATGCAACTTATTGTTAAACGTTTTATGAGAGCAGAAAAAGCATTAAATACGACCGAAATCGCATTTAAACTTGTGTTGCCTATTAGTGTTGTACGTTCAAGTTTAACGGCTTTAATTAATAGTCAACTGATTGTTGAATTAAATGTTTTATCAACTTCTGAAAGCGTATTTCAACCCGCTCAAGATGTTAATAATTTAACCATTTATCAAGTCATAGAAGCTTTAGAAAAACAAGGGGGAAATGAATTACCCAATATGAAAAGTTTTATTCAGTTTTCAGCAATAAATAGTTTATTTGATGAAAAAATAAAATCTATGCCTGAAAATAGTTTGTTAAAAGAGATTTGAAAGGGTTGTGTTAATAAGACGCTTATCTACAAAGCTCCCTACGGGCTACGCATTTTAAACTCAATGTGCCTAAGTTAATTTATGCACGTTCCTAAATAAAATGTTAACTTAAACCTGAATTTTTTACGAGTGAAAATTAAATTTAAATAAGGAATCTTAATGACCATCAAAACAATTATATTAGCCGCAGGACAAGGAAGTCGAATGCGCTCTAAAACACCTAAAGTCTTGCATAAAATTGCAGATAAAGCGTTATTAGAACATGTTTGTAATACCAGTTTACAATTTAAAGATAATGAGGTTTTTGTTATTTATGGCCATGGGGGCGAGCAAGTTAAAACCCAATTATCTTCACTCAATGTTAGTTGGATAGAGCAAGTTTCACAGTTAGGTACAGGTCATGCCGTTCAGCAGGCAGAAGCTGAAATTAATGATGAGGATACGGTTTTAATTTTATATGGTGATGTGCCTTTATTAAAAAAATCAACCATAGAAACATTACTGGCAAATGTGAGTGATAATTCATTGGCTTTATTAACCGTAACGCTTGAAAACCCTACAGGTTATGGGCGAATAATACGAGATTCCAATCAACGGGTTATTAAAATTGTTGAACAAAAAGATGCAACGGCTTCTGAATTACAAGTTAATGAAGGGAATACGGGAATTTTAGCCACTCAGGGGAAAAAACTTAAAATTTGGTTATCACGTTTAGGTAATAATAATGCTCAGGAAGAATATTATTTAACCGATGTGATTGAAATGGCAGTCAATGATGGGCTAGTCATTAAAACCTCTCAACCTGAAACGATTGATGAAGTGTTAGGGATTAATAATCGCCAACAATTAAGCCATTTAGAGCGGGTTTACCAAGGTCAACAAGCAGATAAATTAATGGCGGCAGGCGTTACTTTGCGTGACCCTGCAAGATTAGATGTTCGGGGAGAATTTTCTAGCTTAGGACAGGATATAGAAGTTGATATTAATGTGATTTTTGAGGGAACAAATAGTATTGCCGATCAGGTGAAAATCGGGGCAAATACCTTGATTATCAATTCAATTATTGAAGCTGATGTGGAAATTTTATCTCATTGTATTATTGATAATGCGATTGTCGGAAAGGGCAGTCGTGTAGGCCCTTTTGCCCGTTTAAGACCGCAAGCAAAGCTGGGTAAAAATGTTCATATTGGTAATTTTGTTGAAATAAAAAAATCAGCCATTGCTACGGGAAGCAAAGTCAATCATTTAAGTTACATTGGCGATAGTTTAATTGGACGGAATGTTAATATCGGTGCAGGAACGATTACTTGTAATTATGATGGGGTTAATAAATTTCAAACCATTATTGAGGAGGGGGCTTTTATTGGTTCAAATACGCAATTAGTCGCCCCGATTAGCGTTGGAAAAAATGCAACGATTGGGGCAGGTTCAACCTTAACTAAAAATGCCCCTGCTGATAAGTTAACCCTTACACGCGCTAAACAAATTACGATAAAAGGTTGGATGAGACCTGTTAAAAAACAGGATTAAAAAATTAAATAAAAGCCATATAAGGTAGGTATTCCCCACCTTAGATGGCTTCCAGATTACAATTATTTGATGCTAAACTCGCTAAAACTAGTAAGCTCTGTTGGCAAATCAATTACCTTAACCTGTTTAACCTTTGCAAATAAAGAGCCTTTATGCGACCAAGAAATTAATTTATCTATTGCCGTCTTATCAGCAATGGCTTTAATTTCTACGCATCCATCGGATAAATTTTTAGCATAACCCACAATACCATGTTTATCCGCTTGTTTTTTTGTAGCCGCACGAAAATAAACCCCTTGAACTTTCCCTGAGACAATGATTTTCACTGCACGGTTCATCTACTTATTCTCCAACAATAATGAATCCTAGGGTTTCTGGAAAAATCATGAGGGATTGTGGTGGCGGATATATCTTCAACTTTTAAATGTTTTAAAGCGTCAGTATCTAATTGAAAACGTCTAAAATTGGTTGAAAAGTATAATACGCCCTCATCACTTAATAACTCTGCTGCATTTTGAATCAATTTAACATGTTCTTGTTGTATATCAAAAAATTGTTCCATGCGTTTGGAATTAGAAAATGTGGGGGGATTTAAAAAAATTAAATCAAACTGTTTTTTTAAGTTCTGCTGTGCATCATCTAGCCATTGAGAACAATCACTACGGACAAATTGATAGTGTTCACCGCTTAAATTATTTAATTCAAAATTATTTTTTGCCCATTGTAAATAGGTATTTGACATCTCCACGGTTAGGGTTGATTTTGCCCCCCCTATTGCAGCATGAACCCCTGCTGTTCCCGTATAGGAAAATAGATTTAAAAAGCGTTTATTTTTTGCCTGTTGAGCAATCATTAATCGTAAAGGTCGGTGATCTAAAAATAATCCTGTATCTAAATAATCCCCAAAGTTGACCCATAACTGACAATGACCTTCATTGACCGCATGGAATTGTGCTTTGTTATTTAGTTTTTCGATTTGTGTGCTTTCTTTTTGCTTTCGACGAATTTTTAAAAAAACTTGGTCTGAATTTATTTTTAAAACCTTAGGTATTTCTGCTAAGACGGCAGCAAGACGTTGATTGGCTTTGTGAGCATCAATGGTTTTAGGGGCTTCATATTCTTGTACGTTTACCCAAAGCTGGTCGCTTTGATAAATATCTATGGCAACGGCATATTCAGGTAAATCAGCATCATAAAGACGATAACATTCTACATCGTGCTGCTTTGCCCATTTCTTTAGATTTTTTAAATTTTTACGCAAACGATTGGCAAACATCGGGGCATTGTTATTGCTGTGTTCGGTTTGAGACGTTTTAAGAACTTGATCTAAACGCTGTTCCTGATTTTTTGCTTTTGGAATAAAAAAACTAGCTGCTTCAATATCAAGGCGCAATAATTTACATTCTAATGAACCATTATAAAAGGTGATGGGTTTATGAGAGCGTATCCCCAGACGAAAACCTAATTCTGGATCACTAATAATCATAGCGGCTTTCCAGCCTATAAAATCATTTTTTAAAACATTGCCCAATTGTTGGTAAAGTTCAATGACTTCTTCTTTTTCGCCTAAACGTTCCCCATAAGGCGGGTTGCACATTAATAAACCTTTTGCCCAACTTTCTGCGGGTTTACTCTCATTAATATCGCGTTTTTCCAGATGAATAAATGCTTGTAAGCCCGCATTTTCAACGTGTTGTAAAGCGGTAGCAAGGGTACGCCGACTATGGTCAAAACCAATCAGTTTAGGCATAGTTTCTAAACCTTTAGTTTTACGTTGGTTTGCCTCATCAATTAGTGTTTGCCAAAGCATTGGCTCATGATTTTTCCAATTTAAAAAACCGTAATAATCACGTAATAACCCCGGCGCAAAATCAGCCGCTATCATCGCAGCCTCTAAAACCAGTGTGCCTGACCCACACATGGGGTCAAGAAAGCTGCCGCCTTCGGCTGCAATTTTTGACCAATCACTTCGTAATAAAATAGCGGCCGCCAAGTTTTGTTTTATGGGGGCTTTAATACTCACATCCCGATAACCGCGTTTATGTAAACTTTCACCTGATAAATCTAAACTTAATTGAGCTTGAGTGCCATTAAGATGAACGTTAATATGAATATCAGGGTGATGGGTATCAATATTGGGGCGTTTTTGAAATTTTGCCCGCATTTGGTCAACAACGGCATCTTTTACTTTTAATGCCCCGAAATGGGTGTTATTAATGACTTTAGAGTTTTTGGCATTAAAAGAAACCATAAAACTCCCCTCAGGTTTTAAATGATTAAACCAGTTAATTTTTTTAACCTGATCGTATAAATCTTCTTGTGAGTGCATTTCAAATTCGGTTAAACGTAATAAAATGCGATTGGCGGTTCTTGACCATAAACAAATACGATAAGCCGTTTCTAGTGTCCCTTCAAAGGCTACGCCTGCTATGGTGGATTTTAAGTTTTCCGCGCCTAATATTTTAAGTTCATTGGCAAGGATGTCTTCCATTGCTTTAGGGGTTGTTGCAAAAAGGGGGTAATATTTCATAAGTTTTTTGGTCAAGTGAAAAATAGGTGTAAGTTAATTGTTTGATTTTTGAAAAGCCTGTAGAGCCTCAACAAGTCGTTTCATTTCAGTTTCTAATTCAGTTAATAATTGGCTCGCCTGTTCAATGTTCCCAGATTTCCCCATCTTATCAAGTTTAGAGGCTAATTCAACGACATTTTTAGCCCCAAAATTTGCTGAAGAACCTTTGATTAAATGACCTATATCACTAATAGCTTCTGCATTACCTAAATTAACTTCTCGCCATGCTTTTGATAGTGTTTCTTCATATTTCTCTATATAGACATCAATGACCCGATGAAGTAACGCGTTACTTCCACCGAGTAAACTAAGGGCTAGCTCTAAATTAAAAATAGCCTCAGTATTTTGAGGTTTAGCTAATTTAGTTTCAGTTTCTATAGGGAGAATTTTAATTAATATTTTGATTAATTCAGCAAGATTAATTGGTTTTGCGGTGTAGTAATTCATTCCAGAAGATAAACACAGATCTATATCTTCTTTCATTGCCTGTGCTGTCAAGGCAACAATAGGAATAGCTTTAGATTGAGTTGATTGTTCTAATTTACGAATAGCGGCTGTTGCTTCTAAGCCATCCATTTCAGGCATTCTAATATCCATTAAAATAACATCAAATTTATTTTTTTGATAAGCTTCAACCGCTTTTTTACCATTATCTACAATCGTAAGCTGGGTAATACCTTGTTGCTTTAATAAACCACACGCAACTTCTTGATTAGTTAGATTATCTTCTGCTAATAATATTCGCATACTTGAGTTAAGTAAATAATTATCATATTGAACGGAATCTTTAATCACTTGTTTTGAATTGCAAACAAAGTATTCAATTTTTTCTAATAATTGTGATTGTTGTACAGGTTTGGCTAAAAAGCTATCAATTAGATGTTCAATGTCATCTGCTTCAACTTCTGCAATTGAAGTAACTGTGGAGAGTAAAATAATGGGAATATCTTTCCAGTCGGTATTACTGCGTACACGTTTAGCAAGTTCTAAACTTGTTAATTCAGACATTTGGTAATCGGTAATAATCAATTGAAATGCTGTTTTTGTTTCTTGCGCTTGTTGTAGTGCATTTAATGCCGCTTCGAGGGTTTTAACGATAACGGGTTTCATATTCCAATTAAGTAAAATTTCTTTGAGAACAGAACTATGGGTCGCATTATCACCGACTACTAAAATATGACTTGTTTTTCCACAACCAACGATTGGTTTTGATTCAGTTACATTCTTTTTATTTAGTTTTTTTAAAGCAACGGTAAAATGAAAAACACTCCCTTTCCCTAATTCACTTTCCAGCCATATTTTTCCACCCATTAATTTAACTAGATGGTAAGAAATAGATAAGCCTAAACCTGTCCCCCCATAATGGCGTGTCATTGAAACATCTGATTGATTAAAAGCTTCAAAAATTTTATTTTGCTTATCCTTATCAATTCCTATGCCTGTATCGTGTACAGAAAAATGCAATAATATCGTATTTTCTTTTTTTGTTTGTTTATTATCTTTTGAGTATTCAACTTTAATTAAAATTTCACCTTGCTTAGTAAATTTTATTGCATTTCCAACCAAATTAATAATTATTTGTTGTATCCGTGCATTATCACCAATAATATTTTTTGGGAGTTCACTCGCAATTGAACAAATTAATTCAAGATCTTTTTCATGCGCTCGCATTGCAATCGCTGTTGCAGTACTTTCAATGCTATCTCGTAATATAAAAGTATGAAAATCAAGTTCCATTTTTTTAGCCTCAATTTTAGAAAAATCAAGAATATCATTAATGACATTGAGTAATAATTCAGCAGATTGATTAGCAACGCTTAAAAAGCGTAATTGTTGCGTATCTAATTGAGTTCCTAAAGCCAGTTCAATCATTCCAATCACCCCATTTAAAGGGGTACGGATTTCATGACTCATATTGGCTAAAAATTCTGATTTTGCTTGGCTTGCAGCTTCTGCATCTTTTTTAGCTTGTTTGAGTTCGGATTCTTTCTGCTTACGCTCAGAAATATTTCTAACAACCCCTAAAAAAATAGTTTGGTTATCTATTTGGATTTCACTAACACCTAACTCCATTGGAAATGTAGATCCATCTTTACAACGCCCCCTAACCTGACGATTAATGCCAATAACTTTACGGTTACCTGTTTTAATATAAGCCATTAAATAACCATCATGTTCTTTGGCAAAAGGATTAGGCATTAATAGGGAGATATTTTTTCCTATAACTTCATCAGAAGAATACTGAAAAACAAGTTCGGCCGCTCTATTAAAAGAAAGGACAATCCCTTGTGGATTAATCGTAATCAAACCATCAACCACATTATCAACAATCGCTTTTTGATAGATCTCTGAATCTTGTAACGCTTTTTCCGAAGAGAGACGTTCTTGATCTAGTCGTTGTTCAAGTTGGCGAAAGGAGGCCAACATACTAATAAAAAGACCGACTAGAACGGTAATATAACTGGCTTTTTTAAGTAAATGAGCACTATCAAACTCACTATCAAATAGTGTATTTGAAAATGGCATAAACAATGTTTGAGCAATAATATTAATAATAAGTGTGATCACTAGCCAATGCTCAAAAGTATCATTTCGCCAATGACCTTTTTTTAAATAACCGATTAATGCCGCAATAAAAAATAAGGCAGGGACTATTTCTTGAGGGCGATAAACAATAAAATTAAGATAATAAGCAGGGGGTAAAGGAACGAAAATAAAAAACAAAAAACTGGTAAAGGTTGCAAGCGCGATAAAGCTAAAAACAGTTTTTTCTTTTAATATGCCTTTAGCGCCTAAATGTTGCTCTCTTTTCCAAGCAAGATAACTTAACCAGAGTACAATTGATAAAAATAAACGGGGGGCAATCCAACTCCAAGGACTTAAGGCAGGTAATTCAGAAGGTAAATAACTTTTAAACCAAGTCGATGTCACCAAAGCATGATAAGCATCTAAACTGGCAGTACCAATAAAACCCGCACCGATAATTAAGAACGTATTATTTTTCCGACTATGAAAACGTACCAAAGCCATAGAACCAACCATAAGAGCTAATAAGGTCGCCGTAATTTCCATTGCGGTATGTAATTGTTCAGAGCCTCGCCAACTAGAGTCACGTAAAAAAAAAGAACTAAAAGTTAATAATAAAGTGATTAACCAATAAACCGTGGCACGATTAGGATAAATTTTATGGGTATTATTAAACATTATTTTCTCTGATTTAATAGTCGATTACAGCTTTTGAATATTATAAAGGGTGTTTTGGATTCAGTAGTTTATATTACAGGCATTTTAGATATTAATCGTTGGATTTCTTTTTCCATCACCATTATTTCAAATAGCCCCGTTTTTTTTAAACTAATTTGACCTTGAGGATTAATTAAAAACGTTGTTGGGGTTAGCTGAACGTTACCAAATGCTTTGGCGTGTTTTCCACGTAAATCTAAAGCAAGATCATAAGGAATTTGTTTATTTTTACCCATGGCAACCACATGATTGGGTAAATCATAATACAGGGACACTGAAATAATTTCTAAACCCTGTGAATGATAGTTATCATACAGTTCAATGAGATGTGGCACTTCTTCTATACAGCTTTTACAATCGGTCGCCCAAAAATTAATAATCACTATTTTTCCGCGTAAACTGTTCAAAACAATTTTTTTACCTGTAATTGAAGTAAAAGTAACTTCAGGTGCAGGGGGTAATATTTGTGAATACCAACGACCTAATGCGATCACTAAAACGATAAAAAAAATAGCAAGACTGTATTTGAATTTCATACATTGTTTTAAAATTAAGATGAGAGAAAATAGGCTATAGCGCATGATACAATGAACCATACTATTTCAACAAGCTAGGTACATTATGAAAATAGCGATTGTTAAATTATCGGCTTTAGGGGATATTGTTCATGCGATGGTTGCCTTACAATTCATTAAGCACCACGATAGCACCATTCAAATTGATTGGATAGTTGAAGAAGGTTTTAGGGGCGTTTTAGAGCATAATCCTGATATTAATCATATTCTGACGGTTAATTTGAAAGCTTTAAAAGAGAATAAAAAAAATATTTGGCAAGAAATTAAAAAAGTACGTCATTATGCCCGTTATGATTATGATCTAGTGATTGATGCCCAAGGGTTGTTAAAATCGACCATTACCGCTAGTTTGCTAGGAAAAAACGTGGCAGGGTTTGATAAACATTCTATTCGAGAAAAATTAGCCCCTTGTTTTTATCGCCATAAAATTCAGAGTCCCTATGATGCAAATACCATTGATCGCAATGCGAAGGTTTTATCTGAGCCTTTAGGTTTTTCAATTGATTCTAAACAAATTCATCAAAAAAAAGCATTTTTATATTTTAATAAAAATAATATTTTATTAAACGATTTTCTTAAGCCAGATTGTGAAAATATACTTTTTATTATGGGTTCAACTTGGGAAAGTCGTAATTATCCTAAAGAAAAATTTTTGCAAGTCGCTGATAAATTAAAACAAAATATATTAATTGCTTGGGGAAATAAAGCAGAAAAAGAAAAGGCAGAATGGATGGCAGCACACTCTGCTTATGTTCGTGTTTTACCTAAATTAAACCTTAATGATTTAAAAGCCTTAATAGCTCAAATGGATTTAGTTTTAGGGAATGATACCGGCCCTACGCATTTAGCTTGGGGTTTAAATAAACCTTCCATTATATTATTCGGTTGTACGCCTGTGAGTCGTGTTTATCAAACGAATATCAACCGAGTGATTAAGTCTACTTCTATTGTTAATCCTTATAAACTTAATAAGCAGGATTACTCTATTCAAGAAATTGAGGTTGAGGCAATATTAAGTTTATGGGCAGAAATTAAAGCGCGTTATTTATAGAAATAATGGTTAACCTATCTTCATTATTATCTTTGAGTAACGCTAAGAATTAATCTTATATATAGATTGATTTTAAATGCCTTTAATATTTATTCTTTTAAGTTAATGCCTTAACCGCATCCGCTGTTTGAAAAAATACCTGACCCGATTCAAGTTTTTCCAGAAAATTTGTCCGTTTTAATTTATCCATCACAGGTCCTTTGACCTCTGATAAATGTAGATTAACCCCTTGTTGCTGCAAACTATGGGCAATGACTTCCAATGCTTCTAAAGCTGTGCTATCTATATAACTCACTGAGGTAAAAATTAACACAACATGCTTAACTTGACAATTTTTTAATCGTCCTAAAATAAAGTTGCCGACATAATCTGCATTTGTAAAAGTAATATTTTCATCCACTCTTAATAAAATTAAGTTAGCCCATGTTTCTGTCTTATGACGATGAATATTACGATAATGTTCGCTCCCTGCAACCCGTCCAACTTCTGCAATATGCGGATGGCTTGTTTGGCGTAAATAACTGGCAATCGTTAAAATAATGCCTAACACTAAGCCTTCTTCAATTCCAAAAATCAGTACACCTAATAAAGTAACCGCTTCTGCAATGCCATCACCGCGATCATAATGCCAAGTTTTAATAATATCCCTTAATTTTATTAAAGGGAAAATTGCCATTAAAATAATCGCAGCTAACGTTGCCTTAGGGATAAATTCAAACCCATCACTCGCAAAAACAATCGCAAAGCTTAAAATTACCACGGCAATTAGCATTGCCATCTGTGTTCTAGCCCCTGCGGTAAAATTAACCATCGTGCGACTAAACCCGCCAGCAACTGACATTCCCCCGCTTACAGCCGTTGCTAAGTTTGAAAACCCAAGGGCGATCAATTCTTGATTAGGATCAATACGTTGATGACGCAGATTAGCGGTTATTTTAGCAATGGCAACACTTTCAACATAAGCAATAAGGGCAATAAAACCTGCATAAGGTAATAATAAAGACCATTTATTTGAGCTAATAAAATCAAGACTTAAAGTGGGTAGTCCCCCTTTAATTGCACCCACAATGGCAACGTTCTCAGTATTAGCGAAATTATAATAGCTTACCAATAATGTAGTAACAACAACCGTCAATAAAGGGGCGGTTTTGCTTATACCAATAATAATCGCTTGGCTTAAGCGGGTTTTTTTTAATAACGCAACTAAAGGTTTATTAAATAAAATTAAAATAATTAAACTTAATAAACCTAAACTTGCGGCGGTTGAATTAAAAAATTGTAAGCTTTCTTGGTAACATGCTATATCAATGCCACAATGAGGCTTAGGAATACCTAATAATTGGGGAAGTTGGCTAAAAATAATAAGAATACTTGCCCCACTCGTAAACCCTGTTAACACAGGGTGGCTGATAAAATTAACTAAGCCTCCCATGCGTAAAGCAGCCATTCCCAAGAGAATGAAACCGCTTTCTGCCGCAAGAATGATCGCACTTTCGACAGAATTACCTAACGTACTAACTTCAGCGGAATTTAAAACACTGGCAATCATAATCGCTGCAATTGAAACAGGCCCTACCGACATCGTGCGACTTGTTCCCAATAAGGCATAAACAATAGGGGGAATAATGCTGGCATATAAGCCTAGTTGCGGGGGTAATCCTGCCAACATAGCATAAGCAATACCTTGAGGAACGAGAAGAATTGCGGTGATTATTCCTGCAAAAATATCACCATTGAAATCGGCTTTACGATAGCTTTTCAGCCATTCAATCATTGGAAAAAAACGCATCATAGGATTATAAATAAGGGGATTATTTTATAAGAGCCATTTGGAAAATGGCTCTATCATCTTTTAAATTATGATTCAGTATCTTCTTTAACTAATTTTGCACTATATTTTTCCAAATGAGGAATATCAAAACGCGAACCTTTTAACATTAATTGCCAATACATCCAAGGAAACCCCATTGTTTTACCAAACCACCACATCCAACTTTCTTTACGAGGGTCAAGAAAAGGAAAAGAAGGCGTGACTTTTCCGCCATAAGAAAATTCAGCCAATATAACAGTATTAAGTGATGTTGTTAATGGACAAGAACCATAACCATCGTAACCTTCGACAACCGTCTTATTATTAATTAATTTCAAGATATTATCAACAACAACAGGGACTTGTTTACGTACAGCAGCGGCTGTTTTCGCATTAGGGGTATTAGTTACATCACCTAACCCAAAAATATTGGCATATTTCATATGTTGTAAGGTATTTTTATTAACATCAACCCAACCTCCTACCACTAAAGAACTTTTCTTAATAAAGTCTGGCGCACTTTGTGGTGGTGTCACATGAATCATATCAAATTTCTTATCAACATTGACTGTATTACCCTCAGCATTAGTGGTTTCAAAGGTCGCTGTTTTAGTCTCCCCATCAATAGCCACTAAGTTATGTCCAAAATTACAGTTGATACCATAATTTTTAACTACTTTATTCAATGCTTTGGCAAAAAAAGGCACGCCAAACATGCCAGGGCCTGCATTACAAAATTGCACATCAATATCCTTACGAACCTTCTTTTTAATAAAGCGATCCGTGGCAAGATACATAATTTTTTGAGGTGCACCTGCACACTTAATCGGCATCGGGGGTTGGGTAAATAAAGCCGTTCCTGACTTCATATTTTTAACACATTCCCAAGTATATTCAGCAGTTTCAGCAGAATAGTTACTACAAACACCATTTTTATTAAGCGTTTCTTTTAGCCCTTTAATTTTATCCCAGTCTAACTGTAACCCTGGACAAACCACTAAATAATCATAGCTAATTTTATCACCCGAACGAAGGGTAATACTATTATCATTAGGTTGAAAACTTTCAGCATAATCTTTAATCCATTTAACCGAAGGGCTAATTAAATCGGCTTCATTTCGAGTGGTCTTTTTTAACGTATACGCACCCCCACCAATAAGGGTAAATCCAGGTTGATAATAATGTTTTTCTGAGGGTTCAATAATAGCAATGTCCATCAGTTTACTTTGACGATGCATGTTATTGGCAACGGATACGCCTGCCGCGCCCCCGCCTACGATTAAAACGCTATGGTGTTGTTCTGACATTGAGGTCTCCAAAAGGTTATTGTTATTGTTGTCGGCTATAAAAATAGCTTAAAGGTTACAGCCGCTTTAGATGTCACACATCTCAAAAGTCGTACTGATTCGCTTATGATAATGTAGTTATTGACATAGTTCATTATCTATAAATAAATAGTTCCTTAGTTTTATTTAGTTACTTTCACTTCTATAGATGAGGTCAAGCTTTGTAAAAAATTTTCTAAATCTTGTTTTTCTTGTGTTGTAAAGTTAAGAGGGAAAATAGCTGAATCAAGAAAAGGGTTTTTATTCCCCCCTTTATCGTAATAATCAATCACTTCCATCAAGGTTTTCATACTACCATCGTGCATATAAGGGGCAGTTAAGGCAATATTGCGTAAGGTTGGGGTTTTAAATTTTCCTATATCACTTATTATTTTTGTTACTTGATAACGTCCCAATTCTGATTTTTGAGTGGTACTAAATCCTAATGACTGGGGTAATTGTCCCTGTTTCATAAAAGAAAAAAAAGGCTTTAAATGTTTCGAGCCTATGCCAATATTATAAAAACGATTATCGGTAAAACGGGCATTATTCCACGAAATTTCATGGCAATTTGCACAATTGCCTTTACGTCTAAAAATTCTTAATCCACGTGCGGCACTTTTTGATAATTTAGTTTTATCTCGTCCAAAATAATATTGGTCAAAATTAGAATTTCCACCGATTAAGGTACGTTCAAAACTGGCAATCGCTTTTCCAATATGCAGGGTACTAATCTCATTAACATTAAAAACTGCTTTAAAATCACGCCGATAATTAACATCTGCTTTTACAATATTAATGATGGCTTTCGAGTCTTTTAAGCCATGTTCAATAGGGTTTGTTAAAGGACCTAAAGCTTGTTCTTCTAAAGTTTTAGCACGTCCATCTACAAAAAAACTCGTATAAAAAGCAGCATTCATCACTGTAGGCGCATTACGTGTGCCTGTTAAACCTTTAATGCCTTTCGCTGTTTTTAACCCATCGGTAAAAGCTTTATCCGCATGATGACAACTAGCGCAACTAATTGAGCCATCTGCACTTAAGCGTTTATCATTAAACAAACGCTCTCCTAATTTTATTTTTTCAGGGGTCTGTAAATTATCCTTTGGAATAATTAGGTCAGGTAATCCTAACAAATTATTCGCCAACAATAAATCAGCAAACAATAAACCAAAAGCTAAGATTAAAAAACATGTAACTCGTTTTTTCATTATTAAAACCCCCTAAATTAAATACGGAGTGAAAAACATGTTTTTTCACTCCAATTCTTAGCTTCTAATCTTGTTCTGGCATATCTTGAACGATCATAATATACGGTTCACCCAAAGGCATATTATCTTGAGGCTGTTTAAAATAAATTACTTTCCCGTAAGTTTCATTAATTGCTGGTAAAATCTTCGCACCTTCTTCAGCAGTTAAATCTGGAAAGGTTGCATGAGCGCGAGGGACTTCAACTTTATGATAATGCCAATATTTTTTCTCACCCTCAGGTAATTCATTAAATTGTGCAGTCGTGATAATATACTCAAACCCCATAGGTTTATCTTGATCTTTCATTCCCGAATGAAACATTAAGCACAACAGCGTTGAATCTTCATAGGCTTTACAATGGTGATGCACAATCGTTTGTAGTTTAGGGTCATGAACATCATGTGTATCAGGTTTTAAATGTCTAATGGCTTGAATATGTAAATCATTAAAACCTAAATGATTGGGATATTCTTTCTGACGCGGGTTAAACGTTTCATTATAAACTTTAGTTCTTGGTGTGACTAAATCCTTAATTTTATTTAATGTTTCAGTCGGTGTTGCTTCAACTGCAGCAGGCTTAACTTTAGATTGAGTCTCTTCAGGTGTTACTGCTGTTACATAACTACTTGCCGTCATTAATAATAATGAACTTATTAATAGTTTAAGTTTCATTTTTCCCTTCCTTTTATGTTGTTATAATTATTTGTATTGAAAATAGTCTAACCTAATGCTACGTCTCAATTATTAAGACTTAAAACCTATTTAGACCAAGCCTCAAAACCACCCACCATAGACAATACATTGTTATAGCCTAGTTCTTGCAAAGTTTGTGCGGCCAATGCAGAGCGTCCACCTGTACGGCAATAAACTAAAATTGCAGTGGACTTATTTTCTAATTCCGAAAAACTAGCGACTTTAAATTCCAATACGCCACGGGGTAATAAAATTGCATTATCAATATGACCTGCGTTATATTCTTCCCCTTCACGGACATCAACCACTGAGATACACTCTTCAGCAATTAATTTGTTAGCCGTATCAACGGTAATTTCAGTAATCACTTGTTTGGCGGCGGCCACTTTATCAGCGCCTGTTCCCATAGTACGTTTAGGGAGACTTAATTCTCTACGTACAACGGCATCCTGGCATTCATCTTCATCCAAACCACAATAACGATTGGCAGGCACTGCTTCATTAATTAATTTAGGATGGGGTAAATTCAGATTTTCCATAATCTCAATAAATTCTTTACGTGATTTTCCTGTCAATCGTGGATTATTAGTTTTTTCTTGTTGAATTGTTGAAACCCAACGCCCTTGATAATCATGCCCTGGATAAACTAAAGTATCATCAGGTAAGGTAAATAAACGCTGTGTAATGGCATCATACAAAGCCCCTGCATCACCGCCTTGAAAATCCGTTCGACCACAACCTCCAATAAATAACGAATCCCCTGAAAGTAAGCGATCACGCCATAAAAAAGAAATACTACCTGGTGTATGCCCTGGGGTGGAAATAACTTTAATTTCTTCACCACCAAATTCAAATACATCCCCATCTTCAATTTGAATATCTGCGGTTTCTGCACCACATAAACTACTGACCGCAGTTTTTGTCCCTGTTTTTTGACGCAATAAACCCCCCGCAGTAATATGGTCAGCATGAACATGGCTTTCCAAAGAATATTTTAAGGTTAAATTTTCTGTCTCTAACAATTGTAAGTAAATATCAATTTGGGTATTAACAGGGTCAACAATAACAGCCTCTTTCGTTTTTGGATCAGCAATTAAATAGGTGTAAGTCCAAGTTGCATCATCAAAAAGTTGTCTAAAAATCATGGAAGTCTCCGAAGTCTTAAGGGGGTAGTTTAATAAAAAAGTAATGACATTATTCTAAATGCAAGGACAATGCCAAAATAATTATATTATATAAGCTATTGTAATTAAATATTATTTTAAATTTAATCATTAAAATAGAGTTTGTTAAAGTGTTTCACTTATGTTTCAATGAAACATCTTTTATGAAACCCTTTGAAACATAAATGAAACAAAAGATACCTAAATCCAAAAATTGGCTACAAACCATTGAAATAAATTCGTCTCTACAGCAAAATTTTCATGGGATTTTAAGTCGCGCGTTACAAATGCAGCCTGTATTTCAAATTATTCAAAGCGCGGCAAAAACAGAAGTCACTGTATTAGTTCGGGGTGAAAGTGGAACAGGAAAAGAATTGGTTGCAAGTGCTATTCATACGCTAAGTTCACGATCTACTCAACCTTTTGTTGCGATTAATTGTGCTGCTTTATCATTAAATTTATTGGAGAGTGAACTTTTTGGTCATGTTCGTGGTGCATTTAGTGGGGCAATTAAAGATCACCCTGGTTTATTTAATCAAGCCGAAGGGGGGACATTATTTTTAGATGAAGTGGCTGAATTACCTTTAGAACTACAAGCTAAATTATTACGAGTAATTCAAGAAAGAACTTATACGCCTGTGGGCGGAACCAAAAGTTATACCGCGAATGTTCGCATTGTTGCTGCAACTCATCGCTCATTACGCGAAGAAGTTAAGCTTGGACGTTTTAGAGAAGATTTAATGTATCGTTTACGGGTTGTACCTATTTTTATTCCCCCTTTACGAGAACGCCGTGAAGATATTAATTTATTATTAGCCCATTTTATTGAGCTTCATAACCAAAAAGGTTTTCGACAAATTGAAGTGATTGACCCAGAGGCCATGCGGGTATTATTGGATTATCAATGGCCTGGAAATATTCGTGAGTTACAGAATGTACTAGAATATGCTTTCGTTGTCGGTCGTGGTGCGGTATTACATTTATCAGAATTACCCCCAGAATTTAGAGAATCATCAATAGCGACTAATCATAAAACCTCAGTAACAACCCTAGCTTTTACTGGTACTGAAAAAAATGTCATTGAGCAAGCGTTAAAGCAATCGAATGGAAAAGTGACCCAAGCAGCTAAATTATTAGGGATGAGTCGTGCAACTTTTTGGCGTAAACGCAAAACGCATGGGTTGTAGTTAAGGAATGTGGACGAAATAACGCTGTCATTTGTAGGTGTAGATTCATCTGCACAGTGCGGATAAATCAGCACCTACAAAAGAATGGGCTATTTTGATGATTAAAGATAGTTTGCAGCAGCGGTTTTTAATGTTTGTTCTAATTTTTTATCTTTGGTTGAATCTCCAATTGAAGTAAATTTCCAAGCCCCTGAATGACGATATAATTTCCCCATAATCATAGAAACTTTACCTGAAAAAGTCGCATCATTAGCAATATCATAGCTTGCAATAATGTCATCAACTCTTTCAGGTGTTCCTTGATAAATTCTAATGGAGGCAAAAGGAATGGTTGCAAAATCTTGTCCTTGAAATGAATTAAGTACAAAGACCACTTGATTAACAGATGCTGGAATTTTAGTTAAATCAACCATAATAACTTCATTATCTAAACCATCATCCCCGTCCATATCCCCTGTCAAATCATCACCAGAATGACGTATTGAGCTACATTTTGAAGCTAATTGCCCAAAATAAATCAGATCAAGCAACTGTTTATTTTCTGAAAATAACCCAACAGAGGCATCAAGATCAACGGCGACTTTTTTTATTTTTCCAAATAAGTTTTTCTTCTCAATCGCCCCCCAGTTTACGCCAACACAAATTTTTTCTAAATTATTACCGCCTTTTGCAAGACTAATACGTTGCCCTTTTTGTAGACTAATTGCCATCTTCTTTCCTTTAAATTTTTAAAGATATTTTGCTTCAACCGTTTTCAACGTAGCTTCTAATTTACGATCATCAGTTGAATCACCAATGGAGGTAAATTTCCAAGCCCCCCCATGTCGATATAATTTACCTAAAACCATTGAAACCTTGCCTGAAAAGGTGGCATCATTGGCAATATCATAGCTTGCAACAACCGTATCAACTCGACTAGGAATCCCCTCATAAATTCTTATGGATGCAAAAGGAATACTCGCAAAATCTAGTCCTTGAAAAGAATTTAAAACAAAAACGATTTGATCTACATCGGTAGGCACATGACTTAAATCAACACTAATGACTTCATTATCTAAGCCATCATCGCCATCAACATCCCCTGTTAAATCATCACCCGAATGACGTATCGAACCACATTGTGAAGCTAACTTACCAAAATAAACTTTCCCTGTTAATTTTTTATCGCCTGAAAATAAACCCACTGACGCATCAAGATCAACGCCTACTTTTTTTACTTTACCAAACAATGATTTTTTTTCAATCGCACCCCAATTAACACCCACACATATTTTTTCTAAGCCTTCACCGTCTTTTTCAAGACTAATACGTTGTCCTTTTTTAAGACTAATTGCCATGTTATGTTCCTTATTGTTAGTTTAATTAATCACTCAATTCTATCTATCTGCTAGGCTTTGTCAATTTGTTCTTATAAATTATTGGATTAACTGTTCTTTTAACACGCCTTTTCATCTAATAATTGAAATAATAATGACCATGAAAAAGATTGTCCAGGATCAGTTTTACGTTGAGGGGCTATATCACTATGTCCTGTAATCCGATTTTTACTTAAATTCGGATAGGTTTTAATTAATAACTGGATGACTTTTGTAAGCTTTAGGTATTGTTGCTCAGTATAAGCTATCGTATCTGCTCCTTCTAATTCTATACCAATAGAAAAATCATTACAATTGTCACGACCTTGATAATTTGATTGTCCTGCATGCCAAGCCCTTTTATTGAAAGGGACATACTGGATAATATGACTCTCTCGTCTAATGAGTAAATGAGCTGAAACAGTTAGTTGATGAATCTGTTTAAAAAAGGGGTGTTTATCAGGTGCTAATTGATTACAAAATAATTGGGTAATATAGTCACCTGTAAATTGCTTAGGAGGCAAACTTATATTGTGAATAACAATGAGTGAAATATCATCTTCATTGGGTCGAGAATTAAAATTGGGTGAAAAAACATGCTCTATTTCTGTCATTAAATGATTTTGAATTTGCATAATTAATACCTAATAGAGAAAAAATATTACTTAGTTTTTTATAATTTTACTCGCTAGGTGTATACTCATGATCTTACCAACAACAAGAAATTAAGGTATTTTGATGGTAGACAAAATGGTAAGCAAACACTTAGTTAATCTGGAAAATCACTTTGCAAACACTCAACCCGTTTTAAAAACAGCAACTGACTTTTTCCATCAGCTTGATCAGCTTGAATACAACTTAGGACTATTGAGTGAAGATGAGTCAACTGCGAGTAAAAGTTCGTGGTGGCCGATTGTCAGTTTAATAGGCGGTACTTCTCCTGTAAAAGATAATTTCATAGCCCATTATTTAGGCTCTAGCCCTCATCATTCCAGTGTCTATACCTCACATCATAAATTTACTGTGCTGCAATATACGCCACAAACAACCGCTGTCACTTTACCTGGAATGGCGATTGATGTAGACCACAAACTTCCTTTTTATCAAATAAGTAATAAAATTGAGCAGGCAATTCCTGGAGAAGGCGGAAAAATTAATACTTATTTAGAGCTAAAAACTTTAAATAGTGAGAAATTAAAAGGCAAATTATTCATTGATACCCCGCCTTTTACCGCAGAAAGTGGTGCAGCGCAATCATTGTTAATGAAACATGTTTTAGGAATATCAGACTTAAGCTTTATATTTACGGATATTTTTGAATCAGAACCCTCTGTTATTAGCGAATTAATTAATGAATTAATTGCACTTCAAGATAGCCATAACTTAGTTTATATTATCGACCATTCAGATATGAGTCTTGATATAGCAAGAAGTAATGAAATTATTACTTCATGGCAACAAAGACTTGCCAATTTAGGCTTAAATACAGGACATTACATTGTATTATCTGATTCCGATGATATTCACTTGGATGGAATTAGAGCCATAGATGATCGTTTAGCTAATGTAGAATATGATCGTTCTTACCGAGTTCTACATAACTTAGAGCAAAGTATACAGGATGTAGAAGAAATTTTAATGCCCGAAGTTGAAAAGGCACTCATTCAATGGAAAGAACGCTCAAATGCAACCACTTTAATTGTTATGGGTTTTTTAGTGAGCTTGATGCTTTTTGCTGAAATAACCATGGGAGGAATTATTATAAATTCTCTACTTGACCCCATTGTAGGCCCTATTATTCTCGTTGTATTAATGGCTTTTTTAATTCCATTGCATATTATAATCAGTAAAATTCATGCCAAATTTATTATTAAAGACCTGTATAAACGTCAGAAAAAACTTAATTTAATCGAAAGCTTAGTTGGGTTATTTGAAAAAAGCTTAACTTTTGGGCGTATTATTTTACCAAGAACAGAGCCTTTTGGAAATAACCGTAAGAACCGTAAAAAACTTAAAACGTTAATGAGTGAAACTAAAGAATTAGTACAAACTTTAAATGAAAGTTTTAGTCAGGTTACGGTATCTACTTTATCCTCAAATATTCCTAAGCCCCAATTTCCCTTACCCGGAACCCCTTCAAAAAAGAAATCTAAACTGGGGCTTTTTCCCCAAAGATCTCATAATAAATAATTAATCTAACTTAACCCCTGTTAACGATGGATATTTTAAAATACTACATCCCTTTATGTTTCTTCAATGATAACCCACTAAAACTTCCCCGTTCTGAGGCTTTTTTTAGATATAACTTGATTATTTATTATTGTGTTGAGCTATTTATGCAGGCCAACATGATAGATCCTTGGGATGCCTTTTGGGAAGTTAATATAGAAACCGTATTTACTTTGGTTTTTGTTGCTTTAATGATGATTTTAAACCGTAATTTTCATTATTATCTACAAGTGGTGACTGCATTTTTAGTCTGTGAGAATTTTATTGCGATCTTTGGTGTTCCCGTTATGATTTGGCTAACGGTTACTGATGATTTTTTAAGTTATGTCACTTTTGGAATTTTATTTTTTTGGGATATTTGCCTGGTGACTTACATTATCAAACAAGTTTTAAGCATTAATGTTCCAGCAAGTTTAGCTGTTTCCTGTATTTATTTTATTTGTACCTATGGGGGGGCATACAGCCTCATGTTTTTAATATAATGGCTATTTATGCAATTGGTGACATACAAGGCTGTTATGATGACTTATTACGTTTACTTGACGTTATTGATTTTAACCCTGCTAAAGATCAACTATGGTTTGCAGGTGATTTAGTTAATCGGGGTAATAAATCATTAGAAACCTTACGTTTTATCAAAAATCTTGGCGACGCTGCCATTAGTGTTTTAGGTAATCATGATTTACATCTACTCGCCATTGCTTATTTACAAAAAAAACCAAAAAGAAAAGATACTCTCAATGAAATTTTAAAAGCCAATGACAGGGATGAATTAATGAACTGGTTAAGAAAACGCCCCCTATTTCATTACAACGATCATTATGGTTTAATTCATGCAGGACTCCCGCCCCAATGGACTATTGCAGATGCTAAAAAAATGGCAGCCTCATTAGAAAAAATACTCCGATCAAAAGATTATCTAGACTTTTTTAAAGTTATGTATGGTGACCTCCCTAATTTATGGTCAAAGAATTTACAGGGTAATGAACGATTACGATTTATTCTTAATTGTTTTACCCGTCTGCGTTATTGCGATAATCAAGGACAACTAGATTTTCAGCATAAAGGAAAACCTGGTACACAACCTAGCCATTTACAGCCTTGGTTTAAGATTAAATCACGTAAAAGTACTGATTTAAAAGTTATTTTTGGACACTGGTCAACGCTTGGATTTTATCAGGATAAACACTGCTATGGCATAGATACAGGTTGCCTTTGGGGTGGACAACTGACAGCCTTAAAATTAGCAAAAACCACTAAAAGAATTAGTATTGATTGTGCGGGATAACACTTTATTAAGTCATTTTTTATAGAAATAAAAAAGTGATAAAACCTGTAACCGTCTCTCAAAGAATCTATTCATTGTATGGTTAATAATCTTTAGAGAGTAATAATTAATCCTTGCTTTGATAAAAATTTTGCTTATTTAAGGGTGTTTTTTTGGCATTTTCTAAACGATAAGCCACTAAAGCCCCTGTTGTTGCTGCTGAATAATCTAGACAAATCGCATTATTACTCGCAATCTCTGGTGTACCTGAAAACCAGTAATGCCCAAAAAACACAGGAATAGCATCAACGGGATAAAGTGGAATATCATTTTTTAAAAGCGGTGTATTCGCTATTTTTTCTTGTGATTGTTTAGAACCTACGGCAGCTTGCTGATAGCTGAATAAATTTTTCTTCCACCATTGAACCCGTACCTTATGTCGAACTATTCCTTCTTTGTCAGTAAAAATACCCTGATTGGGTAAGGTGAGTTCAGGACCTTTTAATAAAATTTCAAGTGCATGATAAAAAAATGAACCTTTTTGACAGCTCAATAAATATTGCTCAGGCTTCAAACAATTATTTTTATCCAATAGCGGTTTTATTTCTGCGATTAATTTTTCATCCCAACAAGCGTGGATCACCCTAAAGCCATCCAATTCTAAAAATAAAGGAAGTGTTTTAAACCAGTTTATAATCTCATTAGCTTCAGTTGAATTGTATGGATATTCATCTAAAAATTGTTGATGCTGTTCGGTATGATTAGTGTTTTGGACGCGTAAAAAGTTCCCTTTTTTATCACGGGTATGATAACAAATTGCATTGAACTCATGATTTCCCATCACTGCTTGTGCATGACCTGTTGCGATCATTGCTCGAACAATGGTTAGCACCTGCTTTTCTTGAAGACCTCGATCAATAAAATCACCCACAAAAATAACTTGATGATATTTTTTTTGATAGACTCCCGCTTGTTGGCGATAACCTAATTTTTGTAAAAGATTAATTAATTTATCAGCTTGACCATGAATATCTCCGATAAGATCATAATGCGTTATTAGAGTTGTTTTTTAAAAAATTAACGATAAAGTATATTTAGATTCCATAACCCAGCAGCTAAATAAACAAATAAATCATTAATTCCATCTTTTTTATTTCTGAATTTATCAACTAGGCATTTATA